>DATLYU010000155.1:0-7650 GCA_035574435.1 Gaiellaceae bacterium | reverse complement strand
ACCGGGCAGCGTGACCACGCCGACGACGTCCGCGCCCACCTCCGCCGCGGCCAGCAGGCAGTCGCGCCCGACGGTGTCGAAGCTCACCCAGACCGTCCGCATGCCGCGGCGATGCTACTAGCGCCCTCTAGTCGGCTGCGGGCGTGACCCCGCCGTTCCGGGCCTGCTGGATGCGGATCCAGCTGTGCCGCCCGAGCCAGACGAGCAACGCGACGGCGGCTGCCGAGAGGGCGGCAACGACGACGATGCCGGCGCCGGGCACGTCGAGCAGCTTGATCCCGGCGAGCCCCAGCACGCCTGCGAGCACGAGTCGCAGGAGCCGCTCGGGGAGTGCAAGGGTGAGCCGGCCTCCGACGAGGACGCCGGGGATCGAGCCGAGCAGGAGCCAGAAGAGGAGCCCGAAGTCGACGTTGCCGACCAGCCAGTGGCCGGCACCCGCCACGTAGAGCAGGGCGGCCGCGTGGAAGATGTCCGTCCCCACCACCTTGTGCGCCCGCAGCGGGAAGACGACGAGGAGCGTCAGCCCGAAGAAGACCCCGCTCCCCACCGAGGTGAGGCCGACCACGAAGCCGCCCAGCATCCCGATGAGCACGGCGGCCGTGCGGTCGCGGGTGGAGAGCGTCCAGCGGTCGTCCCCCACCTTCTCCGACTGCACGAGGCTCTTGGCCACGAGCCCCACCGCGCCGAAGAGGAGCGCGGCCCCCAGCACCTGGCCCATCACGTCCTCGACGCCGCCGCCGTAGCGCTCGCTGATCGCGTGGGCCGCCCACACCCCGAGCAGCGAGGTGGGCGCGGAGCCGATCAGCATCCAGCCGGCGAGCCTCGCCCGCACGTTGCCCATGCGCCGGTGCTGCACCGCGCTGACCGTCTTGAAGGCGGCGCCGTGCGCGATGTCCGTCCCGATCGCGGTCGTCGGCGGGACGTTGAAGAGGAAGACGAGGAGCGGCGTCATCAGCGAGCCGCCGCCCATGCCGGTCGCGCCCACGAGCAGCCCCGTGAAGAGGCCGAGGACGGTGTACTTCCAGTCCATCCTCTACGCGCGCCCGCCAAGCGGCCGCGGATGGAAGCTCACGGCAGGAGCGCCAGCCGGCAGTCCGCTCCCCGCGAAGCCCGGCCCGCGCACGACCCCTGAAGCGCGGCCGCCGAGCGGCCGCGGATGGAAGCCCACTGCGGGCACGCGGATCGGAGCCCGTCTCACCCGCGATACGCCTCGATGAGCACCTTCGCCACCTCGGGGCGCGTGAACTCGACCGGCGGCACCTCACCCGCCGCGAGCATCTCGCGCACCTTCGTCCCCGAGAGCATGACCCGGTCCTCGGCGCCGTGCGGGCAGGACTTCGTGCTCGCCATCGAGCCGCACACGTTGCACCAGAACGTGTGCTCGAAGAACAGCGGCTCGATGTCGAGCTCGTGCGGGGCGAAGTCGTCGAAGACGAGCTGCGCGTCGTACGTCCCGTAGTAGGTCCCGACGCCCGCGTGGTCGCGGCCGACGATGAAGTGCGAGCAGCCGTAGTTCTTGCGGCAGATCGCGTGCCAGATCGCCTCCCGGGGCCCCGCGTAGCGCATGGCGGCGGGAAACGCCGAGAGGAGGACGCGATCCTCCGGGTAGTAGCCGTCCAGCAGCGCCCGGTAGCAGGCGACGCGCACGTCCGCGGGCACGTCGTCGGCCTTCGTGTCGCCGACGAGCGGGTGCACGAGCAGCCCGTCCACGGTCTCGAGCGCGACCTTGGTCAGGTACTCGTGCGCGCGGTGGATCGGGTTGCGGGTCTGGAAGCCGACCACCCGCTTCCAGCCGCGCTCGGCGAAGGCGCGCCGCGTGTCGGCGGGGTCGAGTGCGAGCTCGGGGTAGGGCGGCTCCGGGCGCTCGAAGACGGTGACCCGGCCGGCCAGGTAGAGCGGCCTCTGCGCGTACAGGCGCGCGACGCCCGGGTGCGCGTCGTCCGTGGTGCGGAAGCAGAGCTCGGCCTCGCGCTCCTTGTCGTAGCCGTACACCTCCTCCACCTCGAGCACGGCGAGCGCCCTGCCCGCCTCGTCGGCGAGCGCGACGCGCTCGCCCGCCGGCGCGGCGTCCACCGCCAGGCAGACGGGGAGGGCCCAGGGGAGCCCGCTCGCGAGGTGCATGTCCTCGAGCACGCGCTCGTAGTCCGCCCGGCCCATGAACCCCTCGAGCGGGGAGAGGGCGCCCGACGCGATCATGTCCAGGTCCGACACCTCGCGTGAGGTGAGCGCGATCGTCTCCAGCGACTCGAGATCGTCCGGGCGCTCGCCCGTGCGGTCGACGAGCGTACCGCCGTGCGGCCGGATCAGGCGGTCCGCGGCCGCGACGGTCACGCCCGCACCCCGCTCGGCACGAGCCCGAGCTGCTCGAGCCTGCCCACGACCTGCGCCGCCGCCTCTTCGGGCTCGGTCGCCTCCGTGTCCACGACGAGCTCGGGCGCGGCGGGCTCCTCGTACGGGTCGTCCACGCCCGTGAAGCCCGTGATCTCGCCCGCGAACGCCTTCGCGTACAGCCCGTTCACGTCGCGCCGCGCGCACTCGTCCACGGAGGCCTTGACGTACACCTCCACGAACGGCCCGAACTGCTCGACGAGCGCTCGGGCCTTGGCGCGGGTCTCCGCGTACGGGGAGATCGCGGCGACGATGACCGCGCCACCGTGCCGCGTGAGGCGCGAGGCCACCCAGCCGATCCGCTCGATGTTCGTGTCCCGGTCCTCCTTCGAGAAGCCGAGGCCCTTGGACAGGTGCGTGCGCACCGTGTCCCCGTCCAGGTACTCGACGAGGAGCCCGCGCCGGTCGAGCTCGGGGCCGACCAGGTGCGCGATCGTGGTCTTGCCGGATCCGGAGAGGCCCGTGAACCAGAGCGTGAAGCCGCCCCCGCGGGCGCGGTCCGACTCGGGATGCTCATGCGCGTAGATGTGGTCTGACAAGCGAACGTCCTTTCAGGTGAGCGGTTGCGTGTCGGTGTGGATGCCGCACTCGAGCTTGTCGGAGCCGGCCCAGCGGCCGGCCCGCTCCTCCTCGTCGGGCCGGGTCGGCCGCGTGCAGGGAATGCACCCGATCGACCGGTAGCCGGCGTCGTGCAGCGGGTTGTAGGGGATCTCGTTCACGTTGATGTACGCCCACACCCGCTTCTCGTCCCAGTCCGCGAGCGGGTGGATCTTGAAGACGCGGTAGCGCTCCGACCATTCGACCTTGGGCGTCCCCGCGCGGCTCGGGGACTGGTCGCGGCGGATGCCCGAGATCCACGCGTCGTAGGGCTGGAGCGCGCGCACGAGCGGCTCCACCTTGCGGATGTGGCAGCAGCGGTCGGGGTCGCGCTCCCACAGGTTCGGGCCCTCCGCCCGGTGCTGCTCGGCGATCGTCGGGATCTCGGGCCGGATCAGCTTGAGCTGGTAGCGCTCGACCAGCCGGTCGCGGGTCTCGTACGACTCGCGGAAGAAGAGGTGGGTGTCGAGCTCCACCGTGTCCATGCGCAGGCCGAGCTCGGCGACCATGTGCACGAGCACGGAGGACTGCTTCTGCCAGGAGCAGGTGAGGCAGATGCGGGGCCAGAAGTACGAGTGCGCCCAGGCGATCAGCTCCTCGGCGCTCATCGCCTCGAAGTCGAGGTCAGGAAGCCGCGGCGGGCTGACCGCTTGGACGGCCAAGGAGCACCTCCTTCATCGTGTCGGCGCGCAGGCCCAGGCGCAGGGTCTCGAGCGCGATCACCTCGTCGGGCGGGATGTTCCCCAGGTTCACCTCCGGCCCGAAGTGGCGGACGAACCAGGCCTGCGCGGCCTTCGTCGGCGCCTCCCAGATCAGGTCGTGGAAGTCGAGCGAGTGCTCGATCTCGTCCACGAGCCCGGTGCGCAGCTCGCCCGTGGGCCGGTAGATGCCGGCCGTCCCGCCCTCGCGGCCTTCCGCGATCACCTTCCAGGCGCCGGCGGCGAGCTCCTCGCCGATCCACTGCACCCACAGGTAGGGGGCGATGTTCACCTCCGCGTCCTTGGAGCCGACCTCGGAGAGGACGACGAAGTCGCGCGCGAAGTCGGCGATCAGCTCCAGCTTGCGCTCGCGCGGGATCTCGAGCGTGCCGTCGGAGATCTCCACGTGGGAGAAGCGGTAGTGCTCGAGCCAGCGCTTGAAGCGGTCGACCTTCCCCTGCGCGTACACCGCCTCGAAGAGCGTCCCGCCGCAGACGACCGGCGTCGCGAACGAGCGGTAGAGGGCGATCTTCTTCTCCAGGTTGTTCGTGACGTAGCTCGTGCCCCAACCGAGCTTGACGATGTCCACGTACTCGCCGGCCGTGTCGAAGAGGCCCTCGATCTCGCGCAGGTTGAGGCCCTTGTCGATGACGTGGGTGAGGCCGCGCTCGCGGGGCTTGCCCTCGCGCGCGGGCACCTCCAGGAAGCCGTCGTGCTCAGAGGCGTGCATAGAGGTCCTCCAGCTTCTTGCGCGCGCGCTGCTGCACGTCGCGGTAGAGGGAGTTGCCGTGGGCGTCGATGCCCACGATCAGGGGGCCGAAGTCCTTGACCCGGAACTTCCACAGGCACTCGGGCATGAGCTCCTCCCAGGCGACCTCCTCGATCTCCTCGATCTGGGTCGTCTCCAGCGCGGCCGCCCCGCCCACGATCGCGAGGTAGACCATCCCGTAGCGCCGCATCGGCTCGATCGCCTCGTCGGGGAAGCCGCCCTTGCCGCAGATCGCGCGCACCCCGTAGCGCTCGCCGAGGGGGGCGGTGAAGCGGACCATGCGGGCCGAGGTGGTCGTGCCGACGCAGATCGGCTCGTAGCGGCCCGGCCCGAGCTTGCGCACGTTCGGCGCCGTGTGCAGGAGGAAGGCGCCGCGCAGGTCCATCGGCGGCTCCATCCCCTGGTCGAAGATGCGGATCTGCGTGCGGTCGCGGATGCCGATGATGTGGCCTTGCACGATCACCTCGTCCCCGGCGCGCAGCTTCAGGATCTCGGCCGGGTCGGCGACGGGGAAGGTGACCTCGTGCGCCGCCATCTCAGGCGTCCCGGTCGTAGACGACGGTGCCGTCGGCGGCGATGTGGGCGGAGGCGCGCCGCGCCGCCCAGCACTGGTAGTTGACCGCCACCGGGTTCAGGGTCATGTGCGTGTCCGCGTGCTCGACGTGCACGGCGAGCACGGTCACGTCCCCGCCGAGCCCCATCGGCCCGACCCCGGTCTCGTTCAGGAGCGCGTACAGCTCCTCCTCGAGCCGCGCCACCTCCGGGTCGGGGTTGCGCGTCCCCACCGGGCGGGCGATCGCCTCCTTCGCCAGGTGCATCGCGTAGTCGGCGGAGCCGCCGATGCCGACGCCGACGATCCCCGGCGGGCAGGGCTTGCCGCCCGCGCCCACGACCGACTCCAGGACGAACTCCTTGATCCCGCGCACCCCGTCGGCGGGGACGCACATCTTGAGGAAGCTCATGTTCTCCGAGCCGGAGCCCTTGGGGACGCACTTCACGTCCAGGCCGTCCCAGTCGGGGACGAAGTCCCAGTGCACGATCGGCACCCGGAAGCCCACGTTCGGCCCCGTGTTCTCGCGGGTCAGGGTGTGCACGGTGTTGGAGCGGAGCGGGTGCTCCACGGTCGCGCGCTCGGTGCCCGCCCGCAGCGCCTCGTAGATCCGCGCCGGGTGCAGGGGGAAGCGCTCGCCGACGCGGCAGTAGTAGACGGCGATGCCGGTGTCCTGGCAGACGAGGTTGCGCGTCTCCTCCGCCACCTCCACGTTGCGCACGATCGTCTCCAGCACCCGCTTTCCCGTCACGGAGGTCTCGCGGGCGCGCGCCGCGGCGAGCGCGTCCCGCAGGTCTTGCGGGATGTCCTTGAGCGCCCAGACGTACAGGTGCGCGGCCGCGTCCTCGACCGCCCTGCCCAGGTCGGTTGCGGTCGCGGCGGTCACGCGCGCGCCTTCTCCGCCGCCGCCCGGCCGGCGCGCCGGCCGAACACCGTGCACTCGAGCAGCGAGTTGCCCATCATGCGGTTCCTCCCATGCGTGCCGCCCGCGATCTCGCCGCAGGCGAAGACGCCCTCGAGGGTGGTCTCCGCGTGCTCGTCGATGACGAGCCCGCCGTTCTGGTAGTGGAGGACGGGGTAGGTGAGGATCGGCTCGGAGAGCGGGTCGATGCCGGCCGCCCGGTAGCGGCGGAGCATGTACGGGAGCGAGATCTCCGCGTCCGCCTGCGGGATGCGGGTGGTGTCCAGCCAGACGGCGGGGCGCCCGTCGGGCGTGCAGACGCCCTTCCCCTTCGCCACCTCGTCGAAGATCGCCTGGGAGACGGCGTCGCGGGGCCCGAGCGAGTCGGTGAACTCCTCGCCGTCCGCGTTCAGGAGCACCGCGCCGTAGGCGCGCGTCGTCTCCGGGATCGAGTAGCCCTGCATGCTCGGCGGCCAGGCGCCGCCGTTCGGGTGGTACTGGAGGGCGTCCAGGTCGCGCGCCGCGGCGCCCGCCTCGAGCGCGACCTGCGTGACCTCGCCGGTCGCGTTCGGGTGGTTCGTGGAGAGCTCCCCGCGCCGCTCGGCCTCCGCGTAGCAGCGGCCGCCGGCGGCGAGGACGACCGCCCCGGCCGAGAGCTCGACGACGCCCTCCCTCGTCTCGAAGCTCGCCCGCCAGCCGTGCTCGCCCGGGGCGAGCGCGACGAGGCGGTGGTGAGGGAGCTCGACCCCGGAGCCGGCCTCGAACGCCTCCCGCAGCGCCTTCGTGATCGCATGCCCGGTGCGGTCGCCGACCTGGAGCAGCCGCCTCCGGGAGGCCCCGCCGCAGCGCGCCAGCCGGTAGCCGCCGTTCTCGCGGGTAAACGCGACGCCCAGCTCCTCGAGCCAGCGGATGGCCGCGGGCGCCTCGCTCGTCAACACCTCCACGAGCCGGGGGTCGGCGGTGCCGTGCGAGCTGCGCATCACGTCCTCGGCGTGCAGCTCGGGCGAGTCGTCCGGCCCGAGCGCGGCCTGGATGCCGCCCTGCGCCTTCGCCGAGTTGCAGGCCTGGATCGTCGTCTTCGTAGCCAGGGCGACCCGCGCGCCCGCGCGCCCGGCCGACACCGCCGCGGCGAGGCCGGCGGCGCCGCTCCCGACCACCAGCACGTCGAGGGAGGCGTCCTTCCGCACGCGGCGATCTTACCGAAGAATGCTTATCCCTGTCATTAGACCTGATTATCCCAAGCCCGCATGCGGCCGCGGCGACGGCTCCGGCGAGCGGTTAGACTCGCTGCGTGGCCACGCTCGCGGACATCTGCTCGCCCAACTTCATCGTCGTCGCCCCAGAGGACACGCTCGGCGAGGTCGCCGAGCGGATGACGAGCCGCAACGTGGGCGCGGTCATCGTCAAGGACTTCGGGAGGCTGATCGGGATCCTCACCGAGCGGGACATGCTCCGGGCGATGGCCGCGCGCGTGCACACGAGCGAGGCGCGGGTGAGGCAGTGGATGACGCCCGACCCGGTCACCGCGCCGCCCGACATGAGCTTGGAGGAGGCGGCCCAGGTGATGCTGGACAAGGGGTTCCGGCACCTTCCGGTCGTGGACGGGGACCGCGTCCTCGGCGTCGTCAGCCTGCGGCGGGTGCTGGGAGGCAAGCGGCAACCGGCGCCCGAGGGCGAGCGGGCCGCGGCGGCCTCGGCGGCCGAGCCGTCGCCCGCGCCCGAGGCAGCGCCGGCCCCCGGGCCGGCC
>DATLYU010000154.1:0-4505 GCA_035574435.1 Gaiellaceae bacterium | reverse complement strand
GTCGCGGTCGCGATGAGCGGCGGCGTGGACAGCGCGGTCGCGCTCCTGCGCGCCGGGCCGCAGGCGCTCGGCGTCACGTTGCGGCTCTGGCAGGACCCGCAGGGCCCGGCCGCCGAGCGCGCGTGCTGCTCCCCGGAGGCGGTCGCCGCCGCGCGGGCCACCTGTCACGCGTTGGGCTTGCCGCACGTCACGCTGGACCTGCGCGAGGAGTTCCGGGAGGCGGTGGTGGAGCCCTTCGCGGCCGGGTACGCGGCCGGCGAGACGCCGAACCCGTGCACGCGCTGCAACGGGGCGTTCCGCTTCGACGCGCTGCTCGCGTTCGCGCAGCGGGCGGGTGCCGCCGAGCTCTGGACGGGCCACTACGCCCGCGTCGTCGAGCGCGGCGGGCAGCTCCTGGTGGCGCGCGCCGTGGACGAGGCGAAGGACCAGTCGTACATGCTCGCCACGCTCGACCCCGCGCTCCTGCCGCGTGTCCGCTTCCCGCTCGGCGGGCAGACGAAGGAGGCCACGCGGGCCGAGGCGGCCGCAGCCGGGCTGCCGGCGGCGGGGCGCCCGGAGAGCCAGGAGGCGTGCTTCCTCGCCGGCGGCGACTACCGCGCCTTCCTCGAGCGCCACGGCCTCGCGCCGGCCTCCGGCGCGATCGTGGACGAGAGCGGGCGCGAGCTCGGCGCGCACGACGGGTTCTGGCGCTTCACGCCGGGCCAGCGGCGCGGGCTGCGCCTCTCGGCGGCGCGTCCGCTGTACGTGCTCGGGACGGATGCCGCCTCGAACACGGTCACCGTCGGGCCGCGCGAGGCGCTCGCGGCCAGCCGGGTCGAGGTCGCGCACGGCCGGCTGTACGCGCCCGTCGCCCGCGCGGAGGCGAAGCTGCGGCACCGCTCGCCCGTCGTGCCGGCCCGCGTCGCCGCGGTCAACGGCGGCTTCGTCCTGGAGCTGGAGCAGCCGGCGTACGCCGTCGCGCGCGGCCAGGTGGCGGCGCTGTACGACGGGGACGCGGTGGTCGGCGCCGGGACCATCGCCCGCGTCGGCTGAACCGAAGCCACTAGGATCCGACGCGTGCCGGCCCTCGCCTCCACCTCGGGAGACGTGCTCAACTACGGGCTCGCCGCCTTCTTCGTCGTCAGCGGCCTCGCGCTCGCGTACATGCTGCTGCGCCTGGGCGGCACCTTCGGGCGCCTCTCCTCCTTCATCAAGGGGACGGAGCGCGACCTCCTGCCCGTGATCGTGAAGGCCGGCGGCACGGTCGACCGCGTGAACGACCAGCTCGACAAGCTGGACGAGGTCACGGACAGCGCCGTCTCGATGGCGGAGAGCGCGGACACCGCCGTGCGGGCCGTCTCGAGCGCGGTCACGACGCCCGTGAAGAAGGTGACCGGCCTCGCCGCGGGCATCTCGCACGGCGTGGCCGCGTTCCGCGCGCACCGCGACCTCGGCCAGGCGCTGAACGTCGCACGCGAGGCGGCTCGCAGGCGCGAGAGCGAGCTCGAGGAGGAGCTCCGCGCGAGCGCCGGCGACGCCGGCCGGGACGGCTCGGGCCAGGCGTAGCGCGCCCGGGCTCCGAACCACCCGCTCGTAGAATCCCGGCATGCGGACGACCGCCGAGCTGCGCGAGGGATTCCTCGCCTTCTTCGAGGAGAAGGGGCACCTGCGCGTGCCGTCGGCGTCGCTCGTGCCGCGCCCGGAGGACCGCTCGACGCTCCTCACGACCGCGGGCATGCAGCCGCAGATGCCGTACTTCCTGGGTCTCGAGCCGCCGCCCGCGCCGCTCACGACCACGGTGCAGAAGTGCTTCCGCACGCCCGACATCGACTCCGTCGGGCTCGACGGCCACCACCTCACGTTCTTCGAGATGCTCGGCAACTTCTCGTTCGGGCAGTACTTCAAGGAGGGCGCGATCGCGTACGCGACCGAGTTCGTGCGCGAGCGCATGCGGCTCGACTGGGACCGCGTGTGGGTGAGCGTGCACGCAGGCGACCCCCAGCTCGGGCTGGGCCCCGACGAGGTCACGATCGAGCTCTGGGAGCGCTTCGGCATGCCGCCCGACCGCATCGTCCCGCTCCCGACCTCGGAGAACTTCTGGTCGGTCGGCGGGCCCGGCCCCTGCGGGCCCGACTCCGAGCTGTACTGGGACTGGGGCGAGGAGGCGGGCTGCGGCGAGCCCGACTGCGCGCCCGGCTGCACGCGCTGCGACCGCTTCCTCGAGTTCTGGAACCTCGTCTTCATGGAGTACGAGCTGCACGCCGACGGGACGCTCACGCCCCTCCCCGCCCAGAACATCGACACCGGTCTCGGGCTCGAGCGCGGCGCCGCCATCCTGCAGGACGTCCGCTCCGTCTACGAGACGGACGGCTACCAGCGGATCATGGCCTGGATCGCCGCCGAGTCGGGCGTCGCGTACGGCGACTCGCCGGCGGCCACGAAGGCGCATCGGGTGCTCGCCGACCACGGGCGCGGGATGACCTTCCTCGTGGCGGACGGCGTCACGCCCTCCAACGAGGGTCGCGGCTACATCCTGCGGCGCATCGTACGGCGCGCCGTCCAGCAGGCGCAGCGCATCGGGCTGGACGCCCTCTACCGCCTCCCCGCGGTCGTCGTCGAGCAGATGGGCGACGCCTATCCGGAGCTGCGCGAGCGGGCGGGCGAGATCGAGCGCGTCGTGCGGGCCGAGGAGGAGCGCTTCCTGGAGACGCTCGAGCGCGGCCTCAAGCTCTTCGAGGAGCTCGCCTCGGGCGACGCCATCTCCGGCGAGGACGCGTTCACGCTCGCCGCCACGTACGGCTTCCCGCTCGAGCTCACCGTCGAGCTCGCCGAGGAGCGCGGGCAGCCGGTGGACGTGGACGGCTACCACCGGGCGATGGAGCGCCACCGCGAGATCTCCCGCGGCTCCGGCGGGACGGAGGCCCAGCGTGCGGCCGAGTTCGCGCGCACGGCCGGGTTCACGAGCGAGTTCGTCGGGTACGAGAAGACGGAGGTCCTGACGCAGCTCGGCGCGCTCGAGGAGCTCGGCGACGGCTTCTTCCTGGCCAAGCTGCGCGAGTCGCCGTTCTACCCCGCGGGCGGCGGCCAGGTCTCGGACGCCGGCTGGATCGAGCGCGACGACGACTCGGGCACGCGGGCGGAGCTCGTGGAGGCGTACCGCTTCGGCGACGACCAGGCCCTGCTCCTGCGCGGCGAGGGCTTCGCCGCGGGCGACCGCGTGCGGGCGGTCGTGCCGTGGCGGGTGCGGTTCCCGACCATGGCCAACCACACGGCCACGCACCTGCTCCACGCCGTGCTGCGCGAGCTGCTCGGCGAGCACGTGCGGCAGGCGGGCTCCGCGGTGCGGCCCGACAAGCTCCGCTTCGACTTCACGCACCCGGCGGCGCTCACGGAGGAGGAGCGGGAGGCGATCGAGCGCCGCGTGAACGAGCACGTCTTCGCGAACCTGCCCGTGCACACGTTCGAGACGCCGCTCGACGAGGCGCGCCGCCTGGGCGCGATCATGCTGTTCGGCGAGAAGTACGGCGACGTCGTGCGCGTGGTCGAGGTTCCCGGCGTCTCCATCGAGCTGTGCGGCGGGACGCACGTGCGCTCGACCGCGGAGGTCGGGCCCTTCGTGCTCCTCTCCGAGTCGTCCGTGGGCGCCGGCGTGCGGCGCGTGGAGGCCGTGACCGCGGGCGAGGCCTGGGCGCTCCTGCACGGCCGCTCGCGGGAGCTGGAGCAGCTGCGCGAGCAGCTGGAGGAGCTGCGCCGCGAGGCCAAGCAGCGTCGCGCCCAGCCTGCCGAGCGCACGCCGGAGGTGGAGGCCGAGGTGCGCAGCGAGGGCGGCGTGAACGTGATCGTGCAGTCGGTGGACGGCCTCGAGCCGGACGCGCTGCTCGACCTCTCCGACCGCTTCAAGCAGCGGCACGCGCCGGCCGCGGTCGTGCTCGGCTCGCGCGTGGACGGGAAGGTGCACCTGGTCGCGAACTTCGATCCGGCCGTGGCCGAGCGGGTGAGCGCGTCCGACGTGGTGAAGCAGGCGGCCGCGATCGTGGGTGGCGGTGGAGGCGGCCGGCCGACGATGGCGCGGGCCGGGGGGAGCGAGCCGGAGAAGCTGGCCGAGGCGCTCGCCGAGGCGGAGCGGCTCGTCCTCGGCGCGCTCGCGTGAAGGTGCTGGCCCTCGACTACGGCGACGCGCGCACCGGCGTCGCCGTCTCCGACCCCACGGGCACGATCGCCCGCCCGGTGGGCGTCGTGGAGCGGGCCGGGACGCGCGCGGGGCTCCGCCGCATCCGGCAGCTCGTGCGCGAGCACGCGGCGGAACGCGTCGTGGTCGGCCTCCCGCTGACCCTGCGCGGCGAGCGCGGCGAGCAGGCGCGCAAGACCGAGGTCTTCCTCGCCGCGCTCCGGCACGAGCTGGACGTCCCCGTGGAGGCGTACGACGAGCGCTTCACGACGGCGCTCGCCGGCCGGGCGGGCGCGCCGCCCGACGACGCGCGCGCGGCCGCCGTCCTGCTCGAGGGCTACCTGCAGAGGGTGCGCGG
>DATLYU010000153.1:0-5914 GCA_035574435.1 Gaiellaceae bacterium | reverse complement strand
GACGCCCTGGCCGAGTACAGCGAGCTTCGGGGGAAGGTCGCCAAGGGCGAGAAGGTCGCCCCGAGCAAGCTCCGTTTCCGCGACGTCGCGGAGGAGTGGTGGGCCTCGGACGAGTCGCCCAAGGCGACGAGCACCCGGCTCCTGTACCGGGGAGCACTCGACAACGAGCTTCTCGACTACCTCGGGCATCGCCGCCTGGCCGAGATCGACCTCGACGTCATCCTCGGGCTACTCAGCAAGTGGAAGGCTCGCGGGCTCTCCAAGAAGACCTGTGAGAACTACCTTGGCCCGGTGCGCGGGGTCTTCACGTACGCCGGGCGCCGCGGGCTCGTCACCTCCAACCCGCTCACGCTCCTCAGGCCGTCGGACTTCCCGGAGGCCTCCGCAGGGAAGGCGTACGAATGGACACAGGAGGAGATCGACGCGCTCCTCGACGCCTCCCGGTACTTCGCTCGGCAGCCCGAGGCTCGTGCCGACTACTCCCCGATTCTCACCTTCGCCGTCTACACCGGTCTCCGCCTGGGTGAGATCCTGGGGCTCAACTGGGGCGACGTCGACCTGGGCGAGAAGCCGGTCGTCACCGTCCGGCAGCAGTTCACCAAGTACGGCGAGATCACCGACCCGAAGACGGGCGCGGGCAAGAACCGGCGCGTCCCCCTCTGGCCCGAGGCCGAAGCCGTGCTCCGCGATCTCCGCAAGAAGGCGTTTGCCGCCGGTCGGGCATCGGCCGACGACCCGGTCTTCACCAGCCGGAACGGCTCCCGCCTCCAGCACCGCAACGTCCAGCGCCGCGGCTTCGAGCGGGCGCGTGACCACGCGGAGCTTCTGGAACACCTGACGTTCCACGATCTCCGCCACGGCTTCGCCTCGCTCGCCGCCGACCGCGGCATCTCCGTGACGTTCCTGTCGAGCGTCATCGGCCACGCGAACGTCTCGACGACGCAGAAGACCTACATTCACCTCTTCGACCGCGAGGCCCACGAGGACGCCTTCCGGCAGGCCGGGCAGGCGGTCGGCCAGTAGTGGTCAGCGTGGTCAGCGAATGGTCAGTAGTGACCCGGAACGTCCGGGGAGAGGGGGGCTTCGGCCCCCTTCTTCATGGCTCAACGATCCCGGTTCTTCCCCGGTTCTCCCCTCCGCTCCTGGATCGCACCCAGGAGGTCGCCGGTTCGAGTCCGGCTAGCTCCATCACTGCGGGTAGTGCCGACGTGCCGGGCGCGGACCTCGCGCCCGACGCGCGCCCGAGCGCCACCCCGTGCCCGGACTCGCCGGCTGAGCTCCGGGAATGCCCTGGCGCGCGGCGCCGTCGTATAGAACACTTCAGGGAACTGCCCGCCACGAGGGGCCGGACGCGCTCGGCGTCCGGCGGAAAGGAGGGAGATGGCGCTCAAGATCGGCGACACCGCGCCGGACTTCCAGGCCGACACGACCGAGGGGCCGATCAGCTTCCACGAGTGGATCGGGGACTCGTGGGCGGTCCTCTTCTCCCATCCCAAGGACTTCACGCCCGTGTGCACGACCGAGCTCGGCTACATGGCGAAGATCAAGCCGGAGTTCGATCGCCGGGGAGTCAAGATCATCGGGCTCTCGGTCGACTCCACGGGCGACCACGAGGGCTGGGCGCGCGACATCGAGGAGACGCAGGGGCAGGCGCCCAACTACCCGATCATCGGGGACGACGACTTCACGGTGTCGAAGCTGTACGGGATGCTGCCGGCCGAGGTGGAGGGCGACGCCAAGTCGCGCACCCCGGCCGACAACCAGACCGTCCGCAACGTCTTCGTGATCGGGCCGGACAAGAAGGTCAAGCTGATCCTCGTCTACCCGATGACCACGGGCCGCAACTTCGACGAGGTGCTGCGGGTGATCGACTCGCTGCAGCTCACGGCCAAGCACAAGGTCTCGACGCCGGTGAACTGGCAGCCGGGCGACGACGTGATCATCGCCGGCTCCGTGTCCAACGACGAGGCCAAGGAGCTCTTCGGCTCCTGGGAGGAGCCGAAGCCCTACATCCGCATCGTCCCCCAACCCGGCTAGTAGCGCGTGGACGAGGGCGAGGGCGCGCGCGGCCGCGGCCGCGCCGCCCCGCGCGCTCACGTCCGCGGCCCGAGCAGGTACCACGTCTCGACCCGGCCCTTGCCCTTCACCTCGACGGGGCCGCGCGGCTCGGTGGCGAAGTCGTCGCGCAGGAGCTCCCAGGTCGTGCGCGTGATCTGGATCGCGTCCGGCGAGCCGTGCGACTCCATGCGACTGGCCATGTTCACGGTGTCGCCCCACAGGTCGTAGAGGAAGCGGCGGCGGCCGATCACGCCCGCGACCACCGGCCCCGAGCTGATGCCGATGCGGAGCTGCAGGTTCCGCTCGCCCGGGTCGGGCAGGCAGTCGCGGGCGCGCTCGCGCATCTCGAGCGCCATGCGCGCGAGCGCGTGCGCGTGGTCGGCGCGCGGGCGGGGCACGCCGGCGGCGACCATGTAGCAGTCGCCGATCGTCTTGATCTTCTCCACGCCGTAGCGATCGGCGAGGTCGTCGAAGCTCGTGAAGAGCCGGTCGAGCAGGCCGACGAGCTCGCGCGGGCCGAGCCGCTCGGAGAGCGGCGTGAAGTCCACGACGTCGGCGAAGAGGATGCTCGCCTCCTCGAAGTGGTCGGCGATCGCCTGCGGCTCGGCCTGCAGGCGCTGCGCGATCTCGTCCGGGAGGATGTTCAGGAGGAGGCTCTCGACGCGCTGCTGGGCGTGCTCGCGCTGCCGTGCGAAGCTCACGAGGAGGGCGAAGGCGACGAACGAGACTGCGCCCAGGTTGAGCCCCGCGAAGGCCAGGCGCGCGCCTTCCGGCAGGTCGGCGCCGTCCGGCCGCACCGCCGGGCCGAGCGCGATCGTCGCCCCGAGCAGGAGCAGGAAGCCGCCGAACCAGCGCCACGCCCGCGCCGGGCCCGAGAAGACGACCGCCCCCACCGGCGCGAGGAACGACCAGATGACGACGCCGCTCGACTCGGTGAGGCCGCCGAGGACGACGCTGAGCGCCGCGGGCGTGACGAGGATCAGGGAGAGCTCGACGGTCCGCAGGAAGCGGAAGCTGCCGCTACGGGCGAAGGCGACGAGGCAGGCGCAGGAGACGACGGTGTAGCTCCACGGGAAGAGGGCCGCGATCGGCTCGTCGAAGACGAGGTAGAGCGCGCCCCAGAGCACGCCCGCGGGCAGGACCATGAGGCAGACGGCGACGAGCAGGGACTTGCGGGCGCGCTCGTCCGCCGAGTCCCGCGGGTCGGCGCCCAGCGTGAGCAGGCGCACGCCGAGGGCGGTGAGCCGGCTCGCGCGGCGCTCCGCGGCGGCGGCCTCGGCCGCCGTGCCCTCCACGCTCGTCATCTGCGCCATTCCCTACCAGAAGCGGCGACAATGGCGAAATGGCGCGCCCGCTGACGGAGACGGCCCGGGAACGCTTCCTCGCCTCCTCGCCCGGGTCGCGCGCGCTGTACGAGCGGGCGCTGGGGTCGCTGCCGGGCGGGAACACGCGGACGACCGTCTTCCACGACCCCTACCCCGTGTACCTCGTGCGCGGCGAGGGCTGCCGCGTCACGGACGTGGACGGCGTCGAGCGCCTCGACTTCATCTCCAACTACACCTCGCTCGTCCTCGGCCACTGCCACCCGCGCGTCGTGGAAGCGGTGCAGCGGCAGGCGGCGGCGCTCGCGAGCGCGGCCGCGCCGAGCGAGCTCGAGGTCGAGCTGGCCGAGCGCATCCGCGAGCGGCTACCGAGCGTCGAGCGCCTGCGCTTCTGCAACTCGGGGACGGAGGCGACCATGCTCGCGCTGCGGGCGGCGCGCGCGTTCACCGGCCGGAGCACGATCGGCGTCTTCGCCGGCGGCTACCACGGCTCGCACGACCTCGCGGCGAGCATCCCGGCGCAGGCGGGCGAGCCTCCCGGCGCCCCCGGCGTCCCGGAGGCGCTCGCGCGGACCCTGGTCGTGTGCCCGTTCGACGGCGTCGAGGGGACGCGGGCCGCGCTTGTGCCGCGCCTCGACGACCTGGCGGCGGTGATCGTCGAGCCGGTCCTCGGCTCGGGCGGCGTCCTGCCCGCCTCGCCCGAGTTCCTCGCCTTCCTGCGCGAGCTGACGCGGGAGGCCGGCGCGCTCCTCGTCTTCGACGAGGTCATCTCCTTCCGCATCGGCTACCACGGCGCGCAGGGTCGCCTGGGCGTGACCCCGGACCTGACGACGCTGGGGAAGATCATCGGCGGCGGCCTGCCGGTCGGCGCGTTCGGCGGGCGGGCGGACGTGCTGGAGCTCTTCGACCCGCGCCGGCCCGACCGCATCGGCCACGGCGGGACGTTCAACGCGAACCCCCTCACCATGGCCGCGGGCCTGGCCGTCCTGGACGAGCTCCGACCGGCCGTGTACGAGCGGCTCGAGCGCCTGACGGCCGAGCTCTGCGACGCGGTCGCGGCGCTCTTCTTCGAGCGCGGCGCCGTGGGCGCGGTGACCCGGTCGGGCTCGCTCTTCAACCTGCACCTGGAGCGCTCCGCCGAGCTGCACCTCGCGCTCCTGGGGAACGGCGTCCTCTTCACGCCGCGCGGCTTCGGCTGCCTCTCCACGCCCATGACCGAGGCGGAGACCGGGGCGTTCGTGGACGCCCTCGCACGGTCGCTGGACGAGCTCGCGCTCGCCTGAGGCACGGCTCACGGCGGCGCTGGCAGACTGGCGCGATGGACGCCCGCCTGCGCGCGGCGGCCGCGGGCGCCGCGGCCGCGACGGTCTGGGGTCTGCAGGAGCCGCTCGACCGGCGCCTCTTCCGCAGCCACTACTCGGACGTGGCCGTGCTCGGGAAGATGGTCACGCGCGGGCGCGCGTGGCCGGCCGTCGGGCTCGCCTGGCACGCGGCCAACGGCGCGCTCTTCGGGCTCGCCTTCCACGAGGCGCGCAGGCGCGTCCGCCTGCGACCGGAGCGGCTCGCCCTCGCGCTGGCGCTCGCCGAGCACGCGGCCACCTACCCGCTGAGCGCGCTCGTCGACCGCCACCACCCGGCGCGCGGTGAGCGCGGCGTCCCGCCGCTCCTGCGCAACCCCCGGGCGCTCGCCCAGGCGACGTGGCGGCACGCGCTCTTCGGCGCCGTCCTCGGACGGCTCGCCCGGTGACGGCCTCGCAGCTCACGTTCCTGGAGCGCCCGGCAGCCGGAGAGCCGGCGGGCCTGCTCGTCCTCTTCCACGGACGGGGCGCGGACGAGCGCGACCTCCTTCCGCTCCTCGACCACCTCGACCCGCGGCGCCGCCTGCACGGGGTGACCCCGCGCGGGCCGCTCGCGCTCCCGCCGGACGGCGCGCACTGGTACGCGATCCGCGAGCTCGGCTTCCCCGACCCGGAGACCTTCTCGTCCACGTACGCGCGGACGAGCGCCTGGCTGGACGCCCTCGCGCGGGAGACCGGCATCCCGCCCGAGCGCACGGTGCTCGGCGGCTTCTCGCAGGGCGCGGTGATGACGTACGCGCTCGGCCTCGGCGCCGGGCGCCCGCGGCCCGCGGGCCTGCTCGCCTTCAGCGGCTTCGTCCCCACCGTCCCCGGCTTCGAGCTCGACCTGCGTCCGCCGCTGCCGCCGGTCGCGATCGGGCACGGCGCGCTCGACGGCGTGATCGGCGTCGAGTGGGGGCGCCGGGCGGCCGAGCTCCTGCGCGAGGCGGGCGCCGAGCCGCTCTATCGCGAGACGCCGGGCCTCGCGCACGGGATCGACCCTCGCTTCCTCCTGGAGCTGCGCCCGTGGCTCGAGCGCGTGCTGCCGGAGACAGCGTGATCCTCCCCACCGGCGCGGAGCTGCGCGTGACGGGGAGCGGGACGGCGGGCACGGTCGTCTGCCTGAACGGCGGCCGGGCGCGCCCGCTCCCCGGCACGTGGAGCGCCTCGGTCGAGTGGCTCGTGCGCGCGCTCTCG
>DATLYU010000152.1:0-2655 GCA_035574435.1 Gaiellaceae bacterium | reverse complement strand
GACGGTTCTCGTCGCGGCCGGCGCTGGGCCCTCCTTCGTGCGAGCCGGCTGCGCGATTGGGAGGTCGAAGGAGAAGCGGCTCCCCTCTCCGGGCGTGCTCTCCACGCGGAGCGTGCCGCCCATCGCCTCGACGAGCGCCTTCGCGACCGTCAGGCCCAGGCCCGTGCCCTCGACCTCGGCCGCGGCGCGCGCTCGCTCGAAGGGAAGCAAGACGCGCTCCGCGTCGGCTTTGGACAACCCGATGCCGCTGTCGGAGACGGTCATCTCGATCCGCGCGTCGCCGAGTCGAGCGCAGGTTACGCTCGCGCTGCCGCCCTCGCGGTTGTACTTGACCGCGTTCGCGAGCAGGTTGAGCAATACCTGCAGCAGGCGCCGCCGGTCTGCGACTGCGACGAGACCCCGTGCCTCCGGCGTCAGCGGGCCGAGCGCCACCCTCCGTTCGTCCGCGAGCGGCCGGACGAGCTCGAGCGCCCGCTGGACGACGTCGCCGACCGCGACGTCCTCGAGGTCGAGGCTCAGGGCTCCCGTCTCGATGCGCGAGACGTCGAGGAGCTCCTCGACGAGCTCCAGCAGGTGCCTGCCCGCGCGGAGGATCTGCTCGACGGACTCGCGCCGCTCCCGGTCGACCTCGTCCCGTTGCAGGAGCTGGGCGAACCCGAGGATCGCGTTCAGCGGGGTCCGCAGCTCGTGGCTCATGCGCGAGAGGAACTCGCTCTTCGCCGCGTTCGCCCGCTCCGCCTCGGCGCGGGCGGACTCGAGCTCGCGCGTCCGCTGCTCGACGCGCGACTCGAGCTCGGCGGTGAGCGCGCGCAGCGCTTCCGCCGCCCGGGCGCGGTAGAGGGCGACCGCGAAGACGGCAGCGAGCTCGCGCGCGATCTCGACGTCTTCCGCAGGGCACGGCGGGCCCGGCTCGTCGAAGTGACACGCGAGAACGCCAATGAGTTGCTCGCCGGCCACGAGGGGAAGGGCGAGCAGCGACCGGACGCCCTCGCGACGAAGCGTGGCCACGACCGGCGGCGGCTCGGGGATCGCGTCGAGGTCCGCGATCCGGATCGTCTCGCCGCGCCTGAGCGCCCCGCCGGCGGCGACGTCTGCCTGGTCGAGCGGCGTGCGCGTCCCCACGGGCGCTGCGCGACCCACTGCCGCACTCGCGGCGGCGACGACGAGCTCGTTCGTTGCCTCGTCGAGGAGCGACAGCGTGGCTCCCATCGAGCCGAGAAGCACCTCCATGCGCGAGAGTGCTGCCTCAGCGGTCTCGGTTGTCGAGTCCGCCACAGCGATCGCCTCGTGGACGTTTCGGATGATGGTGAGACGCTCGGCGGATCTCCGCTGCAGCTCCTCCGACTCGCGAAGAGCCCGCTCCGTCTCCATGCGCTCGGTGATGTCGAAGACCACGCCGACCAGACGAGACGGTTCGCCCGTCTCGTTTCGCATGACCGTGGCATGGCTGAGCACCCACGTGGTGCGGCCGTCCGGGGCACGGACGCGGTACGGGCCCGAGACCGGTTCTCCTCCCCCCGCGACGGCCTCGCCGACGATGGTTTCCATGCGCTCCCGATCATCCGGGTGGACGGCGCGGTAGAAGTCCTCCACTGAGCGAATCCGCGTGCCGAAGATCTCGCTCGTCCGCTCGTCCACGCGCAGGCTCCCCGTGGCCAGATCCGCCTCCCAGATTCCCATCCGCGCAGCTGCAGCGGCCAGTCGGGCCCGCTCCTCGCGCTCGCGTACCTCCCGGTCAGCGCGCTTGCGTCCGGTGATCTCGGTGATGAAGACGGCAAGTCCGTACCGCGTTGGGTGGACGCGGTTCTCGAACCACCGGTCCGCGTGCTCGTCGTGGTCCTCGAACACGACCGGCTGCTGCTCTTGGAGCGCGCGTACGTAGCTGCGGTGGTGGCGCGAGCCTTCGGCCTCGGGACACTCCTTCAAGTACAGCGTTCCGACCACGCTCTCCGGGTTGCGGCCGAGCAGCTCCGCCGCCTTCCGGTTCACGTACGTGTAGCGGAGGTCGCGATCGAGAGCGAGGAAGGCGTCGCCAATCCGCTCGAGCAGATGTCGCAGGTCCTCCTCGGCCCGGCGCAGCCGCGTGGTCTCCTCGACGATCGCGAGCACGGCGACCGGCCGTCCCTCCTCGATCACGGGAACGTAGCTCGCTACCCACGAACGCGCGTGACCGGGCTGGGCGGGCGTCTCGCCCGTGATCTCCACGTTGGAGATCGCCTCGCCGGTCTCGAGGACCGTGCGGTACAGGGGCTCGAGCGTCGCGGCCAGCGGCGGCAGGATCTCCGCGAGCGATCGTCCCGGATGAGCTTCTAGCGGAGCACCGTCGATCTCGGCCAGGCGCTCGTTGACCCGGACGAAGCGCAGATCTCGATCGACGAGGCCCAGCGCGAGCGGCACCGCCCGGAAGAGCGCCTCAAGCAGGGCCTTCGGCGTCGGGAGCTCGGTCACGAGCCTTCGAGCAGGCGCGCGAGCACGCCGACGTCCAGGGGCTTCGTCAGGTAGGCGACGACGCCCGTCGCACGCAACTCGGCGATGCGGTCGGGCCGGGCGTTGGCGCTCACGACCGCGACGGGCAGGCCGGCCGTCGCCGGGTCGCGGGCGAGCTCGGCGAGGACCCGGTCGCCGCTCAGATCGGGAAGCGTGAGGTCGAGCAGG
>DATLYU010000151.1:0-3854 GCA_035574435.1 Gaiellaceae bacterium | reverse complement strand
CCGACCGGCAGCAGGCGGACGTCGCGCAGACGCCAACGGACGCGCGCCCACTCGGCCACGGTCGGGTTGTACGACGCGACGACGTCTGCCAGGCGTGCCGCCCGGCCCAGGGTCGCGAGGGCGACGCGCTGTGCCGCGTCCAGGCCCCGGCGCCGCTGCGGCACGAAGGCGACATGCTGTGTGAGGACGGAGCGAACTCCGTTCCGTCGCGCGAGGACGAGGGCGGCGAGGCTCGTCACGTACAGCACGTCCTGGACATGGACGACGTCGGCCTTGCGGACGAGGGGCGCGAGCGTGCGCAGACACGCGCGCGGGGCGGGGAGCGGATAGGGGACGCCGAGTCGTGCCCGGGGCAGCTCGCTCGCCGGGATACGGAGGATGCGGACGCCGTGCCGCTCTTCCTCGAGCGGCGCACCGCCCGTCCGGCACGCTACGACGGTGACGAGGTGGCCTCGCTCCGCGAGACCCTCGGCGAGGATCTCGGTGAAGCGCTCGACGCCGCCGACGCTGGGCCGGAAGTTCGCGCTGACCAGGAGGATCTGCATCCCTCGTCCGGCGCTCAGCCGTCCGAGGTGAGAGCCTGCCCGTGCCAGGCGGGCTCGACCTGCGGCTCTTCCGCCCCCGCTCGCATCGTGACGAGAGCGAGGAAGAAGGCGGCGAACACGATCTGGAGGCCGAGCCCGAACGCGGTCACGAGCACCGCCGTCTCGTAGACGCGGCCGAGCGCCCCGAACCCCCCGCTCGCCCACTCGATCGCGATCGCGCCCAACCCGACGGACGCTACGAGCATGAGCGCCCCTCCGACGAGCAGCCCGTCCTCGAGGCGCAGCCGGCGGCCGAGTCGCTCGAGCAATGGATCCCGCTCACCGAGGGTTACGCGCGCGTACGTCCGCGCGAAGATTCCGAGCTGGATGACCTGGGCTCCGACGAGCGTCATGGCCATGAGCCCGAGCATCGTATGGATGTGCCACGACCGCCCGAAGACGTCCACGGGGCCGCCCGCGAGCGCGAGCATCCCCACCACGCCCACCGCGAGCAGGAGGCCGCCGGGAACGAGATACAGCCAGCTCGGGCTGTACAGCAGCATGAAGCGGACGTGGCGCCAGGCGTCGCCGAACCGATGGAGCTTCGAGTCGCCGTTGCGCGGGAAGTACTCGATCGGGAGCTCGCTCACGCGTAGGCCCCGTCGGTGGGCCTTGAAGACCATCTCGGACGCGAACTCCATCCCAGGCGAGTGCAGATCGAGCGCCGGGAGCGCATCGCGCCGTACGGCCCGCATGCCGCAGTGCGCGTCCGAGACCTTCATTCCGAACAGCACGTTGAGCAGGCCCGTGAGGAGCGGGTTGCCGACGAACCGGTTGAGGAACGGCATCGCGTGCTCGTGAATCGTTCCCCGGAAGCGGGAACCGATGACGAGGTCGTCGCCGGCCTCGAGGCGGTCCACGAACGGTGCCAGGTCGCGTAGCGGATACGTCTCGTCCGCGTCGCCCATCACGACGTACGTGCCTCGTGCCGCGCGAAGACCCGCAAGGTACGCGCGCCCGTAGCCCCGGTTTGGCTCCTCGACGACGCGCGCGCCGCGCTCGGCGGCGATCGCAGCCGAGCGGTCGGTGGAGCCGTTGTCCACGACGACGACCTCGCCCGTCCGGCCGGACCGGCGGATCCCCTCGAACGCCTGGTCGACGACGTTGCCGACCGCCTCCTCCTCGTCGAGGCAGGGGATGACGACCGTGACCTCCGGCGAGACCACGGCGGAGCCGGACCGACTCGGAGAGTGGTCGCTCACGTAACTCGTAGTACGGCTCGGGCGCCGCCTCGTGACCACCGCGGAAGGGCTAGCCCGGGCAGGCCTTTTGGTCGGAATGCCACGGCGGGCGCCAACGTGGTCACAGCGCTCGCCGGTAGACGCGTACGCCGCGTTCGGCGAAGACGAGACGCCACGGGCCGCCCTCGCGGTCGAGCGGTCGGAGCAGCCGTCGAAAGCCGCCGAGCCTCGCGATCCTGCCGCTCTCGCCCGTGGGGTCGCGGGTGTCCACCACGGCCCACTCGGCTCCGCGTGTCTGCGGGAAGAGGTGGATCACCCGGCGTGCCGAGAGCTGGCCGCCCACGCGGTTGGTCGCGGTGACGGGTGCGCCCGCCGGCACGAGAGCGACTGCCTGCTGCAGCGCGGCGCGCCGCTCGGCGCTCTCGAGCTCGTCGAAGATGAAGCGCTCGGCCCCGGGGACCGGCGTCGCGGCGGCGAGCACCGCGAGAGACGCGACCAGCGCCGCTCCTGCGGCGGGAGGTCGAGCCCGTCGCGGCAGGCGACCGATCGTCAGGATCGTCGCGGCGAGGAGTGCGGGGAGAGCGGCCGAGACGTAGTGGTACCAGGGCAGTGCCATCACCGTGTAGTCGGAGAGGAGGTTCACGAGGGACTGGGGCAGGGCGACGATCAGGAGCAGCGGCTGCCCGAGCGCCAGCAGGGCGGTCGGGAGGAGAAGCCAGAGCACGTACTTCAGGTCGCCCGCGGAGCCGAGCTGGTCGAGGACCGAGCCCGGGTCGCTCAGCAGCGTGCGGAGGAGGCCCGACGGGGAGCCGCCGACGCTCTCGAACCGGCCGTAGTAGCGGCTCGGCTCGCCCTCGTTGAACGCCGGGAGGAGGACGGCCACGCAGAGCGCCGTCCACCCCAGCCCGGCGGCGGCGATCGCGGCTCCGCGGACCCGCCGCCCGTAGTGCAGGGCGCACCACACGCCGAGCGCGGCGACGGTCAGCCCGACCAGCTCGCCGGTCAGGAGCGCGAGGCCGGCGCAGAGCGCGAACGCCCACGGCCGGTCCCGGTCGAGGAACCAGATCGCGTACAGGAGGAGCGGAACCGCGAGCACGACCGGGTGGAAGTCGTTGAACGCCGCCCACACGATCCACGGAAACGCGAGGTACCAGGCGCCCAAGAGCAGCGCGGCCGCCTGCGACCGCGTGTGCACGAGCGCCAGCCGGACGACCGGGTACACGCCCGCCGCCAACGCCGCGGCCTGGACGACCAGCAGCGTCTCTGGCCCCGGGTGCACGAGCCAGAAGGGCACGAGCAGGACGAGGATGGGATCGACGTGGGCGGCCAGGCGCACGATCTGCTCGCCGCTCGAGCCGTCCGTCATCTCGAGGGGACGCCCGTGCACGGTGCTCCAGACCGCCTGCACCATGTTCCCGAGGTCGAACCGGTGCGAGAGGAACTGCTGGTGCCGCCAGACGGCCGCGCCGGCCACGAAAGCCGTCCAGACGACGGTCAGGGACGGCAGCGCCACGAGCGCGGCGGGGGTCAACCGGGCGACGGACGACTCCGCGCCCGCGGGCGGCCAGGCGACGTCGCGGCCGGCGGGCGCGGCGCTCACCACCTCACGATGCGGCTCGACCGCGCGCATGGAACGAGGCCATCGTGCCGAACGTGCTGGACGATGGGCGAGGATCAGGCCGCGACGGCGCCGCGCAGGAAGTCCACGATCTCGCCCGTCGTCGCGCCGGGCCCGAAGACCTCGGCGACGCCGAGCGCCTTCAGCTCCTCCGCGTCGTCGTGCGGGATCGTGCCGCCGACGACGACGAGCACGTCGTCGGCGCCCTGCTCGCGCAGCCCGTCCACGATCCGCGGCACGAGCGTCATGTGAGCGCCGGAGAGGATGGACACGCCGACGGCGTCCGCGTCCTCCTGGATCGCGGTCTCCACGATCTGCTCGGGGGTCTGATGGAGGCCCGTGTAGATGACCTCCATCCCCGCGTCGCGGAGCGCTCTGGCGATGATCTTCGCCCCCCGGTCGTGCCCGTCGAGACCCGGCTTGGCGATCACCACTCGGATCTTGCGCGGCACGTCGGCAGAATACCGCGGT
>DATLYU010000150.1:0-3650 GCA_035574435.1 Gaiellaceae bacterium | reverse complement strand
GCCGTCGCCGCGAGCCTCGCCGTGCTCGGCGCGACCGCGGCCGCGCAGGCCGTCGTCTACGCCCTCTCCGGCAGCGTGGCGCTGCTCGCCGACCTCGTCCACAACGCGGGCGACGCGCTCACGGCGCTCCCCGTCGGCGCCGCCTTCTTCCTGCGCAGCCGGCGCGCCGAGCGCTGGGCCGGGTACGCCGTCGTGGCCGTCATCTTCTTCTCCGCGTGCGTCGCCCTGTACGAGAGCGTGCGCCGCCTGCTCGAGCCGCGCGAGCTCGAGCACCTGTGGGCGCTCGCCGCCGCCGGCGCGCTCGGCTACGCGGGGAACGAGGCGGCGGCGAGGATCCGGCTGCGAGCCGGCCGCCGGCTCCGGAGCGCCGCCCTCACCGCCGACGGCAACCACGCGCGCACGGACGCCTTCGTCAGCCTCGGGGTCGTCGCGAGCGCGGCCCTCGTCGCCGCGGGCCTGGAGGTTGCCGACCCGCTCGTCGGGCTCGTGATCACGGCCGTCATCCTCCGGATCACGTGGGACTCCTGGCGCGTGGTGCGCGCGGGATGAGCGCCGAGCCTCCGCCGGGGCTCGTCATGGGCTCCCCGCTGCGCTACGACCTCGTCATGTGGGCGCGCGCCCGCGGCCGCGAGCGCCGCTTCCGGCGTGAGCTCGTGGAGCTGGCCCAGCTCGCGGAGGGCGAGCGCGTCCTCGACCTCGGGTGCGGCACGGGGAGCCTGGCGCTCGAGGCCGCACGTGCCGTCGGCGGCGAGGGGGCCGTGGCCGGGATCGACGCGTCCCCGGCGATGATCGGCCGGGCGCGCCGGAAGGCCCGGCGCGCGGGCCTGGACGTCCGCTTCGAGGTCGGCGCGGCCCAGGAGCTGCCGCTCGCCGCGGGGAGCGTGGACGTCGTCACCGCCGTGCTCGTGCTCCACCACCTCCCCCACGACGCGCTGCTCGAGACGCTGCGCGGGGTGCGGCGCGTCCTCGTCCCCCGCGGCCGTCTGCTCGCGGTGGACCTCGACCTCGACGACCCGCGCAACCCGCGCCGTTCCCCGCACGCGCACGCTCGCCGCATCGGGGCGCGCTTCGACCTCGCCGACGTCGCGCACCGTGCGGCGCACGCCGGGCTCGCGCTCGTCGAGGAGGGGTCGGTGGGCTTCCGCCTGTCGGGGCTCGAGCGGCTGCGCTACGCGCTGCTCGCGGCGCCGGCGTAGTCCTCACGGGCGCGCGAGCCGCAGACGGGCTCCGATCGCGCGGCGCTCGGCCGGCAGGTAGAAGCCGAGCGCGAGGAGCAGCACCGGGTAGGCGAGCGCGAGCGCGCACGCGAGCGGGAGCCCCACGTCGGCCAGCTTCCCCGCGGCCACGAGCGCGACCCCGGCGAGCGCCGCCGTCCCCACCCGGCGCCACTGGTACGGGACCGGGTACAGGCGCTGTGCCCACCAGGCCATGCCCGCGAACATGGTCGCGTAGGCGGCGACGGTGGCGATCGCCGCGCCGAGCATCCCGTAGGGCGGGATGAGCGCCAGGTTGAGCGCCACGTTCACGAGCGCCGCGGCGCCGGTCACCACCCAGTTGAACTGCGTCCGCCGCGCCCGACCCACGCCGATCGCGACCACGATGTACGCGCCGAAGGCGACGGCGGCGAACGCGAGCGGCCCGACCACCCGCGAGGCGCTCGCGAACGCCGGAGCGGCGATCCAGTCCACGAGCCACGGCGAGAGCAGGGCGAGACCCGTCGCCACCCAGGTGGTCAGGAAGACGAGGTACGTGAGGACGAAGCCGTACGTCCGGCGCGCCTCGCGGTCGTCCTCGATCGAGTAGGCGAACGCCGGCCAGGCCAGGCGGAACGCGGTCAGGAGGAGCACCATCGCCGACGCGATACGCACGCCCACGGAGTAGAGGCCGACCTCGGCGGTGTCCGCGAGCTTCACGAGGAAGAAGCGGTCGGAGAAGTTCGTCACCCAGAGGAAGAGCGCCGTGGGCACGAGCGGCACGCCGAAGCGGTTCATCTCCCGCAGGAGGCCGCGGTCGAACTGCAGGCCGAGCTGCTCCCGGCGGTAGCCCAGCAGCGCCGCGTACACGAGCAGCGTCCCCGTGAAGTTGCCGACGATGACGCCGATCGGCCCCTGCTCGAGGACGACGACGAGCAGCAGCGTCGCCCCGATGGTGAGCAGGACGTTCGCCAGGCTCGCGGAGACGAAGGCGGTGGAGCGCTCCTCCACGCGGAAGAGCGAGGTGAGCTGCTCGTAGTTCATGCCGGCCCAGAGGCCGACGAACGCGGCCGCCACCAGCTCGGCGTCCGCGCTCGACCCGAAGAGCGCCGTCGAGATCGGCCCGGCGAGCGCCAGCCCGGCGAGGAGGCCTGCGGTCGCCATCCCCATCGTGAACCAGAACGAGGTGCGCAGGACGACACGGCGGCGCTCCGGCGCCGGCGAGTCGAAGTAGAAGCGGAAGAACGCGCTCGTGATGCCCATGCGCAGCGCGATTCCGGTCACGGTGGTGAGCGCGATGAGCGTCTCCACCTTCCCGTAGTCCGACGGCGAGAGGTACCGCGTATAGAGCGGGAGGAGGAGGACGGCGAGGATGCGGGAGACGAGGCCCCCGAGCCCGTAAACGGCGGAGTGCCGGCCCAGCCGTCTGAGCTGCGCGCCGAGCGGTGGCATCAGAGCCGAGCGTAGAGCGCGAGCAGGCGGTCGGTGACGCGCTCCAGGTCGTGGACGCGCTCCGCGTAGGCGCGCGAGGCCGCGCCGATGCGCCGACGCTCGGCGGCGGAGGCGACGAGCGGCTCGAGGCGCGCGCGCAGGTCGTCCTTCGTCGCGCGCACGATCGGGACCGGGAGCCCGAAGGCCTGCTCGGTGCGCTGCACCGCCTCCTCGTGCAGGAAGCAGACGACGGGCTTCCCGAGGGCCATGCACTCGATCGCGAACAGGCCGTACCAGCCGGCGTTCAGCTGGTCGACGACGATGTCCGCCTCCCGGAAGCGCGCGAACGCCTCGTCGTGCGGCAGGTCCTCGACGAGCAGGAGGTCGGCGTCGAGCCCCTCGCAGGCCGCGAGCACGTGCTCCGTCCCCTTGCGCCGGCGAGAGGAGGGCGCGTGCAGGATCACGGGGCGGGCGCGGTCGGCCGGGAGGACGGGCTCGATCGCGGCCACGTCGATCCCGGGCGGGATCACCTCGGCGTGCGGGACCCAGCGGATCGCGTCGTACGAGCCCACGATCTCGGCGCCTGCCTTGCGGCCCGGCGCGAGCTCCTGCGGGGACTTCCCGCGGATGTCCGAGCCGAGGTAGTGCATGACCGACCGGCGCCCGAACAGGCGCAGGAGGGGGTACTGCAGCGTCTGCGGCACGAGCGTGAGGCCGAAGTAGAAGTGGAAGACGTCGGTGCGCGGGAGGAGCCGGGCGAGCGCGCTCCACTGGGTGAGCTGGCGGCGGAGCAGGCCTCCCCGGCGCTCGAGCGACCAGTCGGCCTCCGGGTGCAGGCGGTAGCGGTTGAAGACGACGAGGCGCGCGTCCACCCCGCGCCGCCGCTGCGCCTGCACGTTCGCCCAGGGGACGCCGGCCGTGTTCACCGGGCAGTGGACGACGCGCAGCGGCCGCCCCTCCCCGTCTCGCTGGGGAGCGATCGTCACGCTTCCGGCACGGAGCGGCGAGCCTCTCGCGGGCCGCCTC
>DATLYU010000149.1:0-11212 GCA_035574435.1 Gaiellaceae bacterium | reverse complement strand
TCCCGGGGGCGAGGAGGGCAACGAGCTGACCGTCGAGTTCAGCGTCCTCGGCCAGAAGTTCGTGGGCTTGAACGGCGGCCCCGACTTCAAGCCGAACGAATCCGTCAGCTTCATGGTGGTGACGGAGGATCAGGCCGAGACCGACCGCTACTGGGACGCGATCGTCGACAACGCGGGCGAGGAGAGCGCCTGCGGCTGGTGCAAGGACCGGTGGGGCTTCTCCTGGCAGATCACGCCACGCGTCCTGCTCGACGCCACCACCAGCCCCGACAAAGCAGCCGCGAAGCGCGCCTTCGACGCGATGCTGCCCATGCGGAAGATCGACGTCGCCGCGATCGAGGCGGCCCTCAGGGCGGAGGCCGTCGACGCCTGAGTCGAGCTGAGCGGCCGTTCGAGGGTGGGTAACCGCAGTCGCGCGCGGATCAAGACCTGACCCCAGGCTCCTGCACGGAACGACGCTACAGCGCCGAGGGACCCCGGTTACAGGCGGGTGTCGCGGCGCTCGAGGCCGTAGGCGGCGAGCGCGGCGAGGAGGGCGGTGGCGGCGAGCAGGAGCGTCCACCCGCCCCAGGGCGCTCCGTGGCGGAGCGGGTTCTGGCCGAGCGCGTGGTAGTAGGGGAAGAGCGGCCGCCAGGGCTCGAGCACGTCCACGGACTGGGCGAGGCCGTCGAAGATCCAGGACGCGACGGCCAGCCCCGCCGCGACGGCGATGGCTCGGGCCCGGCCGGGCGCGAGGGCGCCGGCGGCGAGCGCGGCCGCCGCGAAGAGGAGCGCGAGGAGCCCGACGCTGAGGGAGGCGGCGAGGAGCCTGCCGAACCCGATCTCGAGCGTGACGAGGCGCGAGCCCAGGGCGACCGTAGCGAGCAGGACGAGCGTGAGCGCGGCGACGAGGACGGCCAGGGCGAGGAAGCGCTGCAGCACGTAGTCGCGCCGGCGGATCGGGTGGGCGAGCAGCAGGTCGAGCAGGCCGCGCTCCTCCTCCCCGGCCACCGCCCCCGCGCCCGCCCCGATCGCGAACACGAGCAGGACGAGCGGCGCCGTGAGCGCGAAGATCTGGCTGTTCAGGTAGCCGGCCGGGCTGGCCAGGTCGAGCTCGCCGCCCGCGAACAGCGCCCGCACCGACTCCGGGAGGTCCTTGGCGTAGTCGCTGAGCGCCGGGTCGTCGCGCACGGACGGGTAGAAGGCGACGTTCAGGGCCACGAGCCCGGCCAGCCCCAGCGTCCACCACACGAGCGAGCGGCGCCGCTCGCGCAGCGCCTGCGCGAGCACGCTAGCCCCCATCGTCGCCTCCGTAGTAGGAGCGGAAGACGTCCTCCAGCTCGGGCGCCTCGCTCGTCAGCGTCTGCACCGGCAGCCGGGCCAGCTCCTTGACCAGCGCGTCCATCGACCCCTCCACGTCGAGACGCACGACCCCGTCTCGCGACGTGAGGCCGCGGACGCCGGGCACCGCCCGCAGGGCGCTCACGTCCGCCGGGGCCGCCAGGCGCACCTCCACCCGGCGCAGCGCGCGCTCCCTGAGCGTCGAAATCGCCTCCACCGCCACCAGCCGGCCGGCACGCACGATCCCGACCCGCCCCGCCACGTGCTCCACCTGGTCGAGCTCGTGCGAGGAGAAGAACACCGTCCGTCCCGCCGCCGCCCGCTCGCGGATGAGCTCGAGCACGTCGTGCTGGCGCAGCGGATCGAGCCCGCTCGTCGGCTCGTCCAGGATCAGCACCTCCGGGTCGTGCATGAACGCCGCCACCACCCCCACCTTCTGCTTGTTGCCACGGGAGAGGTCGCCGATCCTCCGCTCCAGCGGAAGCCCCAGACGCTCCGCCAGCTCCGCGATCGCCTTCCGCTCGACGCCGCCGCGCAGGGCGCCGAGGAAGGCCAGGAAGTCGAGCACGGCGCTCCGCTCCGGCAGCTTCAGCTCCCCCGGCAGGTACCCGGTGAGCCTCCGCGCCTCCAGGCTCTGCCGGCGCGTGTCCAGGCCGCAGATCGTGGCCCGGCCGCGCGTCGGCCGGATGAGGTCGAGCAGGAGCCGGATCGTCGTCGTCTTGCCAGCCCCGTTCGAGCCCAGGTAGCCGAACACCTCGCCGCGCTCGACCCGCAAGTCGAGGTCCTCGATCCCGCGGCTATCGCCGTAGAACTTCGTCAGCCCGGCCGTCTCGATCGCCGGCGCGCTCGCGAGCGTGCTCACGGGCTCGCCCCTGCGGACGCCGGGAGGCGCCGGCGCGCGACCGCCTTGCGCGCCTCCTCGGCGAAGAGCACGACCGGAGCCCAGACCACGAGCACGAGCCACCACCAGGCCGGGATGGGAGCCTGGTGGAAGAGCGTGTTCAGGCCCGGGACGTACACGAGCGACACGGCCAGCGCAAGCTCGAAGGCGATGCCGACGAGGAGGAAGCGGTTGGACGCGAGGCCGATCGAGAACACCGAGCGGTGCTCCGTGCGCATCGCCTGGCCGGCGCCGACCTGCCCCATGACGATCGCAGTCTGCGTCATCGTCGTCGCCTGCAGGTACGCGGTCCCGGCGTCCGGGAGGGCGGCCGGCGGCCGCCAGCCGCCGAGCAGGAAGCCGAGGAAGAAGCTCGCCATCGCGCCGACCCCCTCGATCAGCCCCACGAACCCGTACACGCGGGCGAGGACGCTCCGCGAGAGCAGGCGCTCGTTGCGAGGCCGGGGCGGGCGGGTCATCGTCCCCGGCTCGGCCCGCTCCGTCCCGAGCGCGATCGCGGGCAGCATGTCCGTCCCCAGGTCGATGGCGAGCACCTGCATCACGGTCAGCGGGAGCGGGATGGCGCCGCCGGCGAGGCCCCAGGCGAGGAAGGGGACGAGCTCGCCCACGTTCGAGCAGAAGTGGTAGCCCGCGAAGCGGCGGATGTTGTCGTAGACGGCCCTCCCCTCCTCGACCGCAGCCACGATGGAGGCGAAGTTGTCGTCCAGGAGGACCATGTCCGCGGCCTCGCGGGCGACGTCCGTGCCGCTCTGCCCCATGGCCACGCCGATGTCGGCCTCCTTCAGGGCCGGCGCGTCGTTCACGCCGTCCCCGGTCATGGCCACGATCTCCCCGCTCGCGCGCAGGACGCGCGCCAGACGCAGCTTCTGCTCGGGCGAGATGCGGGCGAAGATCACGTCGCGCTCCGCGAGCCGGCGCCGCAGCGCCTCGTCGTCGAGCGCGTCGAGGTCGGCCGGGCCGATCACGTGCGCGCCGTCCCCGACGAGCCCGATCCGGCGCGCGACCGCCTCGGCGGTGTAGCCGCTGTCGCCCGTGACCATGAGCACGCGGATCCCCGCCGCCCGGCAGGCGGCCACGGCGCCCGGCACCTCCGGCCTGGGCGGGTCGAGCATGCCCACCACTCCGAGGAGCTCGAGGTCGCGCTCGACCTCGTCCGGGCTCTCCGCGCCCTCGGGCAGGAGGCGGCAGGCAAAGGCGAGCACGCGCAGCGCCCCGCGCTCCATCGCCTCGGCGGCCGCGAGCGCCTGCGCCTGCTCGGACGCGCTCGCGGTCGTCCGGGGCACCACGACCTCGGGGGCGCCCTTCACGTACGCGACTCTCCGCCCGCGCGAGAGGTGGATCGTGCTCATGCGCTTGCGCGTGGCGTCGAAGGGGATCTCGGCCACGCGCGGCCGGCGGGCCGCCTCCTGCTCGTGCCGGAGCCCGCCCTTCTCGGCGAGGACGACCAGCGCCGCCTCGGTCGGGTCGCCCACGATCTCCACGCCCGCGGGCCCGCTCGCGAGCCGCGCGTCGTTGCAGAGGAGGGCGCAGCGCAGGAGCCGGCGGAGCGGCCGCGGGTCGGCCACCCGGCCGTCCTGCAGGAAGCGGCCGAAGGGCTCGTAGCCCGCCCCCTCGACCTCGAACCAGCCCTCGCCCGGCGTCCACACGCGCTCCACGGTCATCTGGTTCTTCGTGAGCGTGCCGGTCTTGTCCGTGCAGATCACGGTCGTCTCGCCGAGCGTCTCGACCGCGGAGAGCCGGCGCACGAGCGCGTTGCGCCTCGCCATCCGCTGCGTGCCGAGCGCGAGCGCCAGCGTGACCGTCGGCAGCAGCCCCTCCGGCACGTTGGCGACCGTGACGCCGACGGCGAAGACGAAGCGCTCCTCGAGCCCCATCCCCAGGAAGCCGGCGACCACGAAGAAGAGCGAGCCGAGCCCGATGGAGATGAGCGCGACCACGCGCGTCACGCGGTGGAGCTCGCGCTCGAGCGGGCTCGGCTCCTCCGTCGCCGTCTGCGTCAGCTCGGCGATGCGCCCGAACTCGGTCGCCATCCCGGTCGCGACGACGACCGCCTCCGCGGTTCCCCGGACGACGTGCGTGCCGGCGTAGACGAGGCGCCCGGGCTCGACCGGTCGCGACTCCCCGGTCAGGGTCGAGTTGTCCACCCGCAGGTCGTGCCGCGCCACGACTTCCGCGTCCGCGCTCACCCGGTCGCCGGGCTCGAGGACGATCAGGTCGCCGGGCACCAGCTCCTCGGCCGGAAGCACGCGCTCCTGCCCGTCCCGCCGTACGCGCGCGGTCTGGGGGAGGACGCGGCGCAACGCCTCGTTCGCGCGCTCCGCTCGGTACTCCTGGACGAAGGCGAAGACGGCGTTGACGAGGATCACGGCGACGATCGCGACGGCGAGCTCGGGGAGCCCGCCCAGGAGCGCGAGGGCGGCCCCCGCCCAGAGGAGGAGCGCGAACAGGTGCACGAGGTTGGCCGCGAAGCGGCGCAGGTGCGAGGGCCGCGGCGGCTCGGCGAGCACGTTCGGCCCGAACGTGGCCAGGCGCGCGCGGGCCTCCTCGCTGCTGAGACCCGGCCTGACGGTGTCGGGCAGCGTCGCGTGCACCGAGCTCGACGCTAGCGCCGGGCCCGCCTCCCGACCCCGGTACTCGCCCGCACCCTCGATCGGTGGTCTCCCCCGATGCCACGTCCCCGCCCGGGCGCGATCCTGTCCGCGAGGAGGCGATACGAGGCCTCGTCAGGAGACCGGAAGGCGGTGAGAACGTGAAGATCAAGGAGCTGATGACGACGGAGGTGGTCGCGGTCGGGCCCGACACGCCGCTCAAGGAGGTCGCGTCGCTGCTCGTCGAGCACCGCATCTCCGGGGTCCCGGTGGTCGACGCCGACCGCCGGATCCTCGGCGTCGTCTCCGAGGCGGACATCCTCGTCAAGGAGCAGGGTGCGCAGCCGGAGTCGCGCCGTCTCCTCGGCTGGCTCCTCGGCGGCGGCGTCGCCGACGAGGGCAAGCTCGCCGCCAGGACGGCGGGCGAGGCGATGACGGCGCCGGCGATCACCATCGAGGCCGAGAAGCAGGTGTCGGAGGCCGCGCGCCTGATGACCGAGGAGGGGATCAAGCGGCTGCCCGTGGTCGACGCCACCGGGAGGCTGCTCGGGATCGTGACCCGCTCCGACCTCGTGCGGGCGTTCACGCGCCCGGACGCCGAGATCGAGCGCGAGATCGAGGAGGAGATCGTCCGCCGGACGCTATGGCTCGACGACGAGGGCCTCGAGGTCCGGGTCGAGCACGGCGAGGTGACGCTCGCCGGGCAGCTCGAGCGCAGGTCCGACGCGGAGCTCCTGCCCCGCTTCGTGGCGCGCGTCCCGGGCGTGGTCGCAGTGCGCTCGACGCTCGGGTGGAGGTGGGACGACCGCAAGGCGACGCTCGCGAGCGACCCGCACGTCCCGATCGCGCCCCGAGGCACCTGAAAGGCGCCCCCCTCGGCGCTCGGGCGGATCCGTACCCGAATCCGTCCTTTCTGCTGATGCGCCAGCCGGCCGCCGGCGGGATCATGGCCGCGAAAGGAGGGAACCATGACCAGCATCGTCAAGTGGACGCCCTTCTGGGATCTCGACCTGATGGAGCGCCGCATGCGGCGCATGCTCGAGGACTTCGGGATGGCGCCCGCTCCGCTTCCCGCCGCGGACATGTACGAGACCGACAAGGAGCTCGTCGTCGAGCTCGACGTGCCGGGCTTCGAGGAGAAGGAGCTCGCGCTCGAGGTCTCCGACCACACGCTCACCGTCAAGGGCGAGCGGAAGCAGGAGAAGGAGGAGAAGGACAAGACCTTCTACCTGCACGAGCGGCTGGAGAAGCACTTCGAGCGGAAGTTCACGCTGCCGCCCGAGGCGGACCTCGAGCACGTCGAGGCGAAGTTCAAGACGGGTGTCCTCGAGGTGCACGTGCCGAAGATCGAGCAGGCGAAGGCCCGCAAGATCCCGATCAAGGCCTAGCTCGCTCCACGGCACGGCTCGAAGCGGAGCGCCCGCCCGCCCGGGGCGGGCGCTCCACCTTCTCTCGCGCACGCGAGACGGCGGCGTCGGGAAGGGAAGTGCGCGATCGCTGAGGTACCGCCCGGCTCCCGTCGAAGGCCGCCGAGCGTCTCGAGCTCCTAGCCGGCCTCCGCTCCGTGCTCGAACGCCGAGGTGAACCAGGCTGCCGCGAGGGATGCCACCTGCTCGAGGGCCCCCGGCTCCGCGAAGAGGTGGGTGGCCCCCGGGATGACCGCGAGCTCGGTGCGGCAGGTCAGGGCCCGGGCAGCCTGGCGGTTGAGCTCGAGCACGACCGGATCGGCGCTCCCCACGACGAGGAGCGTGGGCGCCCGCACCCGGTCCAGCCACTCCGCCGCCAGATCCGGCCGACCGCCTCGCGACACGACCGCGGCGATCTCCCCGCCGAGCTCGGCGGCCGCGATGAGCGCCGCGGCGGCACCCGTGCTCGCGCCGAAGTACCCGATAGGGCACCTCGCTGCTTCCGGCTGCGAGCGAAGCCAGCGCGTCGCGGCCACGAGCCGCGCGGCCAGCAGCCCGACGTCGAAGACATTCCGCCGGTCGAGCTCCTCCTCCCGCGTCAGGAGGTCGAAGAGGAGGGTCGCGATCCGCGCGCGGTTCAGCGTCGCCGCCACGCTCAGGTTGCGAGGGCTGAGACGGCTCGAGCCGCTCCCGTGCGCGAACACGACCCAGCCGAGGGGTTGCGGCGGAGCGGCGAGATCCGCGGGAAGGCGCGCATCGTCGCACGGGATCAGCGCCGAGCGCCTGGTGAGCTGCCGGTCGAAGGCGGCGTCGAGGATCCCTCGGACGTCGTCGTCCGAGACCTGCCGGAAGTCCTCGTACCAGAAGCCGACCGCCCCGAACTCGCGCGACGCGACGAGGCACACGACGCCGTCCACGGACGGGTCGCGCTCCAGCGTGCGCACCGTCTCGGCCGCCGCCACCGGCACGGCCACGAGCACCCGGGCCGCGCCGCGCGCCCGCGCCCAGCGGACGGCCGCGACCATCGTGCCACCCGTCGCGAGGCCGTCGTCGACGAGGACGCAGGTCGTGTCCGCGACTCGCAGAGGAGCGCAGCGCTCGTGCAGCCGCGCGTCCAGCGCGTCGGCGGCGGCGGCCGCCCTGCGGACGGCCTCCTCCAGCTCCTCGTCGGTGAGGCCGTCGCGTGAGCGCACGTAGCGGATCCCTCCGGGCGCGACGGCGCCGATGCCGTACTCGGGCTGCCAGGGGTGGCCGACCTTGCGCACCGCGAGCGCGTCGAGCGGAGCCTCGAGCGCCCGCGCGACCTCGTCCGCGACCACGACGCCGCCTCGGGCGAGGCCCACGACGACGAGCGCCGCACCGGGCTCGAGCACTCCGGCCTCGGCGAGCGCGCGCCCCAGCAGCCGCCCGGCCTGGCGGCGATCCTCGAAGCGCCCGAGCCCGCTCGCGGGCCGGAGCACGCCTCCGGTGCCGGTCGGCGACCTCATGCGCCAAGCATCCGCCCCGGGCGCCGCGGCGACATCGGGTTTTCCCCTGATCGGGCCCTCGGCTACCACACGAGTGCGGACGCTTCCGCACCGCGGATACGTGGCTCCCACGATGCCGGAGAGCCCGGGCCGCGGCATCGTAGGGGCATGGAGTCGAGCCTGATCGAGCATGCCGCCGAGCTTCGGGACGCGATCGACGGGCTGGCGCAGCTCCGCGACGAGGTCGGCGTGCTCTCGATCACCGTCGGGATCGAGCCGGGCCCGGTGCTCGGGGAGCGGCCGGCCTGGGAGGTCGCGCTCGAGAACGACCTCGCGCGGCTCGCGAGGAACGGAGCGCGGGGACGCGCCGTCGAACGGTGGCTCGCCGGGGCGAACGGCGAGCTCGAGCGCCTCGTGGACGCCGCCCGATCCGGTCGCGGGCGCGCCCTGTACGTGGCGTTGGGGACAGGCGCGAGCACCGAGCTCTGCCTCCAGCCGCCGCTACCGACCGGTGCCCGCCTCGGCGACCTGGCGCACGTCCTGCCGCTCCTCGCCGCGCTCGACGCGGGAGAGCCGGCCGCCTTCCTGGTCGCCTCGCGAGACGAGCTCGCGCTCCACGAGTCCGAGCTGGGAACGGTGCACGAGCTCGACCGCATCGAGCTGGAGCCCTGGGTGGGGAGCTGGTGGCCGGAGATGAAGGCGCCGGCGCGGGCGAACCCGCTGCGTGGGCAGGAGATGGTGTCGCACCGCGATCGCTACGCACGCCGGGTCGCCGCCGCCTACCGCCGCACGCTGGACGAGGCCGTGCGCGAGGTCGTGGCGCGCGCAGGCGAGCGCGGCTGGACGAGGGCGGTGCTCGCGGGCGACCCCCGCCGGACGGAGCCTCTCGAGGAGGCGCTGCGCGAGGCGGGAGTCGCGACTGTGGTGCTCGACGCCACCCTCGCAGGCGTCCCAGAGGAGGACGCCCGGCGCCGGCTGCGCACGGCCCTGGAGGGCCTGGTCGCGAGCCGGGCGCTCGAGCTCGCGCGCGAGGCGAAGGCAGAGGCGGCCGCGGACGGGCGAGGAGCCTGCGGCCTGGCGGACGTGCTGGCGGCGCTCGGCGAAGGTCGCGTCGCGCGCCTGCTGATCGATCCCGCACGCGTCTTCCCGGGGACGGTCGGCCCAGGCGAGGTCCTGCGCGCGGCGGTGCCGCCGGAGGAGGGGGTCGACCTGACGGACCGGATCGTCGCCCGGGCCCTGGCGACGGACGCTGCCGTCACGCCGCTCTCGGGCGAGGCGGCGGCGGTCCTACAGGACCGGGAGGGCATCGGCGCGCTCCTGCGCTGGTGAGCGGCCGGGCGGCGTGGAGGAGCCCGAGCGCGCGAGCCGCGGACTCGTAGACGCCCCCGGCCAGGCTCGCCAGGTCGTAGGCGCCGGTGAACTCGACGGCGCCGTTGAGCTCCAGCACGACGTAGCCGCCGTCCACGGGCAGCAGGTCCACTCCCACGAGGTCGGCGCCGATCGCGGCGGCCGCGGCGACCGCCAGCGCCCGCGCCTCCTCCCCGGGCTCGACGGGGCGCCGGGCGGCGCCGAGGGAGACGTTCGTCCGCCACTCTCCACGCTCCGGCACCCGCTCGATGGCGCCGACCACGGTCCCGGCGGCGACGATCAGGCGCAGGTCGAACCCCACCGGCGGGACGAGCTCCTGCAGGAGCGCCCCGTGCTCGACGTACCAGGGACGACTCGCCACCTCCGCCAGCACCTGCTCGATCTCCTCCCTCGTCCGGCAGCGGAAGACGTCGGCGCCCCAGCTCCCGAAGCGCGGCTTCACGACCACCGGCGGCCCGAGCTCGAGGCGGCGGCTGTCGGGCGGGTGGTGGCGCGTGCGCGGATGCGGGACCCCCGCCCGCGCGAGCAGGCGTGCCGTCTGCAGCTTGTCGTGCGCGCCGAGGAGAGCCGGCGCCCGGTTCAGGACGCGGACGCCGCGCCCCTCGAGCTCGTCCAGGACCTCCAGCCCGGGCTCCACCCCGTTCAGGGTCGGGAGCACGTCGAAGCGCCCGACCGCGACGTCCCCGGCCTCCAGGACGGAGCGCGCCTCCTCGGGCGCCAGGAGCGCCGCGGGGAGCCCGAGCTCGCGCCAGGCGGCGACGAGCGCCACGTTCGTTCGCTGCGGCCACCCCACGACCGCCACCAGTCGCTCTCGCCGCGGGGCCGGAGCGCCTGCCGCCACCGGCGCTCCTAGCGGCGGAGCTCGGCGAGGTCGCTCGTGTGCTCGTGCGCCGGGCGGCGGGCGACGCCTGCCTCCTCGGCGGCGGCCGCGACGGCGCGGGCGACGGCGGGGGCGACCTTCTTGTCGAAAACGCTGGGGATGATGTAGTCGGCCTCGAGCTCGTCCGGAGGGATGACGGAGGCGATCGCGCGGGCGGCAGCCAGCTCCATCCCCTGGGTGATCTCGCGAGCGCGCACGTCGAGCGCGCCGCGGAACACGCCGGGGAAGGCGAGCACGTTGTTTATCTGGTTGGGGTAGTCCGAGCGCCCGGTGGCGATCACCTCGGCGACGTCCGCGATCTCCTCGGGCAGGACCTCCGGGGTGGGGTTCGCCATCGCGAACACGATCGCGCGCTCGGCCATCGTCCGGATCCCGGCCGGCGTCACCGCGCCGGGGCCCGAGAGGCCGATGTACACGTCCGCGCCGGCGAGCGCCTCGTCGGCGGTTCCGCGCACCCGGCGCGGGTTCGTGGCCTCCGCGTACGCGGCCTTCTCGGGCGTCAGCCCCGGCTGGCCCGCGTACAGCGCTCCCTCCCGATCGCAGCCGACGAGGTCCCGCACGCCGGCCGCGAGCAGCGTCCGCGTCGTCGCCACCCCGGCCGCGCCGACGCCGGTCAGGACGACGCGCACGTCCTCGATCCGCTTGCCCACGACCTCGAGCGCGTTCACGAGGGCGGCGTGCACGACGATCGCCGTCCCGTGCTGGTCGTCGTGGAAGACCGGGATGTCGAGCGCGTCCCGCAGGCGGCGCTCGACCTCGAAGCAGCGCGGCGCGGAGATGTCCTCCAGGTTGATCCCGCCGAACACGGGCGCGAGCGCGACGACCGTGCGCACGATCTCGTCCACGTCCTTGGTCGCCAGGCAGAGCGGGAACGCGTCCACGTCGGCGAACCGCTTGAACAGGACCGCCTTGCCCTCCATCACCGGCAGCGCGGCCTCGGGGCCGATGTCCCCCAGCCCGAGCACGGCCGAGCCGTCGGAGACGACCGCGACCGTGTTCTGCTTGATCGTCAGGGCCCACACCTTCGAGGGGTCCTCCGCGATCGCGGTCGAGATGCGCGCGACCCCGGGCGTGTACGCCATCGACAGGTCGTCCCGCGTCTTCAGCGGCACGCGCGGCGTCACCTCGAGCTTGCCGCCGAGGTGCAGCAGGAACGTCCGGTCGGACACGTGCAGGACCTCGACTCCGGGAACGCGCGCCACCGACTCGAGCACGCGCTCGAGGTGCTCCCCGCTGCCCGCCAGCACGGTCACGTCGCGAACCTTGTGGTCGCGGCCGACGCG
>DATLYU010000148.1:0-36915 GCA_035574435.1 Gaiellaceae bacterium | reverse complement strand
CCCGCCGCGTCCCGCCGGAGCGCGGCGACCGGCGACCACTCCGCACCGTCCGCCGAGGCTGCGAGCGAGGCGGCGGCGACGCCGCGCGCGAGCCCCTCGAGGCGGAGGCGGCCGCCGAAGGCGAGCGTCCCGCGCGGGCGGTCGAGGCGGAGCACGGAGACGGTGACCCAGGTCGAGCGCAGGCCGAGCGCGGTGCGCAGGAGGGAGGCCGGGAACGCCTCCTCGCCCGCGGTCGTGACCACCCGCAGGGAGCGGAGCCGGCCGGACGGGGTCGCGAGGCCGGTCGCGTCCAGGGCGCGCAGCCCCGCGCGCAGACCCAGCTTCGCGCCCAGCGTGCGCGCGCCGAAGAGGACCGGCCCCCAGCGGTGGTACGGGGAGACACGGTCCCACGGGTCGGGGCGGGACACGAGGTACGGCGAGGCGAAGCCGAAGACGTCCGCGGCGCTCGCCGTCCGCCCGCCGGAGGTGGAGAAGTAGTAGGTGGTCGCGACCCTGCCGCCGTACAGGAGCACCTGCCCGGCCGTCTCGGAGACCGCCCGCGTGGTGCTCGGCTTCTCGACGGCGACGCCGCCGTACGCCTGGCTGCGCACGTCCGCGTAGAGGTGGAACGGCTTCCCCTGGAGCAGGCTCGCGAGCGCGTACGAGCGCGCCGCCACGGCCTGCGCCTTGAGCGCCTCGAGCGGCCATCCGAACGGCATCTCGCCCGGAACGACGCCCCGCAGGTAGAGCTCCAGCCCCACGAGGTTGACGGCCCGCAGGAACGCGCCCTGCACGGCGACCTCGACCTTCCCCCGGTACGCTCGCCCGTCCACGCTCAGCGGGCCGCCCCTGCCGGGGCGGAGGACGAGCGGCGGCACCGCCTCGACCGGCGCCGGCTCGACCGGGAGCGCGAGGTCGGCGCGCAGCGCGAGCGGGCCCGCCGGCAGCCGGAACGTCTCGCCGGTCGCGTCCACCGCGCTGAAGGGGACGGGCGAGGAGATCGCGAGCGCCCGCCGCCCCTCGGCCAGGAGCACGCGCAGCTCCCTCCCCCGCGCGCGGGCGAGCTCCGTGCCCGGGTAGTAGTGCTCCAGGATCTGGTCGTACGTGCGGCCCTCGAGCGCCTGCCCGTACGCACCGTACTGGCTCATCCCGACCCCGTGCCCATACCCGCGCCCGCTCACCGCGAAGAGCGCCTCACCCGGGACGGGCGCCGGCTGCGCGGGCGCCGCGGCCGGCGCGGCGAGGACGAGCGCGAGGACGAGCGCGAGGACGACCAGGACGGGTGCGTGGCGCACGGGCGAGCCTCCAGGCTAGCTCGGAAGCGTTAACCCTCTGTGTTCTCGGCAGAACGTGCGAGCCCTTGAGGACCGCGGCCGCTCAGCGCCAGGCGGCGGACTCCTCGACCGGGGCGCGCTTCTTGAGCGGCTCCCACCACTCGCGGTGCTCCGCGTACCAGCGGACCGTCTCCGCGAGCCCCTCGCGCCAGCCCACCTGCGGCTCCCAGCCCAGCTCCTCGCGGATCCTGGTCGCGTCCAGGAGGTAGCGGCGGTCGTGGCCGGGGCGGTCGGGGACGATCGTCTTCAGGGAGGCGGGCTTGCCGGTGAGCTCGAGGACGAGGTCGGCCACCTCCTCGATCGTCGCCTCCACGTTCGAGCCGACGTTGTACGTGGCCCCCTCGCGCCCCCGGCGGAGCACGAGGTCGATCGCAGCACAGTGGTCGCGGACGTGCAGCCACTCGCGCCGGTTCTGGGTGGACGCGTACATCGGGAGCGGCAGGTCGTCGAGCGCGTTCGTGGTGAAGAGCGGGATCACCTTCTCCGGGAACTGGAACGGCCCGTAGTTGTTCGCGCAGTTCGTGATCGTCACGGGCAGCCCGAAGGTCTCGTGGTAGGCGCGCACGTAGTGGTCGGCCGCCGCCTTGGAGGCGTTATAGGGCGTGCGCGGCCGGTACGGCGAGTCCTCGCTGAAGCGCTCGTCGGAGTCGAGCGGGAGGTCGCCGTACACCTCGCAGGTGGAGATGTGGTGGAAGCGGCCGACGCCGACGCTGCGGGCGGCCTCGAGCAGGAGCTGCGTGCCGAGGACGTTCGTGCGCGCGAACAGCCCCGGGTCGAGGACGGCCAGGCTGTTGTGCGACTCGGCTGCGAAGTTCACGATCGCGTCGATCCGCTCGTCGCGCAGGAGCGCCGTCGTCAGCTCGAGGTCGCCGATGTCGCCGTGGACGAACCCGATCCGATCCTCGACGGAGGCGAGGTTCTCGCGGTTGCCCGCGTAGGTGAGCAGGTCGAGCACGACCACCCGGTCCTCCGGGTAGCGCTCGAGCCAGTAGTGGACGAAGTTCGAGCCGATGAAGCCCGCGCCGCCGGTGACCAGGATCCGCATCGCGCGAAGGTTAGACGGCCGCCAGCTCGCCCAGGCAGGCGCGCAGCCCCTCGCGCCAGTGCGGGAGCACGGGCGCGCCCGCCCGCTCGCTGCGCAGCACGGAGTACGCGGGCCGCCGGGCCGGGCGCGCGAGCTCCTCGCTCGCGATCCGCCGCACGCGGCAGCGCAGGCCCGCCTCCTCGAACACGGCCTCGGCGAAGTCCGCCCACGTGCAGTCGCCGTCCGCGGCGAGGTGCCAGACGCCGCGCGGAAGGTCGCGGTCCACGAGCTCGCGCACGGCCGCGGCCAGGTGCCCGACGTACGTCGGGCAGCCGCGCTGGTCGTCCACGACCGCCACCTCGTCCCGGGCCGCGCCGAGCTCGAGCATCGTGCGCACGAAGTTCCGGCCCGTCGGCCCGAACAGCCACGAGGAGCGGACGATCCAGGCCTCCTCTCCAGCCGCCGCCTCCGCCTGCAGCTTCGAGCGGCCGTAGGCGGAGAGCGGGCTCGGGCCGTCCGACTCGACGTACGGCGTCCGCTTGCGCCCGTCGAAGACGTAGTCCGTGGAGAAAGTCAGGAGCGGGGCGCCGAGCGCCGCGGCGTGCGCCGTGCCGCCGACGTTCACCGCGGCGGCGCCCTGCGGGTCGCTCTCGGCTGCGTCCACGTCCGTCCAGGCGGCCGCGTGCAGCACGAGGCTCGGAGGCGGCAGCCGCTCGGGCGGCGGCAGCGTCACGTCCCACTCCTCGCGCCCGAGCGCGAGCACCTCCTCGTCCGCGAACGCGCGCGCAAGCGCCTGCCCGAGCTGCCCGCGGGCGCCCGTGATCAGGACGACGCGCCGGCGTCCCGCGGGGAGAGGATCGGGGTCGTGGTGCTCCACAGGTGCGCCACCCGCGGGTCGTTCCAGGGCAGCGTGTGCTCGTCCGGGGCGGAAGGGTCGTACTCGGCGGTCACGTGGTAGCAGAAGAGGACGTCCGTGAGCGCCTCGAAGCCGTGCGCGTGGTGGCCGGGAACGTACAGCGCGACGGGATTCTCCTCGCCGATGTCCTCGCTGTAGGCCTCCCCCGTCTCGCGGTCGAGGACGACGACCCGGGCGGTGCCGCGCAGGCAGGCGAAGAGGTCGCTCTGGCCGCGCAGGTGGTAGTGCAGCCCGCGGATCACGCCGGCGCGGGAGAAGGAGAGGTTCGTCTGCACCATCGGCTGGGGCAGCGCGCTGTCCCTGCGCAGCTCGCAGAACCACCCTCGCTCGTCCTCGAAGCGCTCGAGCGGGATGCGCAGCAGGCCCGGGATCACGGCGTGCCGGGCTTGTTCGCGCCCGTCTCCTCGATCCGGCGGCCGATCTCGGCCAGGTGCTGCCAGTGCTTGCCGGCGTCCTCCCACCAGCCCCCCACCTCGAGCGCGTCCAGCCGCCCCTGGCGCGCGTAGTGGCGGTTGACGTCCGTGATCTCGAGCTCGCCGCGCGCGGAGGGACGGAGCCCCGCGATCACGTCGAACACGTCCGGCGGATAGCAGTAGAGACCGACGACGGCCAGGTTCGTTGGCGGCGACTCGTAGCGGGTGTCCACGACCCCGGCCTTCTCCACGATGTCGGCCACGCGCCCGTCCTCTCCGTAGACGACGACGCCGAAGCTCTCCGGGTCTTCGACCGCCTTCACGAAGATGCGCGCGCGGGTCGGATCCTCCGCCCACTCCCGCAGCGCCTCCGACTGCGCGTACTCGAAGATGTTGTCGCCGAGCACGACGACGAGCGGCGCACCGCCGGCGAAGTCGCGGGCCATGCCCACCACCTGCGCGATCCCGCCCGGCTCGGTCTGGACCTTGTACGTGAGGTCGAGCTCGAGGATCGCGTCCGTCCCCCCTCGGGCGACGAGACGCCCGTCCCCCAGGAGGTCGATCATCTGCCCCGCGTGGCCCTTCCCGGTCACGAGCAGCACGTCCCGGATCCCGGCGAGCTGCAGGAGCTGGAGCGGGTAGTAGATCATCGGCCAGCTCCCCACCGGCAGCAGGTGCTTGTTCGCGACGCGCGTCAGCTCGCCGAGGCGCGTCGCCTCGCCCCCCGCGCAGATGAGGCCCTTGGGCTGCACCGCGCGGATGCTAGACGGCACGGGGCCCGCGCACGCGCCCCGGCGGCGCGCTCGCTACTCGCCGCCCCGGCGCTCCGCCTCGCGGGCCGCCGCGCGGGCGGCGAGCAGACGCCTGCGGCGGGCGGTTTTCCGACGGCGGACGGAGGGAACCGCTCGGACAGCGGCGATCCACAGGTACAGGGCCCCCGCCGCCGCACCCGCCAGGAGGGCGAGCAGCCGGCGCGGGTGCAGGGCTGCGAGGAGGAGTCCGGGCACCCGGGCGATCGTAGCCGACATACTTCGGAGCGAACGTCGAGGAAAGGTGGAGAGGCAATGGCGAAGACCAAGGATCGCGCGGCGCTCGCGCCGGACGCGCTCAAGCCCTACGTCAAGCGGGCGCTCGAGGACCCGGAGCTGCGCGACGACCTCGTCGCCGCCTTCGCCGCCGCGCGCGCGCTGTACGGGGAGCTCGCGGACAAGCGGGGCGTCAAGAAGAAGGCGGAGAAGATCTCCGACCGCGACTTCCAGAAGCAGCTCCAGGAGCTCGTGGCCGAGCTGACGGACGCGAGCGAGCGCCTGCAGGGCAAGGGCGGGCGGAAGAGCCACAAGCTGCGCAACCGGGTCGTCCTCCTGACCGGAGTGACGCTCGGCGTGCTCTACAACCCGTGGACCGGGCAGGCGACCCGCGAGTGGGTCATGGAGCGCATCGCCGGCGGCAACGGGGACGGGCTGGACGACCTCGCCGAGAGCTACGTGGCCGAGACGACCACGGAGACGGTCTCCGAGGCGTCCGGCGAGCCCGCCGAGCCCGCCGAGCCCGAGAGCTAGGGCCGCCGCTTCGCGCGCAGCGCGCGCTCGAGCGCGCCGGGCACGAGCCCGCTCGTGGCCGCGATGTCGTCCGCCTGCAGGAGCACGGCCCCGGGGGCGGGGAGCGTCGCGATGCCCGCTCCCGGAGCGACGTAGACGCGGGCGGCCGAGAAGGACAGGTCGCTCGCGCGCTGCCAGGCGACGAGGATCGGATACGGCGCGACGACGCCGTCGTAGCCGAGGCCGGCCATGGCCGCGGGATGGATCTCGAAGTGCAGGTGCGGGGCGCCGCCGTCCGCGTCGCCGGTGTCTCCGACGAAGCCCAGCACGTCTCCCGCCTCGACGCTGCGGCCCTCGACCGCGAGCGGCGAGTAGGCCGAGAGGTGCGCGTAGTAGAACTGGTTGCCCGACGCGTCCCGCAGCCAGAGCCGGTAGCCGCCGATCTTCGTGAAGCCGACGGTGTGCACGGTCCCGTCCGCGACCGCGAGGACGGGCGTGCCCATGGGAGCGAAGAGATCCTCCCCGTGGTGCCACCCCCCGGGCACGTTCGGGCGTGGGGCGCCGAAGCTGTCCCCGTAGGACGCCGCGCCCGCCACGGGGAAGACGTACCCGCCGGCCGTGAGCCGGGCGGTTGTCTCCGGCGCAACCCGGACCGGGCCGCCGGGGACGCTCTCTCCCGCGCTCGGGGGCTCCGGCGCCTGCGGGAGGTCCTCGCGCGTGGGCCGGCGCGGCGGCGGCTGCGGCTCGTCCGGATCGCCGCCCGGACGCTCGGGCTCGGCGACGGCGGTCGCCTGCACGCTGCCGATCACGATCTCGCTTCCGGCAGGGAGGCCGCCGTGCGGCCGGTACACGCTCACGAGCAGCCCGGCGACGCGCCCCTGGGCGGCGGGCCTGCGCCCGCCCCGCGAGCCGGAGTCCTCCGAGAGCACCGTCAGGGAGCCCCAGTCGGCGAGCGGCACGGTCGCGCCCGGCGAGCCGGTCACGTCCTGGCCGAGCACGCGCAGGCCCTCGACGACCGAGAGCGAGACGGTGGCGCCTGCGGTGCGCCGGCTCGCGCCCGCGCTCGCGGCGGCGGACACCTTCGCGGCCACGATCTCGCCGTTGAAGAGCGAGAGCACGATCGCCTCCGCGAACGCCTGCGCGGCGGCCGCCGAGCCCGGCTGGGCCCACACGTTCGCCCGCGAGCGGCCGAGGCTCAGGACCGAGCCGTCGTCCGGGTAGCGGAAGGACTGGACGTCCGCCCCCGGGTTCGTCGGCCAGGAGAGCTCCCCGAGCGCGACCGTGTCGCGCCCCGGCACGGCGATGCGCACGAGCACCGCCGTCGCCCCGGTCTCGGCCGTCTGCGGCGGCGGAGCGGCGGAGGCGAGGGCCGCCGAGAGGGCGAGCGCCGCGCCGGCTGCGGCCAGGACGCGCGTCACGGCGTCTCAGGGTAGCGCGGCCGTCCGGCGCGCCGGGCGCGCCAGACGAGCTGGGCGGCGACCACGAAGAGGAGCACGCCGAACAGCCGCCGCAGCACGTCCTCGGGCAGCGCCGTGGCGATGCGCGCGCCCGCCTCCACGCCGGCGATCGAGGCGATCCCCACGACGAGCGCGGCGCGGGGGCGGAAGTGGCCGTAGCGCCGCTGGTTGAGCACGCCGGCGGCGACGGTCGGCAGGATGGCGAGCAGCGAGGTCGCCTGCGCCTCCAGCTGCCCGAGCCCGAGGCCGACGAGGGTGGGGACGAAGAGGATCCCGCCGCCCACGCCGAAGAGCCCGGCCAGGACGCCCGCGGCGAAGCCGAGCAGCACGGCGAGCGCGATCGTGGTTGCGCTCATACGAGCAGCCAGATCCCGACGCCGACGAGGAGCGCGGCGAAGCCGTAGGCGAGCGTCCTGGTCGTGATCCGCTGCTGCAGCGTCGTTCCGGCGAGCGCGCCTGCCGCCGCCGGGAGCCCGACGAGGGCGGCGTACCCCACGTGCACCTCGCCGCGCGCGGCGAACACGACTGCGCCGGCGAGCGCGGTGATCCCGATCGCGCCCAGCGAGGTGGCCGTCGCCTGCCGTGCCGGTAGGTGCGCGAGCGCGACGAGCAGGGGCACGGCGAGGATCCCGCCGCCCACGCCGAAGAGCGCGGAGAAGACCCCCGCCGCGAGGCCGATGGCGACGAGGCGCACGCTCCTATCCTACGAAGGTGCCGCTCGTCCTCCTGCGCACCGTCGCCGGGACGATGCTCGCCGCCGCCCTCGTGGCGACGTCCCTCCCGGCGGCCACCGCGGCGCCCCCCGTCGGCGGCGAGCGCTACGTCGTGCGGCCCGATCCCAGGCTGTGCCCCTCGCCCTTCTGCGGCGGGTACTGGGTCGCGCTCGCGAACCGCGCCCGTACGCGCTGCCACGACGGGCTCCTGCGCCCGCGCTGCTACGTCGCCCGCGCGGTGGACGAGGACCGCCACGCGCTGGCGGGTGCGCTGCCCGACGGCGCGCTCGTCCGCGCGGCGCTCGAGCCCTGGACCTTCGAGAGCTTCGGCGAGCTGGGCGTGCTCGTGGTCGCCGACGTCCGGCACCCGGCGGGGGCGGCGGCGGCCGGCCGCTTCTTCCGCGTGCGCGACACGGGCGTGCGCTGCGTGCGGGCGCCGTGCTTCTCGCTGCGCGCGGCCGTGCTCAACGCCGCAGAGCGCGTCTCCCTCTCCGAGCTCGACCTCCGCCCGGCGCGGCTCGACGCCGCCGCCCGGGAGCGGGCGGAGGCGGACCTCGCCTCGCGCGGCGGGCTGTACGTCGCGGGCCGGGTGGTCGCCGGCGAGCAGGGCGGGCGGGCGCTGCGGGCGAGCCGCCTCTACCTCAGAGCGCCGCCGCCTCGCGCCTGAGCACGTCCCAGGCCAGGCGCACGTCGTCCTCGGTCGTGCGGAAGTTCCCGACCGCGAGACGGAGGGCGAGGCGGCCGCCGACCTGCGCGTGCGAGAGGAAGACCTCCCCGGAGGCATTCACGCGCTCGAGCAGCCGCGCGTTCAGCTCGTCGGAGCCCGCCCGCCGGAAGCAGACGAGCGAGAAGTGCCGCTCGGCCACGACCTCCCAGCCCGGCTCCTCGCGCACCCAGCGCTCGAACAGCGCGGCCAGGCGGACATGCTCGCGGATGCGCTCCTGCAACCCGGCGCGCCCGTGGCAGCGCAGCACCGCCCACAGCTTGAGGGCGCGGAAGCGGCGGCCGAGCGGCTGCGCGTACTCGCTCAGGCTCACCACCTCCTCGCCGCCGCGCAGGTACTCGGGGACGAGGCTGAAGGCGGCCCTCAGCGCGTCCCCCTCGCGCGCCCACAGGGTCGAGCAGTCGAGCGGAACGCCGAGCCACTTGTGCGGGTTGACGACGACCGAGTCGGCGCGCTCCCAGCCGGCGAAGAGCGGGCGCAGCTCGGGGCAGACGGCGGCCGCGCCGGCGTAGGCGGCGTCCACGTGCAGCCACACGCCCCGGTCGGCGCACAGCGACGCGAGCTCCGGGACGGGATCCACCGCCGCCGATCCCGTCGTCCCGATCGTGGCGACCAGGGCGCAGGCGTCCTCGAGCTCCACGAGGTCGGCGCGCAGGCGTCCCCGCTCGTCCGCCGGCACGACGCGCTCCTCCAGGCCGAGCAGCCGGATCGCCTTGAAGACGGACGAGTTCGCGTGCTCGCTGGTGAGGACGGCGCGCGCCTCCGGCCGCCGCGCCCGGGCGGCCGCGAGCGCGGTGACGGTGCTCGTGGACGCCGTGTCCTCGATGTGGCCGTGCCAGCCGGCCGGGAGCCCGAGGAGCTCGGCGAGCCACGAGAGCGTGAGCTCCTCCAGCTCCTGCAGCGCGGGCGACGTCCGCCAGAGGATGCCGAGCTGGTTCAGGCCCGCGCTGAGGAGCTCCGCGAGGATGCCCGGCTCCGAGCCCGTGATCGCGAAGTAGGCGAACCAGCGCGGGCTCTGCGTGTGACCCAGCCCGGGCAGGAGGACGCGGTCGAGGTCGCGCAGGACGGCGGCGAAGGGCTCGGGCTCGTGGGGCGGGGAGGCGGGAAGCGCGGCGCGGATGGCGCCCGGCTCGACCTGCGGGAGCACGGGCAGCTCGCGGACGCGCTCCAGGTAGGCGGCCACCCACTCGAGCGCGGCCGCGCCGTCCTCGCGGAAGGAGCTCACCGCTTCTTCAGCTTCTCGATCTCCCGCCAGGAGCGGGTGTTCAGGACTTGCTCGCGGGTGAGCCAGGCCCGCCGCGCCTGGGCGACGCCGAGCTCCGCGTGCGCGAGCGCGGCCGAGGAGTGCGCGTCCGTGGTCACGGGGACGAGGACGCCCGCCTCGCCCGCCAGGCGGGCATGCGTGTCGCGCAGGTCGAGGCGGTCGGGCTGCGCGTTGAGCTCGAGCGCGGTACCGGTCTCCGCGGCGCGCGCGACGACGCGCTCGACGTCCACGTCCGCCCCGGGCCGCTTGAGGAGCCGCCGCCCGGTCAGGTGCCCGATGCAGTCCACGTGCGGGTTGTCGAGCGCCGCGAGGACGCGCTCGGTGGGCGCGCGGTCGAACGCCGTGTGCAGCGAGGCGACCACCCAGTCGAGCTGTGCGAGCTCGTCGTCGGCCACGTCGAGCGTCCCGTCCGCGCGGATGTTGACCTCGATCCCGCGCAGGACCCGGAAGGGACGCAGGCGCTCGTTCACCGCCGCGATCTCCTCCCACTGCGCCTGCAGACGTCCTGCGCGCAGGTAGTGCGAGTGGTCGGTGAGGCAGAGGAAGCGGTAGCCTCGGGCCCGCGCCGCCTCGGCCATCTCGGCGATCGTGCCCTTCCCGTCCGCCGACCAGGTCGAGTGGCAGTGCATCTCCCCGCGCAGGTCGGCGAGCTCAACGAGCCGCGGGAGCGCGCCCTCGCGCGCGGCCTGCAGCTCGCCGGCGTTCTCGCGCAGCTCCGGCGGGATGTAGTCGTACCCGAGGTGGGCGTACAGCTCCTCCTCGGTCGCGTGCGTGACCACCTCGCCCGTGTCCACGACGGTCACGCCGTACTCGGACACGGAAAGGCCCCGGCGCTGGGCCTCCTCGCGCAGGGCGACGTTGTGCTCCTTCGAGCCCGTGAAGTGCTGGAGCACGTTCCCGTAGCACTCGGGCGGCACGACCCGCAGATCGAAGCGCAGCCCCTGATGCCCGCCCACGGTCGCCTTCGTGTCGCCGCGGGCGACGACCTCGCGCACCCAGGCGCCGCCGCAGAAGGCGGCGATCAGCGCCCGGGGGTCGGTCGAGGTAGCCACCAGGTCGAGGTCGCGGACGGTCTCCTTGCGCCGCCGGACGCTGCCCGCCTCGGAGACGGCGATCGCGGCCGGATGGGCGCCGAGCTCCGCCACGACCTGGCGCACGGCCGGGAGGGCATGGCCGAGCAGGCCCCGGTCCTCCTGCGGCCGCCGCCGGCCGGCCCCGGCGGCAAGGGCGGCCCGGATCTTCTCCTCGCTCCGGGCGCCGAGGCCGGGCAGGTCGCGCAGGCGGCCGTCCTCGGCCGCGGCCTGCAGCCCCTCGAGTGTGGTCACGCCGAGCTGCGTCCAGATCCGCGCGGCCGTCTTCGGGCCCACCCCGGGGAGGCGGAGGAAGTCCACCACCCCCTCGGGAACCTGCTCCCGGCGCTTGCGCAGCGCCGCCATCTCCCCCGTCTCCACCGCCTCGACCACCTTCTGCTCGATCGTGGCCCCGATCCCGGGGAGCTCCTTGGCCCGGCCGGCGAGCGCGAGCTCCGCGACCGGGCTCGGCGTCTCGCGGATGCGCGCCGCCGCGCGCCGGTAGGCGACGACCCGGAACGAGTCCTCACCCAGGATCTCGGAGAGGTCGGCGAGGAGGTCGAGCTGGTCGGCGAGCTCCGCGTTCCGGGGCAGCGCCTTCGCCATGCGGCGATGATACGGAGCGTGCCCCGCGCGGTCGTCTGCGTCCCGACGTACAACGAGCGGGAGAACCTGGAGCCTCTCGTGCACGCCCTCGGCGAGGTGCTGGACGTCGAGCGCGACCGCGTGCTCGTCGTGGACGACGCCTCGCCGGACGGGACCGGCGAGCTCGCCGACCGGCTCGCCGCCGAGCTGCCCTGGGTGTCCGTCCTCCACCGCGAGCGCAAGGAGGGCATCGGCCCCGCCTACGTGGCCGGGTTCCGGCGCGCGCTCGCGGACGGCGCGGAGCTCGTCCTGCAGATGGACTGCGACTTCTCGCACGACCCCGCGGACGTGCCGCGCCTGCTCGCCGCCGCCGAGGAGGCGGACCTCGTGCTCGGCTCCCGCTACGTGCGCGGCGGGGGCACCGCGAACTGGGGCCTCCTGCGCCGCATCGTCTCCCGTGGCGGCTGCCTGTACGCGCAGGCGCTGCTGGGCGTGCGCGTCCGCGACCTCACCGGCGGCTTCAAGTGCTACCGGCGGGCCGCGCTCGAGGCGATCGACCTGGACGCCGTCTCCGCGCACGGGTACGCGTTCCAGATCGAGACCACCTACCGGGTGCTGCGCCGCGGGCTGCGCGTGGTCGAGATCCCCATCCGCTTCGTGGAGCGCCGGGCGGGCGCGTCGAAGATGACCGGCACGATCGTGGCCGAGGCGGCCTGGCGCGTCCCGCTCCTGCGCCTGCGGGCCCTCGCCGGGCGGCTGTGATCGAGGTCACGGACGCCACCTTCGCCGAGCGGGTGCTCGCCTCCCCGGTTCCCGTGCTGGTGGACTTCTGGGCGCCGTGGTGCAAGCCGTGCGAGGCGGTGGAGCCGCACCTGCGCGACCTCGCCCGCGAGCACGGCGAGCGCCTGCGCCTGGTGCGGCTCAACGTGGACGAGAACCTCGCCGTCCCCGGCCGCTACGGCGTGCTCTCGCTGCCGACCGTGATCGTCTTCGCGGGCGGCGAGCCGCGCGCGCGCGTCGTCGGCGCGCAGCCCCGGCGGCGCTACGACGCCGCGCTCGCAGGTCTCCTGTGAGCGAGCTGCGCGCTGCAGGCGAGGCGCTCCTGCGGGCGATCGAGGCGCGGGACTACGCAGCCGTGGCCGGGTGCTTTGCCGAGGACGCGAGCTTCCGCGTGCTCACGCCCGGGCCGTTGCGCGAGCACACGGGCCCGCAGGAGGCGGCCGAGCGCTACCGCTTCTGGCTCGAGCCGCTCGAGGGCTTCGAGGTGCTCGAGTCGGACGTCGAGGAGATCGCGGACCGCGTGCGCGTCCGCTACCGCTTCCGCGGGCGCGACCCGGAGAAGGGCTGGCAGGTGAACGAGCACACGGGCTACGCGGCGGTGCGAGACAGCCGCATCCGCGCGCTCGTCCTCACCTGCACGGGGTTCCGGCCCGCGCCCGAGCCGTAGCCTCGCCCGCCGCTGCGACACTGCGGGGGTGGCGACGGAGCTCGCGGCCGGCTGGGCGGACCTGCTCGAGGGCGAGGAGGTCGCCTACGCGGGCGTGGAGCCCGCGCGCGAGCCGCGCTCCGAGCCGCTCCCGGACGCGCTCGCGCCGCCGCTGCGGGCGGCGCTCGAGGCGGCGGGCGTCTCGGGCCTCTATCGCCATCAGGCCGAGGCCTGGGACGCGGCGGCGGGCGGCGCCAACGTCATCCTCACGACCGGCACCGCCTCCGGGAAGTCGCTCGCCTTCAACCTCCCCGTGCTGGACGCGATCGCGCGCGACCCCAAGACGCGGGCGCTCTACCTGTACCCGACGAAGGCGCTCGCCCAGGATCAGGCCCGTGCTCTCGCGGCGTTGCGGGTGAAGGGCGTGAAGCCGGCGATCTACGACGGCGACACGCCGCCGGAGCGGCGCTGGCAGGTCCGGAGGTGGGCGAACGCGATCCTGACCAACCCGGACATGCTCCACGTGGGCGTGCTCCCCCACCACGACCGCTGGGGAGACGTGCTCGCGAACCTCCGCTTCCTCGTCGTGGACGAGGCGCATGTGTACCGGGGCGTCTTCGGCTCGCACGTCGCAAACGTGCTCCGGCGGCTGCGCCGGCTGGCGCGCGCATACGGCTCCGAGCCGCAGCTCCTGCTCGCCTCGGCCACGATCGCGAACGCAGGCGAGCTCGCGGCCGCGCTGACGGGAGTCCCGGCCGTCGTCGTGGACGCCGACACGTCGCCGAGAGCGGAGCGGGACGTGGTCATCTGGAACCCGCCGCTGCTCGACCCCGACCTCGGCCTACGCGCGAGCCCGCTCGGGGAGGCGGCGCGCCTCCTCTCGCAGCTCGCGAGCCGCGGGCTGCGCACGATCTGCTTCGCGAAGAGCCGCAAGGCGGCCGAGCTCGTCCACCGCTTCGCGAGAGAGCGGGTGGAGCGCGAGGTGGCGGCGCGCCTGGCTCCCTACCGGGCCGGCTACACCCCGGAGCAGCGGCGCGAGATCGAGCGGCGCCTGGTGGAGGGCGAGCTCCTGGGCGTGACCGCCACGGACGCGCTCGAGCTCGGGATCGACATCGGGCTCCTCGACTGCGCGATCTCGGTCGGCTTCCCGGGCACGGTCGCCTCGCTCCGCCAGCAGTGGGGACGGGCCGGGCGTCGGGGGCGGGGGCTGGCCGTGCTCGTGGCGAGCGAGGACGCGCTCGACCAGTTCTTCGCGCGGGAGCCCGAGGCGCTCCTCTCGCGCCGGGTGGAGGCGGCGCTCCTCGACCACGCGAACCCGCGCATCCTCGACCCGCACGTCCTCGCCGCCGCGTTCGAGGGCCCGCTGGACGCGGCCGACGCCGACGTGCTCGGCCCCGAGGCGCTCGAGCGAGCGGCCGCGCTCCCCGAGCTCGAGCGCACGTCCGCGGGCTTCGTCTGGAAGGGTCGCGACTACCCGGCCGCGCGCATCTCGCTGCGCTCGGGCGACGCGGAGGCCTTCTCGGTGGTGGACGTGTCCACGGGCTCGCTCCTCGGCCTCGTGGAACGGGAGCGCGCCTGGTCGACCGTCCACGAGGGCGCCGTGTACCTGCACCTGGGCGAGCAGTACCTCGTCGAGGAGCTCGACCCGGAGGGCCGCGTCGCGCTCGTCTCGCCCGTGTCCGTGGACTGGTACACGCAGGCCAAGAAGGAGACGCTGACCTGGATCGAGGCCGCCGAGCGAGAGGAGCGCCGGCTCGGGCTCGAGCTCCGCTTCGGCCGCGTGTCGGTGACCGAGCAGGTGGTCGGCTACGCGCGCAAGGCGGTGCGGGACGGGTCCACGCTCGAGGTCGTCCCGCTCGCGCTCCCGGAGACGACGTTCGAGACCGAGGCGCTCTGGTTCTGCCCCGAGGCGGAGCACCTGGCCGGCCTCGAGCGCATGCCCACCCTGCTGGGCACGCTGCACGCGGCCGAGCACGCGCTCATCGCGCTCCTCCCGCTGTGGGCGATGTGCGACCGCTGGGACATCGGCGGGCTCTCCACGAACCTGCATCCGCAGACCGGGCGGCCGACGATCTTCGTGTACGACGGGCACGCCGGCGGCGTCGGGATCACCGCGCGCGGCTTCGAGAGCTTCGAGGGGTGGGTGGAGGACACGGCCGCGCTCCTCCGCCGCTGCCCGTGCAGCGCGGGGTGCCCCTCGTGCGTGCAGAGCCCGAAGTGCGGCAACCTGAACGAGCCGCTCGACAAGGCCGGCGCGCGGACGCTGCTCGAGCGCCTGCTCGGCTGAGCTGTCGATCCCGGCTGTGTTCGTTCGTCGTCTCCCGGAGTCCACAGGAGGAGGTCGTGCATGCGGTACCTGGCGTTGATCTACGCCGACGAGAGCGGCTGGGATGCGCTCTCCGAGGAGGAGCGGCGGGCGGCATACGACCGCTACGGCGCGTTCGCCGAGGAGGCGCGGGCGGCGGGCGTGCTCGCGGGCGGCAACGAGCTCGCGTCCACGCGCGACGCGACCACAGTGCGCGTGCGCGGCGACGAGACGCTCGTCACGGACGGCCCGTACGCGGAGGCGAAGGAGGCCCTGGGCGGCTTCTTCGTGCTCGAGTGCGCCACATTCGACGAGGCGCTCGACTGGGCGGCCCGCATCCCCGGCGCCGAGCACGGCGCGGTCGAGGTGCGACCCGTGTACGTCGAGCGGGAGGAGGCGAGTCCGTGAAGTACGCGCTGCTCATCCACGACGACGACTCCGCGTGGAGCGACCTCCCGGACGAGGAGAAGGCGGCGCTGCGGGCGGAGGAGATGCCCCGCTGGGTCGCCCTCTTCGAGGAGCTGGCGGCGGCCGACCCAGACGTCTCCGGGCACGAGCTCGACGGGCGGCGGACGGCCAAGGTCGTGCGCGTCCGCGACGGCGAGCGCATCGTCACGGACGGCCCGTTCGCGGAGACGAAGGAGGCGCTCGGGGGGCTCTTCCTGATCGACCTGCCCGATCTCGACGAGGCGATCCGGCTCGCGGCCCTCATCCCCTCCGCCGAGACGGGCGCGATCGAGATCCGGCCCGTCCGGCAGTGAGACGGCGCGGGCTGGCATAACCCGGGCGTGCAGGCGAGCATCGAACGTGTCTTCCGCGAGGAGTGGGGAACCGCCGTCTCGATCCTCGCCCGCACGCTCGGGGACCTCGAGCTCGCCGAGGACGCGGTCCAGGACGCCTTCGCGACCGCGCTCGAGCGCTGGCCGCGCGACGGAGCGCCGCGCAACCCCGGCGCCTGGATCGTCACGACGGCGCGCAACCGTGCGCTCGACCGGATCCGCCGCGACCGCGTCTTCCGCCGGAAGGCCGAGCTCCTCGGCCGGCTCGCCCAGCTACCGGAGGACGAGGACGACGTGAGCGCCCTGCCGGACGAGCGGCTCGCGCTCGTCTTCACCTGCTGCCACCCCGCCCTCGCCGCCGAGAGCCGCGTCGCGCTCACGCTCCGCGAGGTCGGCGGCCTCACGACGGCGGAGATCGCGCGTGCCTTCCTCGTCTCGGAGCCCGCGCTGGCGCAGCGCCTCGTCCGTGCGAAGCGGAAGATCCGCGCCGCCGGCATCCCCTTCCGCGTCCCGCCCGCGCACCTGCTCCCCGAGCGCCTGCGCTCGGTGCTCGCGGTGGTCTACCTCGTCTTCAACGAGGGCTACGCGGCCACCTCCGGGCCCGCGCACGTGCGCGGCGACCTGTGCGACGAGGCCGTCCGGCTGGGCAAGCTCCTGGCCGTGCTCATGCCGGACGAGCCGGAGGCGCTCGGCCTGCTCGCGCTCATGCTCCTGCAGGACTCGCGCCGCGCCGCACGGGTGAGCCCGGAGGGCGAGCTCGTGCTCCTCGAGGACCAGGACCGCTCGCTCTGGGACCGAGCGCGGATCGAGGAGGGCCTGCGGGTGCTGGAGCGTGCGCTCTCCCTCCGCCGCCTCGGGCCCTACCAGCTCCAGGCCGCGATCGCCGCCGCGCATGCCGAGGAGCGGCCCTGGAGCGAGGTCGTCGAGCTCTACGACCACCTCGCGTCGCTGGAGCCGACGCCGGTCGTGCTCCTGAACCGCGCGGTCGCGGTCGCGCTCGCCGGCCGCATCGACGACGGCCTGGCCCTGCTCGACGAGCTCGACGGCCGCGGCGGGCTCGCCACCTACCACCTCCTCCACTCCGCTCGCGCCGACCTGCTCCGCCGCCTCGGGCGCCGCTCGGCGGCGGCGACCGCGTACCGGCGCGCGCTCGCCCTGGCCGGCAACGACGTGGAGCGCCGGTACCTGGAACGGCGCCTACGGGAGGTCACGTAGCGCGAGCTCGACGGCCTCCGCGGGGCTCGCGGCGCGCGGCACGCCGTCCACCTGCGGCGCGCCCTCGAGTGCCACCACCGGACGCCCGAGGAGGCGCGCGAACGCCATCTCCGCGAGCGTCCCCCAGCGCCCGCCCACGGCGATCACCGCGTCTCCAGAGGCTGCGACGGCCAGGTTGCGCGCGTGGCCGATCCCGGTCACGACGACGTGGTCCGCCCACGGGTTCGCGTCCGTCCGCTGCTCGCCCGGGACGATCGCGATCGTCGTCCCGCCTGCCGCCTTCGCCCCGCGCTGGGCCCCGGCCATCACCTCTCCGAGGCCGCCCGTGACCACCGTGCAGCCGCGTTCGGCGAGCAGGCGACCGACCTCCTCGGCGGCGTCCTCCCATTCCGCGCCGCTCCCGATCACGGACACCTGCCTCGCCATCGTGGTAAGCATGCCGCGTGGAGCGACGGGAGGCTCGTGGGGGCACGCTCGTGCTCGGCGGCGGGTTCGCCGGCAGCTACGTCGCCCGCTTCCTCGGCCGCCGGGGGGCGACCGTGCTCTCGCCGGAGAACTTCATGCTCTACACGCCGCTCCTGCCCGAGGCGGCCTCCGGCACCCTCGAGCCGCGGCACGTGGTCGTCCCGCTCCGGCAGATGTGCGCGCACGCCGAGCTCGTCCTCGGGCGCGCGACCGCCCTCGACCCCGAGCGTCGGGTGGTACGTGCGGAGACCCTGGCCGGGCCGCTGGAGCTCGCCTACGAGCGGCTCGTCGTCGCCCTGGGAGCGGTGCCGCGCGTGCTGCCCGTCCCCGGGCTGCGCGAGCACGGCGTGGCCTTCAAGGACCTGGCGGACGCGATCGCGCTGCGCAACCGTCTCCTCCAGCAGCTCGAGCGCGCGTCCATCCACAGGGAGCCGGCCGAGCTCGGCTTCGTCTTCGTCGGCGCCGGCTACGCGGGCGTGGAGGCGCTCGCGGAGCTGCACGACCTCGCGCACGCCGCGCTCCGCTTCTACCCGGACCTGCGCGGCGCGCCGCAGCGCTGGGTGCTCGTGGACGCGGCGCCGAAGATCCTGCCCGAGATCCCTCGCCGCCTGGGCGAGTACGCCGCCCGCCACCTGGAGCGCCGCGGGATCGAGATCCGCGTCGGCACGACGCTCGCCTCGTACGACGGGCACGAGGCCGTCCTCTCGGACGGGACGCGCGTCCCCGCACGCACCCTCGTGTGGACGGCGGGCGTGCGCGCGCACCCGCTGCTCGCGGAGCTCGGGCTGCCGCTCGACGAGCGCGGCCGCGTCCGCGTGGACCTGACCCTGCGGGTCGAGGGCCGCGAGGACGTGTGGGCGCTCGGCGACTGCGCGGCCGTGCCGAATCGCCGCACGCCGGGCGAGACCGACCCGCCGACCTGCCAGCACGCCCTCCGGCAGGCGCGCCGCCTCGCGCGCAACCTGACCGGGCCGCCGCGGCCCTACGGGTACCGCATGCTCGGCCAGGTGGCCACGCTCGGGCGCTACAAGGGCATCGCGGAGATCCCGGGGTTCCGCCTGCGCGGCTTCCCAGGCTGGTTCGTCGCCCGCACGTACCACCTGTACCAGCTCCCGCTCCTCTCGCGGAAGCTGCGCGTCGTGCTCGACTGGACGGTGGCGCTCTTCTTCCGGCGCGACGTGGTCGAGCTCTCCATGCTCGGGCACCCGCACCGCCTCGGCGAGTAGCGCGGCGAGCCCCGGCTCAGCGCAGCGCGCGCAGCGCCTTCGCCAGCGACTGCCGGCCGGCGAGGACGCCGGCGAAGAGGTCGCCGTCCCGCGCCACCCGGTCGAGCACCGCGTCCATGGTGAAGGCCAGGGGGTCGAGGCCCGGGCCCACCTCCTCCCAGCGCAGCGGCGTGGAGACCGGCGCCCCCGCGCGCGGCCGCACGGAGTACACCGACGCGTTCGTGGCGCCCGGCCGGTTCTGGTTCGCGTCCACGAGCACGCCCCGGCGCTTGCGCTTCTGCCACTCGGTCGTGACCAGGTCGGGATGCGCGCGGGCGAGCGCTCCCGCCACGATGGAGGCGAACTCGCGGGTCTGCGCGAACGTGTGCCGGCGCGCGATGGGGACGAGGACGTGGATCCCGCGCGACCCCGACGTCTTCGCGAACCCCTGCAGCTCGAGCAGGTCGAGCGTGTCCTTGACGAGACGAGCGACGGTCACGACATCCTGGAAGGTCGCCCCCTCGGAGGGGTCGAGGTCGAACACGACCCAGTCCGGCCGCTCCGGGCGATCGACGCGGGACGACCACACGTGCAGGTCGATGCAGCCCATGTTCGCCATCCACAGGAGCGCGAGCTCGTCGTCCACGAGCGGGTACTCGATGACCTTCCGCTCGCCCTCGCGCGTGGACGCGGGCAGCGGCGCCCGCTCGATCCAGGCCGGCATGTGCGAGGGAGCCTGCTTCTGGAAGAAGTGCTTGCCCTGCCAGCCGTCGGGGTAGCGCTTCATCGTGAACGGGCGCCGGCGCAGGTGCGGGACGAGCACCTCCGCCACGTCGCGGTAGTAGGCGACGAGGTCGCCCTTCGTGATCCCCTCCTCGGGCCAGAAGACCTTGTCCAGGTTGCTCAGGCGCAGCTCCCGGCGGCCCTTGCGCAGGACGGGCGGGAGCGCGGCGCGCTCGCGCCGCACCTCGCCGGCCGTCTTGTCCTCGCGCAGGCCGAGGTAGACGGGCGCGCGCAGCCTCCCCTCCCGCGTCCACTCCGCGAACTCCACCTCGGCCACGAGCCGCGGCTCCAGCCAGACCACGTCCGAGCGGCGCACGCGCGGCATCTTCGGCGCTTCCGGAAACGGCGGCTCGTCGCGGACGAGCGGGCGGAAGCGCTCCAGCAGGCGCTCGATCTCGGCCTCGGTGAAGCCCGTCCCCACGTTGCCCGCCCAGCGCAGCGCGCCCGCCTCGTGCACGCCGACGACGAGCGAGCCGAACCCCGCAGCCCGGCGTCCCTGCCCCTTCGTGTACCCGGCGATGACGACCTCCTGCCGGGCCCGTACCTTCACCTTGCGCCAGTCCGTGCTCCTCCGGCCCGGCTGGTAGGTGGAGTCGAGCCGCTTGGCCACGACCCCCTCGAGGCCCTGCTCGCGGGCGGCCCGCAGGAGCGCCTCCCCGTCGTCGAACTGCGGCGAGACGAGCACCGGGGCCGCCCGCACGTCCACGAGCTCGAGCAGGCGCGCGCGACGCTCCGCGAGCGGGAGCTCGAGCAGCGGCTCGGACTCGACCTCGAGCAGGTCGAAGAGCACGAGGACCAGGGTGCCGGCTCCCTCCTGCAGGAGGGAGAAGCGAGAGCGTCCCTGCTCGTCGAGCGCGCAGATCTCTCCGTCCAGCACCGCGTCCGAGGTCCGGACCGCGAGCTGCGCCGCGCGGGCGGCCTCCCGGAAGCGGGAGGTGAGGTCGTTGCCGTTGCGGCTCGTGAGCCGCACCTCGCCCCCGGCGACGGTGACGAGCGCGCGGAAGCCGTCCCACTTCGGCTCGTACGCCCAGCCCTCGCCGCGGGGGAGCGTCTCGGTCGCGGTGGCGAGCATGGGCGCGTACCGCCGCGGCGGATCGCCGCCGTCCTTGCGCAGCAGGAGCCAGTTCTTCGGATCGCCGTCCAGGCGCGCCGGCACGAGCGTCCACACGCCGTCGAGGCGCTCGCCGTGCAGGCGCACGGTCAGCCCGCCGTCCCGCTTCTCCTCCAGGAGCTCGTACGTGCCGCGGTCCCAGATCTCGACCGTGCCCGCCCCGTACTCGCCCGCCGGGATGACGCCCTCGAAGTCGGCGTACGCGAGAGGGTGGTCCTCGACGTGGACGGCGAGGTGCCGCTCGCCGCGGCGCAGCGGGATGCCCTTGGGGACGGCCCAGCTCGCGAGCGCTCCGTCCCGTTCCAGCCGGAGGTCGTAGTGCAGGCTCCGGGCGGCGTGCCGCTGCACGACGAAGCGGGGCGCCGCGCGCTGGCGCCGGCCGCGGGCGAACGGCTCCGGCGTCTTCTCCGGGCGGCGTTTGCGCCGGTACTCGTCGAGGCTCAACCTGTGGATTGTCGCCAGCTCCGCAACGCGTTCTTCACGAACTCGTCGCGGAACGTACTTCTTCCCCGCTCAGGGGGTCTTTCTCGTCCGGGGATAAGCCTGTGGAAGGTGTGGAAAGCGTCCGATCGACGCTCACGCCGAGGTGAAGACCCCCAACGCGCGGTACTTCCGACGCCGCTCGCGCCTGCGCTCCTCCGGGTCGAGCTCGGCAATCTCCGCGAGCGCTTCCAGGAGCCCCTCCCGCAGGAGCCGGGCGGCCCCGTCGGGGTCCGCGTGCGCACCGCCCTCGGGCTCCAGGACGATCCCGTCGATCACGCCCAGCTCGAGGCAGTGGCGGGCGTCCGGCTTGAACGCCGCGGCCGCCTTGCGGGCCTCGCCCGCGTCGCGCCAGAGGATGGCCGCGCAGCCCTCCGGGGAGATGACGGAGTAGATCGCGTTCTCCTGCATGAGCACGCGGTCCGCGACCGCGATCGCAACCGCCCCGCCGGAGCCGCCCTCGCCGATGACGCAGGCCACGGTCGGCACGCGAAGCCGGGCCATCGTCGCCTGGGAGCGGGCGATCGCGCCGCCCTGGCCGTGCTGCTCCGCCGCCACTCCCGGGTGGGCGCCCGGCGTGTCCACCAGCGTGACGAGCGGGAAGCCGTGCCGGTCGGCGAGGGCCATCGCCCGCATCGCCTTCCGGTAGCCCTCCGGATAGGCCATCCCGAAGTTGCGGGCCGTGCGCTCCTTCAGGTCGCGGCCCTTCTGGTGGCCGACGAGCACGATCGTGCGGCCGTCCAGCTTGCCGAGCCCGGTCACGATCGCCGGGTCGTCGGCGCGGGCGCGGTCGCCGTGCAGCTCGAAGAAGTCGTCCAGGATCCGCTCGACGTAGTCGAGCGTGTACGGGCGGTCCGGGTGGCGCGCGAGCTCGACGGAGGTCCAGATCTCCTCCGCGCTCGGCTCGGCTCGCAGCTGCTCGAGCTGCTCCTCGAGTCGCTCGAGCTCCCCGCTCACCTTCGTCCCCCGGAGCAGCTTCATGCGGCCGAGCTTACTCAAGCGCTGGCGCAAGCGGATCTCGGCCTCACTCGCCACGGGTCAGGAGAAGAGCCCGAGCAGCCGTGCGAGCGTCGGGCGCAGCTCCGGCCGGGGGACGATCGCGTCCACGTGGCCGAAGCGGAAATTCGATTCGGCGAGGCCGAAGTCGTCCGGCAGCTTCTCGCGCGTCGTCTGCGCGACCACGCGCGGCCCTGCGAAGGACATGAGCGCCCCCGGCTCGGCGAGCACCACGTCGCCCAGGCTGGCGAAGCTCGCGAGCACGCCGCCCGTCGTCGGGTGCGTGAGCACGGAGACGAGCGCGCCGCCCGCCTCGTGCAGGTCCTCGATGGCGCACACGGTCTTCGGGAGCTGCATGAGCGCCAGGATCCCCTCCTGCATGCGCGCGCCGCCCGAGGCGGACACGGACACGAGCGGCACGCCCGCCCCGGCAGCGCTGTCGCACGCGCGCGCGAACTTCTCGCCGACCACGCTGCCCATGGAGCCGCCCATGAACTCGAAGTCCATGACCGCGAGCCGGCAGGCGCGGCCCTCGATCGCAGCCCGGCCGCACACGAGCGCGTCGCCCAGGCCGGTCTCGACCTCGGCCTCGGCGAGACGCTCGGTGTACGGGCGCAGGTCGAAGAACCCGAGCGGGTCGGCGGAGCGCAGGTCGGCGTCCTCCTCCACGAACGAGCCCTCGTCGGCGAGCTGCGCGATGCGCTCGCGGGCCCCCACGCGGAAGTGGTGGCCGCACTGGGGGCACACGCGCAGCGTTCGCTGCAGCTCGTCGTCGCGGTAGTGGGAGCCGCAGCCCGGGCAGGTGTTCGGGCCCTGCCCGCCGCCGGATCGCTCCTCGCCGCGCTTGCTCTCGATCTCGACGTCGACGCGGCCCGGTTCCGACATGCCGGGATCTTATGCGCGGTCGGCCGAGGGCCCCCGGCTGCGGCCCCTCAGAGCCCGAGGGCGGCGAGGAGCCGCGCGGCCACGCCGACGTTGCGCTCGTCTGGCAGGAGGCCGGTCACCCCCGCGCCCCGCACGGGCGCACGGGCGGCCACGTCGCGCAGGATCGCCTCCACCTCGCCCACCCGCGGCCCCTCCGGCTCGGGGACGAACAGCGAGGCCTCGCCGGGGTCGAGAACGTCCAGGTCGAGCGCGACGTACACGGCGTCCACGCCCTCGAGCGCCCGCTCGAGATCGTCGTCGAGGCCGCTCGCGGCCAGGAACGCGGTCTCCCCCGGATCGAGGCTGCGGGCGCCGACGAGCGCCGTGTCCTCGGCCCGCACCGTTCCCTCGTCGAGCAGCATGCGCAGCGGCATCCCCCACAGATTCCCGGAGGGCGAGGTCTCCGGCGTGTTCAGGTCGCCGTGCGCGTCGAGCCAGACGAGCCCCAGGCGACCGCCCCGCTCGGCGAGCCCCCGCACGGCGCCCACGTGCGCGCAGCAGCAGCCGCCGAGGACGAGCGGGCGGCGCGGGAGGAGGGCCGCGAGCTCGGCGCTCTGCGCGTCGAGCGTCTCCTCGCGCACCGTGCCGGTGTCCGGGTAGGGGAGGTCGAGGAACGCCGCCTGCTCCATCGGCTCGCCGCCGCGGCCGAAGGCGCGCGGGACGCGCACGAGCCCGGCGGCGAACACGCGGCCGCAGGCATGGCACTCGTAGCCGTCGCCGACGGCGACCGCCGTGAACGTCCGGCAGCGCGGGCAGCGAGCGCGCAGGCTGCTCACGCGCGCATCCTCGCGCAGACGTCCACGCTCAGCCCGTCGCCAGCTCGTCCAGCGTCCGGGCGAGCCCGGCGAGCGAGGCGAGCGTGCGCGCCGGACGCGGGTCGGCCGGCTCGCCGAGGCGGTTGATCCAGACGCAGGGGATGCCGAGGCGCGAGGCCGGCTCGACGTCGTGGAAGATGCTCTGTGCCACGTGCACGTGGACGGCGTCCCCGCTCACCCGCTCGCGGAACACCTGCCAGTGGCGCTCGGCCGGCTTGTAGGAGCCGATCTCCCCGGCGACGATGGAGTCGTCGAAGGGAACGCCGATGGCGGCCATGGACGCGTCCAGCAGGTCGCGGTCGGTGTTCGAGAGGATGGCGAGCTTCCAGCCGCGCTCTCGCGCGTCCTGCAACGCGGGGGCGACGTCCTCGAAGACGGGCCACGTGGGGAGCGAGTGGGCGAGCGCGCCCGTCTCCCCCTCGGGCAAGGTGAGCCCCGTCTCCTCCGCCAGTCGCTCGAGCGTGACGGTGAGCACCGTCCGGTAGGAGCTGCCCGGGCTCGCCGCCTGGACCTCGGGCTCGAGCTCGTGGTAGCGGCGGAGCAGGCGCTCGGCCGGCTCGACGCCGAAGAGCCGCTCGAGCTCGCCGCGGATGCCCGTGTTCCAGTCCACGAGCGTGCCGTAGCAGTCGAACGTCGCCCAGCGGTCGGCCACGCCGGAAGCCTAGTGCGCGCGCGGCGACGCTACGAGCTCTCGTCCCAGCGCCGGAAGACGACGCACGCGTTGTGGCCGCCGAAGCCGAAGGAGTTGGAGACGCCGATCGAGATGGGCGACCGGCGCGCCTCGTTCGGGATGTAGTCGAGGTCGCACTCCGGGTCTGGCGTCTCGTAGTTGATCGTCGGCGGGAGCACGCCGCGCTGGACGGCGAAGATGGTGAAGATCGCCTCCACCGCGCCCGCGGCGCCCAGGCAGTGGCCGGTGGCGCCCTTCGTCGAGGAGACGGGAGTCCGGTAGGCGTGCTCCTCGCCCAGCGCGCGCTTGAGGACGCGGGTCTCGGCCGGGTCGCCGAGAGGCGTGGAGGTGCCGTGCGCGTTCACGTACTCGACCTGCTCGGGCGCGATGCCGGCGTCCGCGAACGCCATCTCCATCGCGCGGGCCGGGTTCTCGCCCGTGGGGTCGGGCTCGGTGACGTGGGCGGCGTCCGAGGAGACGCCGTACCCGAGCAGCTCGGCGTAGATCTTCGCGCCACGCCTGCGCGCGTGCTCGAGCTCCTCGAGGACGAGCATCGCCCCCGCCTCCCCCATGACGAACCCGTCGCGGTCGGCGTCGAAGGGACGCGACCCGCGCTTCGGATCGTCGTTGCGCTGCGAGAGGGCGCGCATCGCGCTGAAGCCGGCGATCCCGACCCGGGTCACCGGCGCCTCGGTTCCGCCGCAGAACATGACGTCGGCCCTCCCCAGGCGGATGGCGTCGAGCCCGTCCCCGAGCGCCATGTTGGACGCGGCGCATGCGGTCGTCTCGGTCGCGAGCGGGCCGCGTGTGCCCAGCTCCATGGATACCCAGGCTGCGGCCATGTTGGGGATGATCTGGATGATCGAGAACGGGCTCGTCCGTTCCGGCCCTCGTTCCATCAGCACCTGGAAGCAGTCCTCGAACGCGTACAGCCCGCCGATCCCGGTCGCCACGGCCGCGCCCACGCGCTCGGGCTCGTCGGCCACGGACACGCCGCTGTCCGCCTCGGCCATGCGCGCGGCGGAGAGGGCGAGCTGCGCGAAGCGGTCCATGCGGCGCGCCTGCTTGCGGTCGATCCACACAGTCGGTTCGAAGTCCTTCGCCTCGCACGCGAAGCGCACCGGGTACTCGCTCGCGTCGAAGTGCGTGATGCAGCCGGCCCCGGACTGGCCGGCGACGAGGTTCTCCCACGTCGTCTCGGGATCGTTGCCGAGCGGGGTGACCATGCCGACGCCGGTCACGACGACGCGGCGTCTCCCGTTCTCTCCGGCCTCGCTCATCTCGTCACATCCCCAAGCCCCCGTCCACCAAGAGCACCGCGCCCGTGATGAACGACGCCTCGTCGGAGCACAGGAACCGTACCGACCCGGCCACGTCCTCCGGCTCTCCGAGCCGGCCGAGCGGCGTGTTGTCGAGCATCGCCTGGCGCGCCTCCTCGGGGAGGACGTCCGTGAGGCGGCTCTGCACGTAGCCGGGGACGACGACGTTCGCCCGGATCGAGCGGCTGCCGAGCTCGCGGGCGAGCGCCTTCGTGAAGCCGACGATCCCCGCCTTCGAAGCAGCGTAGTTCGTCTGCCCCCAGTTCCCGTGCAGGCCGACGATCGAGGAGATGTTCACGATCGCCCCGGAGCGCCGCTTCATCATCCCGCGCACGGCCGCGCGGCAGGTGTAGAAGCACGAGGCGAGGTTCGTGTCCAGCACGGTGCGCCAGTCCTCGTCGGACATGCGCACGATCAGCCCGTCGCGCGTGACGCCCGCGTTGTTGACGAGGATGTCGAGGTCGCCCGCCTCCTCCACGAGCGCCTGGGCCGAGGCCGGGTCGGACACGTCCGCACGGAGGGCGCGCCCGCCGATCTCCTCCGCGAGCGCGCGCGCCTCCTCCTCGCCCGTCAGGTACGAGAAGGCGACGTCGGCCCCGGCGCGGGCGAGCTCCACGGCGATCGCGCGGCCGATGCCGCGCGAGGCGCCCGTCACGAGGGCCGTGCGGCCCGCGAGCGAGCAGAACTCCGAGCTCACCGAGTGAGCGCTTCCTGCGCGCGCTCCAGGCTCTCGAGGGTGTTCACCGAGATCGTCCTCACGCCCCGGTCGATTCGCTTGAGGAGGCCGGAGAGCACGTTGCCGGGCCCGACCTCGACGAACGTGGTCACGCCGGAGCGGATGAGCTCGCCGGCGGCCTGCGTGAAGCGGACCGGCGCGGTGAGTTGATCGACGAGGAGCGCACCCACGCGCTGCGCGGGCTCGATCCGGGCCGTGACCGTGGACATGAAGGGCGCGAGCGGCTCGGCGATGCGGACCCTGTCCAGCGCCGGGCGCAGCCGGTCGGCGGCGCGGGCCACGAGCGGGCTGTGGAAGGCGCCGGAGACCTTCAGCTTCACCGCCCGACGTGCCCCCAGCGTCTCGGCCTCGGCGCAGCACTCGTCCACCGCCTCGTGCTCGCCCGAGACCACGATCTGGCCAGGGCAGTTGTAGTTCGCCGGCCACACGCCGACGATCCGCCGGCACAGCTTCTCCACCTCCTCGTCCTCGAGGCCGAGGATGGCGGCCATCGTCCCGGGCCGCTGGCGCGCGGCCTCCGCCATCGCCAGCCCGCGCTCGCGCACGAGGCCGATCGCGGACGCCGTGTCCAGCGAGCCGGCGGCCGCGAGCGCGGCGAACTCGCCCACCGAGTGGCCGATCACGTAGTCGGGCTCGAGCCCCTGCTCGCGGAGCGCGGCCAGGATGGCCAGGCTCGTCGCCACGAGCGCCGGCTGCTGCACCTCGGTGTCCACGAGCTCCTCGAGCGGCGTGTCGAAGCAGAGCCGCTCCAGGTCGAGGCCGGAGGACTCCGACCCCAGGCGGTACACCTCCCGCGCCACGGGAAAGGCCTCCGCGAACTCCCTGCCCATCCCTGCCTCCAGCGACCCCTGTCCAGGGAAACAGAACGCGACCTTCGTCATCGGGCCCTCCCGTTCGCCGTCCATTCGATCAGGGCCGACCCCCAGGTCAGCCCCGCCCCCATCCCGGTCAGGAGCACGAGCGCGCCCTCGGCCAGGCGGCCCTCCGCGCGCGCGTCGGTGAGCGCGAGCGGGATGGAGCCGGACGAGGTGTTGCCGAAGCGGTCGACGTTCACGACGGTCTTCTCGGGAGGGATCCCGAGCTTACCGGCCGCGTAGTCGATGATCCGCTTGTTGGCCTGGTGCGGGATGTACACGTCCACGTCGTCCACAGTCTTCCCGCACTGCTCGAGGATCTGCTGGGCGGAGTAGACCATGATCCGGGTCGCGAACTTGAAGACCTCGCGGCCGTTCATCTTGACGTACTGATCGGGGTTCTCGAACCGGCGCGAGCCCGATCCCGGAAGCCAGAGGTGCTCGCCGCCGCCGCCGTCGGCGCCCAGCTCGAAGCCGAGGAAGCCGCCCTCGGCCACGCGCTCCATCACCACCGCGCCCGCTCCGTCGCCGAAGAGCACGAGCGTGGAGCGGTCGTCCCAGTCGAGGATCTTCGAGAGCACGTCCCCGCCGACCACGAGCGCCTTGCGCGAGAGGCCGGAGGCGAGCATGCCGTAGGCCTGGGCGAGCGCGTACACGAAGCCGGTGCACCCGGCGAGCAGGTCGTACGCCGCGGCCTTGGGCATCCCGAGCTCGTCGGCGAGGAGCGCGGACGAGGTCGGGAACATCATGTCCGGGGTCACCGTCGCGCAGATGAGGAGGTCGATCTCCTCGGGCTCTGCGCCGGCGTCCTCGAGCGCGGCGACCGCGGCCGGCCGAGCGATGTCCGTGAGCGCCTCGTCCTCGGCTGCGATGCGGCGCTCCCGGATGCCCGTCCGCTCGCGGATCCACTCGTCAGAGGTGTCCACCATGCGCGCGAGCTCGTCGTTCGTGAGGACGCGCTCGGGCACGTGCGTGCCCAGGCCCGTGATGGAGACGCGGGCGGTCTCCGCGGAGCCGATCACGAGCGGTCCACCGCGAAGGTCAGGGCCGCGCGCGCCGCGAGCTGCCCGCCCACGTGCGCGGTCGCCTTGCCACGTCCCACCGGGCCGCGGACGGTCTCGATCTCGCAGGCGAGCTCGAGCAGGTCGCCGGGCTCGACCACGCGCTTGAAGCGGCAGTCGTCGATGCCGGCGAAGAGTGCGATCCGGCCCCGGTTCTCCTCCTCCACGAGCACCGCGACCGCGCCCGTCTGCGCCATCGCCTCGACGATGAGGACGCCCGGCATGACCGGCCGCTCCGGGAAGTGCCCGGGGAACCACCAGTCCTCGGCCCGGACCTGTCGGCGGGCGACCACGCGGCGGCCGGGCTCGAGCTCCGTCACCTCGTCGATGAGCAGGAAGGGGTCCCGGTGCGGGAGGATGGACTCGATCACGTCGCGCCCGAAGGGCGCGCGGGGCACCGTCGCTTGCACGCGGCGAGTCTACTGACCGCGCCCGCCCGCTCCCTTCGGGGCGATCCACACCGCCGGCTCGCTGCGGTTCCCGGCGGCATCCCAGGCGACCGCGTGCACGCGGCGCGCGCCCGACGCGGGAAGGCGAACGACCGCCGGCCCCGCCACCCTGCGCCGGAGCACGGTGTCGCCGGCGCGTACGACGAGCGCGGCAGCCTCGCTCACCTCGACGCGCAGCCTCCGGCCGGGGAGGATGCGGACGCGCGGCGCGACCGTGTCCACCGCGAACGGGACCGCGAACGCGAACGTCCCCACTGCGTCCGTGACCTCCACGCTCGCCTCCAAGGTCCCGTCGCGGAGGGTGCCGCTCGCCCGCTCGCCGGACCACACGATCCGCTGCTCGCCTGCGCCGAGGCTGCCGGCGAAGACGCTCGCCACCCAGCTCCCCTCCCGGAGCACGCGCACCCGCACGTCGGCGGGCGAGGCGAGCGGGAAGCGGACGGTCAGGCGGTCGAGCCGGCCGTCGCCGTTCGGCGAGAAGGCCCCGGGAGCGACCGTGACCGTCCCCAGCGTGCGCGAGACGAGGAGCGTCGTCTCCGCCTCCGCCGACTCCCCGGTGGCCCGCCGCGCGGAGACGAGGACGCGATAGGAGCCGTCGGCGAGCCCGCTCCCGTCGAGGGTCACGGTCCGCTCGCCCGCGCGCGTCCACGCCCGGTCGACGAGGGTCGCGACCGCGCCGCCCTCCGCCGTCTCCACCGCCACGGTGACATTCGCGTCCTTCGTCAGCCGGTAGGCCAGCTCGGCGGTGTCGGCCTGGCCGTCCCCGTTCGGCGTGATCGCCGCCGGCGACGCCGTGAGCTCCTGCACGGCGAGCGTGCCGGCGCCGCCCGCCACGCGCAGGGTGCCCGCAGCCGGTCGCGCGCCGCCGGCCTCGATGCGCCAGCCGTAGGCGCCCGGCGCGGCGCCCGCAGGGTCCCACGTCCAGTCGAGCTCCGTGCCGGCCCCGCTCCCGCGCGCGACCTCCACGCCCCCGGCGTCGCGCACGACGACCGTCCACGGGAGCGGCCCGGAGAGGCGTGCGCGGAAGCGGAAGGTCGCCTCCACCTCCTCCGCGAGCGGGTCGAAGATCTTGGCGCCGCCCGTCGCCCGGGCGGTTCGCGCGAGCGCGTCCAGCCTCCCGTAGAGCGCGTCCCCGGGACACTCGGTGAAGCCCGTGTCGCGGTGCCCGGAGACGTTCCGCAGCGTCACGGGGAGGCCGGGCGCGTAGCGCTCGTTCCCGCCCGAGAGGGCGGTCAGGAAACCGGCCGGGTCGACGTGCGCGAGGTCGAGGCGCCACGCGAGCAGCCCGGCGAGCGCGTCCAGGGCCGCCTTCGACGGCGCCGTCCCCCCGTACGTGCCGAGCAGCGCCACCCCGACGGAGCCGGTGTTGAAGCCCCGTGCGTGCGCGCCCACGACGTTGCGGTCGATCCCGCCGAACCGGCCCTCGTACACGGTGCCGAAGCGGTCGACGAGGAAGTTGTAGCCGATGTCGTTCCAGCCGTTCCCGCGCACGTGGAAGAGCTGGATGCCCTTGACGATCGCCGCCGCCTCCGCGCGCGTGTAGTCGTTGCGGCCGGCAGTGTGGTGGACGACGGCGAAGCGCACCGCGTCCGCGTACGACGGCGGGCTGCGGCGGATCGACTCGTCCGCGCCCCAGGTCGCGCGCGGCACGATCGCGGGCTGCCCGACCGCGGCGGGCGCACGGTAGGGAACGAGCGACTCCGGGCTCCAGACGAGCACGGCGCGCACGCGCCGGACGCGCCCGGCCGTGCGCGTCTGCAGGAGGTCGGACGGCCCCGTCCACCACGGGTTGCCGACCCGCCAGCCGCGGCTCCGCCTCGCCTCGTGCGCGCGGACGTCCGGCCCGTCCTCGCCCTCCGGGGCGGCGGGCCGCCAGGCGCTCCAGCGGCCGTCCAGCGAGCGCGTCCGGAAGAGGACGCGGCCCGGCCCCTGCCAGTGCAGCCCGGCGAGGGTGAACCGCCCTCCCCGGACCGTGCTCGCGCCGGCGTGTGGAACCTCGACCAGCCGCGCGGGCGCCGGCGTGCCGCCCAGGGCGGCCGGAGCGGCAACGCCGGCGAGGAGGGCGGCGAGCAGGAGGAGGGCGAGGCGGCGGCGCATCCGAGAGGCAGGGTCGCTGCGCAGCCGTTCGCGGGCAAGGCCGGAGAACCTGCGCTGATAGAATCCTTACACTCGTGCGGATCCGCTCCTTGCGGGGGTTTTTCGTCGCGGCGGCCGCCGTCTCGCTCCTCGTTCCGCTCGCCGTCCCGGCCCAGAGCGACCGCCCCCGCGTGCTCGCGGTCGAGCTCGAGAACGACATCAACCCAGTGACGCAGGAGTTCGTCGAGGACGCGGTCGACCGGGCCGAGGAGGACGGCTACGCGGCGGTCGTGCTGCTGCTCGACACGCCCGGCGGGCTCGCCTCCTCCATGCGCGGGATCGTCAAGCGCTTCCTCGCCGCGGAGGTGCCGGTCGTCGTGTACGTGTCGCCGCCGGGCTCGAGCGCGGACTCCGCAGGCGCGGTGATCGCGATGGCCGCGGATGTCGCGGCCATGGCGCCGCAGACGAACATCGGCTCCTCGACGCCCATCTCGCTCGGCGGCGAGGACATCTCGGAGGACCTGCGCCGCAAGGTCGTGAACGATGCGGCCGCGTACGTGGGCGAGCTCGCGCGCGAGCACGGTCGCAACGTGCGCGCGGCCCGGCGCATGGTCACTCAGGCGGCGAACTACGGCGCCCGCGAAGCCCTGCGGATCGGGCTGGTGGAGCAGGTGCAGCCCACGCTCCCGGAGCTGCTCGCCGCCATCGACGGCTACCGGACGGTGCCCAAGGGTCTCGTCCTGGAGACGCGCGGCGCAGAGGTCGAGCACGTCGAGATGAGCTTCTGGCAACGTGCGCGCGATCTGCTGATCGACCCGAACCTGATCGCGCTGATGCTCTCGATCGGCCTGCTCGGGATCGTGATCGAGCTCTGGAACCCCGGCCTCATCCTCCCCGGCACGGTGGGCGCGATCTCGCTCATCCTCGGGCTGTACGGGCTGCAGGTGCTCCCGGTGTCGATCGCCGGCCTCCTGCTCATGCTGCTCGCGGCCGCGTTCTTCGTGGCCGAGGCCTTCGTGCCCACGCACGGCGCGCTCACGGTCGCCGGCGGCGTGACGTTCGTGCTGGGCGCGCTCATCCTCTTCGACCCTGCCGGCGACGCCTACCAGGTGTCGCTTCCGGTCGCCGTGGGGATCGCCGGCACCCTCGCCCTGCTGCTCGGCTTCGCCCTCACCCGCGTCGTCCGCGTGGCACGCCGCCCGGCCGCGGTGGGAGCGCAGGGCCTCGTTGGGAGCGAGGGCGTGGTGCGCCCGAACGGGCTCGTGTTCGTCAACGGCGAGCTCTGGCGTGCGCGCACCGCCGGCGGCGAGCCGCTCGTGCCCGGCACGCACGTCCGGGTCGAGGAGGTCGAGCCCGACCTCGCCCTCGTCGTAGGATCCGTACCGTCACCCACCCGGGAGGAGCCGAGCTGATGGACGTCGCCCTGATCACCCTCGCCGCGATCGTGGTCGTCCTCATCCTGATCGCGTTCGCCGCGATCAAGGTGGTGAGGGAGTACGAGCGCGGCGTCATCTTCCGTCTCGGCCGTCTGCTCCCGCAGCCGAAGGGGCCCGGCCTCTTCGCGATCATCCCCGTGGTCGACCGCATGGTGCGCGTCGACCTGCGGACGGTCACCCTGAACGTGCCGCCGCAGGAGGTCATCACCAAGGACAACGTGCCCGTGCGGGTGAACGCGGTCGCGTACTTCCGGATCGTGGACGCGAACGCCGCCATCACCCAGGTCGAGAACTACCTCGTCGCGACGTCGCAGATCGCCCAGACCACGCTCCGCTCGGTCCTCGGCCAGCACGTGCTCGACGAGCTCCTGTCCGAGCGGGACAAGATCAACGGGATCCTGCAGGGGATCATCGACGAGGCCACCTCCCCGTGGGGCATCAAGGTCTCGGTGGTCGAGGTGAAGGACGTGGAGATTCCGGCCGGGATGCAGCGCGCGATGGCGCGCCAGGCGGAGGCCGAGCGCGAGCGCCGCGCGAAGGTCATCTCCGCCGAGGGCGAGTTCCAGGCCTCCGAGCGCCTGAAGGACGCCGCCGCGATCATGGCGCAGGAGCCGATCACGGTCCAGCTCCGCTACCTGCAGACGCTGCTCGAGATCGGCTCGGCGAACAACTCCACGGTCGTCTTCCCGATCCCCATCGACATCCTCTCGGCGCTCGCGAAACCGGGCCGGGAGACCGCCGGGTAGCCGTCGCGCCGAGCACGCGTTGCGCAGACTCCCCCGGAAGGTTTACCCTGGGGGAGCTTCGGGAAGCGCCGGGTCGAGAGCCTCATGCGACCGGCATTCTTCAGCCCACGCCGCTTCGTCGTGCTCGTGGCGGGCATCTTCGTCGCCTCGGGTGCGTCGAGCGCCTTCGCGGCCGATCTTCCGCTCGGCGGAACCGTCGAGGCGACGGCCACGACGGCGAGCGCGGCCTCGGGGACGACCGCCGGCGGCCTCGCCGGCGGGACGACGGAAGCGGAGAGCGGCGTGGCCGCCGTCCTCGCCTCGGCTCCTGCCGACACCGTTGGATCCGTCACGGGGTCCGTCGAGCCCACGGCGTCGCCGACGTCCACCGACGATCCGGCGGGCAGCGGCAGCACGGCGACCGTGGCGACCGTGGCGACCGCGCCGGTCGAGAGCGTTGCGCCGGACACGGGCACCGCGGTGGACACCGTCTCCGAGACGGTGGCGGAGGCGACGCGCGCGCCGGCGCAGCCGGTGGCCGATACCGCCCCCACCACCACGGTCGACGAGGCTGCTGACCCCCTCGCCCGCCAGGGCGCCGAGACGACCGACGCTCTCGCCGAGACGACGAGCGTCGCACGGGACACGGTCGCACCGCTCGCCGACCAGGTCGCCCGCACAGTCGAGGCGGTCACGGATACGACCGCGGCGGCCGCGCAGCCCGTCGCCGAGATGCTGGAGGCGGTTGCGGCGGAGACCGACGGGCTCGCGCCGGACGCGGTGGACACGCTCGAGCCGACGGTCGCCGCGGCCGGCCAGACGCTCGCCGGCACGGTCGAGGTCGTCGTCCCCGTCCTCGCCCCGGTCTCCGAGGACGCGACGGAGGCGGCAGGCGCCTTGCTGTCCGAGCCCGCGCTCCACGCCCGCGTCGAGCAGATCGCGGACACGCTGGCGAGCACGACCGCGCCGGCTGCGAGCACGGTCGGCAACGTGCTGTCGGTCCCCGCCGAGTCCTCGCCGGCCGGCCCGCCGATCGTCCCGGCCCTCGCGGAGAGCTCGGTGCCCGCCACTTCCGCCGCAGAGGGCGTGCTCGTGGCGCCCCGGCACTCCGGCCCGACCTCGATGAACGCCGTTGCCGAGCGGACGACGCCGGGCGCGAGAGCCGGCGGAACGACCGGCTCCGAGCCGCCGACCGATGCGACCGCCGGCTCCGCTCCTCTCTCGGCCCCCGCCCAGCCCGAAGCGCGCTCCGCCGCCGCTCGGCCGGACGGGCCTGCCGCGCCCTTCGAGCTTCCGCGCTTCCCGGCGCCCGCGCAGCCGAGCGCCGGCCCTCTCGGCGGAAGCTCCGGACTCGTCCTGGCCGTCCTCGCGGGGCTCGTGAGCCTCGCGCTCTCCCTGCTCGGGGGACGGCTACTGCCCGCGTCGGTGCTGGCTCCACCGGCGCGCCTTGCTTCACCGCTCGAACGTCCCGGCTAGGCGCGCACGCGCTGGCTTGACGCCGGGCCGCCGGCCCGGCGGACGTGACGAACGGTTCGAAGAAAGGAGAAGCGACTCATGAAACGGTGCTTGCTCGCACTGTGCACCGCAGCGTGCGCCCTGGTCGCCACGACCGGTACGGCTCACGCCGGGCTCATCCCACTGCCGGAGGAGCCGACCACGGTGACGCAGTCGAACACCAACGAGTCCGGTGACGCGACAGCCGTGAACCTGAACGGCACGGCCCAGGAGAACGACCAGGGCCAGTTCGCCACCGGAGGCGATGCGACGACCGGCGACGCAACCGGCGGAGCCGGTGGCGACACGTCGAGCTGCGGGTGTGAGAGCCACGCCGGCGACGGCGGGGACGCCACCTCCGGCGACGCCTACGGCGGCGACGTGACGCAGACGCAGGACGCGTCCAACTCGAACGAGACGACGCAGGACGCCTCGGCGGAGTCGAAGGCCGTCCAGGTGGCGCCGACGAACGTGAACGTGTCGGTGTGGATCCTGAGCCACGGCGACTCCGGCGACGTCTCGCAGACGAACTCGAACGAGTCGGGCGACGCCACGGCCGTGAACGAGAACGCGACGTGGCAGTCGAACGAGCAGGGGCAGTACGGAAGCGGAGGCCAGGCCGATTCCGGGAACGCCACCGGCGGTGACGGCGGGAGCGGCGGTGACGGCGGTGACGCCACCTCCGGCGACGCCTACGGCGGCGACGTGACGCAGTCCCAGACGGCGTCGAACGAGAACGCGACCGACCAGAAGGCGGAGGCCACGTCCGAGGCCGTTCAGATCGCGCCGACGAACGCGAATGTCGAGGTGCGAATCCTGAGCAAGGGCGACTCGGGCGACGTGTCGCAGACGAACTCGAACGAGTCGGGCGACGCGACGGCGGTCAACAAGAGCGCCACCTGGCAGTCGAACGAGCAGTCCCAGAAGGGGATCGGCGGCGACGCCACCTCCGGCGATGCGACCGGCGGCGACGGCGCCGATGCCTGCGGCTGCAAGGGCAAGGCCGGCGACGGCGGGGACGCCACGACCGGCAAGGCGGTCGGTGGCGACGTCGACCAGTCGCAGACCGCGTCCAACTCGAACGAGACGAAGCAGCACGCCAACGCCGAGTCGAAGGCCGTCCAGGTGGCGCCGACCAACGTCAACCTGGGCGTCCACGTCCTGAGCAAGGGCGACTCGGGCCACGTGTCGCAGACGAACTCGAACGAGTCGGGCGACGCGACGGCGGTCAACAAGAACGCCACCTGGCAGTCGAACGAGCAGTCCCAGAAGGGGATCGGCGGCGACGCCACCTCCGGCGATGCGACCGGCGGCGACGGCGGCGACCTCAAGGGCTGCGCGGGAAGCTGCAGCTACGAGGCGAAGCGGTGCAAGCCCTCCGGCCACGGCTACGGCAAGAGCCGCGGCCGCTGCACGTACGAGTCGAAGAAGCGCACGTGCGGCACCTGCGAGCCCCGCTTCTACCCGTGTGACTGCTTCACGCACGCCGGGGACGGCGGCAACGCCACGACCGGCAAGGCCGTCGGCGGCGACGTCACGCAGTACCAGACGGCGTCGAACGACAACGCCACCCGACAGGAAGCGCGGGCGGTCTCGAAGGCCGTCCAGCTCTTCGCCGCACCCATCCGCTTCTAGGAAGGAGGTGATCGCAAGCCCGACTCCGGGAACCCGAAGCTCCCGCCGGCCGGCCCACCGCCGGCCGGCGGGCCTTTCACCGGGAACGGCGTGCCCTACTCGGCCTGCTGCTCGGGCTCGGCACCTGCGCCGAGCTCGGCATCGTCCGAGCCGACGACGGGAGCGAGCGTCGCCACGCGCTCCCCGTCGCGCAAGCGCATGACGATGACGCCCTGCGTCGCCCGCCCGGAGCGCTTGATCCCGTCCACCGGCATGCGAATCACGGTGCCGCCCGTGGAGATCAGCATCACCTGGTAGCCGTCGCGCACGACCCGCGCGCCGGCGAGCTTGCCCTTCCCCTCCACGAGCTGCGCGGTCTTCACGCCCATGGTGCCGCGCCCCTTGACCGGGTACTCGGAGAGCCGCGTGCGCTTCCCCCACCCGTTCTCCGTGACGACGAGCAGGTCGGTGTCGTCCTCCGCGATCTCGAGCGCGATCACCTCGTCGCCCGCGCGCAGCTTCATGCCCGCGACGCCCGAGGCCGGCCGGCCCATCGGGCGCACGTCCCGCTCGTGGAAGCGGACCGCCTGCCCCATGCGCGAGACCATGAGGATGTCGTCGTCCCCGGTGGAGAGGCGAACGCCGACGAGCTCGTCGTCCTCCCGCATCCCGATGGCGATGATCCCGTCCGCCTTGAGAGGCGTGTTGTAGGCCTCGAACTCCGTCTTCTTGACGACGCCGCGCTTCGTCCCGAGCACGAGGTACTTCGCCTCCTTGAAGTCCCTCGTCGCGACCACCGCGCGCACGTGCTCGCCCTGGCGGAACGGCAGGAGGTTCACGATCGCGCGCCCCTTCGACTGCCGGGAGCCGAGCGGGAGCTCGTGCACCTTCAGGCGGTAGACCTTGCCCACGGTGGTGAAGAAGAGGATGTAGTCGTGGGTGGAGGCGACGAAGAGGTGC
>DATLYU010000147.1:0-16750 GCA_035574435.1 Gaiellaceae bacterium | reverse complement strand
GGCACGCGGTCGAGGACGCTCCGCCCGCTCACGCCCGGGCGGGGGGCGTCGCGCGCGCCCACGTGCTCGGTCACGACCGCACCGTCGGCGAGCCCGAGCGCCTGCCCGAGCTCGTGCGCCAGGTGCCGTGTCCGCTCGTGCACGTGCGGCACGTAGACGGCGAGGACCCGCCCCGCGTCCCCGGCCGCCTCGCGCGCGGTGGCGAGCGCGGCGGCGATCTCGGTGGGGTTGTGGGCGTAGTCGTCGTACACGCGTACGCCGCGGCCCTCCCCGACGAGCTCGAAGCGGCGCCCGACTCCGGCGAACCCGGCGAGCGCGCGCTCGGCCTCCCCGCGCTCCACGCCGAGGGCCTCGACCGCCGCGAGCGCGGCCGCGGCGTTCCGGCGGTTGTGCTCGCCCGGCACGGCCAGCGGGAAGGACACCGGCTCGAGCTCCCAGCCGCGGACGGCCTGCGGCGCGCGCGCGAGCCAGTCGGCGAAGAAGGCGGCGAGCTCGGGCTCGGAGCCGAAGGCGGCGTGGTGGTCGAGCTCCACGTTCGTGACCACGGCCACCTGCGGGCGCAGGAGGGCGATCGAGCGGTCGGACTCGTCGCCCTCGACCACGAGCGGCCCGGCTCCCGCGCCCGCGTTCCCGCCGAGCTGGGGGACGACCCCGCCGACGACGAAGGAGGGGTCGCGGCCGGCCTCGCGCAGCGCGAAGGCGATCATGGCGGTGGTCGTCGTCTTCCCGTGCGCGCCGCCCACGACCACGGCCGGGCGGAGCCCGACGAGCTCGGCGAGGAACTCGCCGCGGGGCCGGCCCTCGACGCGGCCGGCGTGCGCGGCCGACACGATGACCTCGAAGCCCGGCGGCGGGGCCGGCTCGCCGCCGACGTCCACGGGGATGCCCCGGACGGCCTCCAGGAAGATCGTCTCGCGCGCGTCCCAGCCGCGCACCTCCGCGCCCCAGGCGCGGGCGATGTTGGCGTACGCGGAGAGGCCCGCGCCGCCGATCCCAACGAAGTAGAGGCGCCGCCCCGCGAGCGGTGCGCGCTCGTCGCTCACCCGTCCTCCCCGACCGCCAGGCGGACGAGCTCGTCGGCGATCTCCTCGGCCGCACGCGGGCGGGCGAGCGCGCGCATCGCCTCCGACATGCGCCGCAGCCGCTCCGGGTCGGCGAGCAGCTCCTCGACGAGGGCCGGCACCCGGTCGAGCTCCGCCTGCGGGACGACGACGGCCCCGCCCCCGGCCTCGAAGTGGCGCGCGTTCAGGGTCTGGTGGTCGGCGGTCGCGTACGGGTAGGGGACGAGCACCGCCGGGGTCCCGGCCGCCGCCAGCTCCCACACCGTGCCGCCGGCCCGCGAGAGGGCGAGGTCGGCGACCGCGAGCGCCTCCCCGAAGTGGTCGGTCGTGGGGAGGAGCACGTAGTCGGGACGGGTCACGCGTCCCCTGAGCGCCTCGAAGTCGCGCTCGCCGGCGACGTGCAGGACGGCGGGCCCGTGCTCGCCGAACGCCGCGACCGCGAGCTCGTTCAGCGCCTGCGCGCCGGCGAGGCCGCCGAAGACGGCGAGCACCGGGCGGTCGGCGGGGAGGCCGAAGCGAGCGCGGCCCGCCTCGCGGCTCGCGCCGAGGTGCGCCTCGGGGATCGGCCGGCCGACCACGCGGTACTTGGCCCCGGCGCGGCCCGGGATCGCGTAGGCGAGGAAGACGCGCCGCGCGAGAGGCGCGGCCAGGCGGTTGGCGAGGCCCAGGTGGGCGTCCGCCTCGGTCAGCGCGACCGGGATACCGCGCAGGCGCGCCGCGAGCACCATCGGCCCGGCGACGTAGCCGCCTCCTCCGAGGACGACGTCCGGCCTCCGGCGGCCGAGGATCCGCCAGCAGGCGAGCGGAGCCCGGAGCGCGCGCAGCACGGCGCGCAGGAGCGCGAGGCCCGGCCGCCGCGGAAAGCCCGAGATGGCGAACGTGTCGAGCGGGAAGCCCGCCTCAGGAACCAGCCGCGACTCGACGGGGCCGCGCGACCCGGCGAACGTCACCCTGACGCCCCGCTTCCGCAGCGCCTCGCCCACGGCGAGCGCCGGACGCACGTGCCCCGCGGTGCCGCCGGCCGCGATCAGGCACGCGAGCTCGCGCGACCTCTCCATTCACGGCGATGTTAAGGAGAATGCCCACGCCGCCGAGCAGGACGACGAGGCTCGAGCCGCCGTACGAGACAAAGGGGAGCGGGATCCCGGTCAGCGGCGCGATGCCGAGCGCGGCGGCGAGGTTGACGGAGGCCTGGCCGCACACGAGCGCGGTGATCCCCGCCGCGAGCAGCTTGCCGAACGGGTCGCGGCAGCGAAGCGCGACCCTGAACCCGGCGACCGCGAACACCCCGAAGGCCGCGATCACGAACACGGAGCCGATCAGCCCCAGCTCCTCCCCGACGACCGCGAAGATCATGTCAGTGTGGGCCTCGGGCAGGTAGAGGGCCTTCTGCACGCCCTCGCCCAGCCCCTCGCCGGTGATCCCCCCGGATCCGATCCCGATCAGCGCCTGGACGATCTGGAAGCCCGAGCCCTGCGCGTCGCTCCACGGGTCGAGGAAGCTGAAGATGCGCGCGCGCCGATAGGGCTCGGCCCAGATGGCGAGCACGCCGACGCCGACAGCCAGGAGCGAGGCGGCGGTCACGACCCGGAGCGGCACGCCCGCGACGAGGAAGACGGCCAGCATCGTGAGGCAGAGGGTGATGGTGGTGCCGAGGTCCGGCTCGAGCAGGATGAGACCGCAGAAGAGCCCGGTCAGGAGACCGAGCGGCCGGGCGAGCTGGCCGAGCGTCCGCGGCGGGCGCCGCCGCGCGAGGTAGGCGGCGGCGAAGAGGCAGAGCGCGAGCTTCGCGAGCTCGGAGGGCTGGAAGCTCGCCGGCCCGAGGACGAACCAGCGCCGCGCGCCGTTGATCTCGGGCGCGACGACGAGGACCGCGACGCAGAGCACGAGGGCGGCGAGGAGGAGCGGCGGCGCGACGTAGCGCAGGCCGTGGTAGTCGAAGCGGGAGGCGAGGATCATGAGGGCCACGCCGCCGACCGCGTAGACCGCCTGGCGCTCGAGGAAGGCCATCGGGTCGCCGTCCCCGAGAGCGGCCGCGGCCGAGGTGGCGCTGTACACCATGACGAGGCCGAAGGCGACGAGACCCAGCGTGACGAGCGCGAGGACGCGCTGCTCGAGGTGCCCGCGGCCGCTCACGGAAGCGCCTCCACGAGCGCGCGGAAGGCCTCCCCGCGCGCCTCGAAGTCGCGGAACTGATCGAAGCTCGCGCAGGCCGGCGAGAGCAGCACGACGTCGCCCGGCTCGGCCGCGCCCGCTGCCGCCGCCACCGCCGCCTCCAGGTCGCCCGCGTGCACGTGCGGCACGCCGGCGCCCGCGAGCGCGGCCGCGATCTCGTCCGCGGCCTCGCCGACGAGGTACGCGCGGTCGCCCTCCTTGAAGGCGGCCGCGAGCGCGGCGTACGGCTCGGCCTTCCCCCGCCCGCCGAGGATGACGTGCAGCCGGGCATCCGGGAAGGAGGCGAGCGCCCGCAGCGCCGCGGCCACGTTCGTGGCCTTGGAGTCGTTGACGTATGCGACCCCGCGCAGCTCCCGCACGCGCTCGATCCGGTGCGGCACTCCGGGGAACGTGCGCAGCGCCTCCGCGATCGCGTTCTCGGGTATGCCCGCCGCGCGCGCGGCGGCGGCGGCCGCGGCGGCGTTCTCGCGGTTGTGCGGCCCCGGGATGCGCGGCTCGGCGGGGAGCGGGTCGCCGCCAGTGAACTCGACGCGCCGCCCCGCCCCCGGAACGGGCCCGAAGCCGCGCGGGAGCACGGCCGTGTCCGACGGGCCCTGGCGCTCGAAGAGGCGCAGCTTCGCCGCGGCGTAGCGCTCGAAGGTGCCGTGCCGGTCGAGGTGGTCCGGCTCCAGGTTGAGGAGGATGCCGATCCGCGGCTCGAGCGTGTGCACGTCCTCGAGCTGGAACGAGGAGAGCTCGCACACGACCCACGTGTCGCCCGCGACCCGGCCCGAAAGCGACGTGAGCGGGCGCCCGACGTTCCCCGCGACCTCGACCGGCCGGCCCGCCGCCCGGAAGACGGCGCCCAGGAGCTCGCTCGTGGTCGTCTTCCCGTTCGTCCCCGTCACGCCGAGCAGGGGGTTCGGAAGCAGCCGCACGCCGAGCTCGATCTCGCTCCAGACGGGGATACCCCGCGCGCGGGCGCCCTCGACCAGCGGCGTCCCGCCCGGGACGCCGGGGCTCTTCACGACCAGATCCGTCCCCTGGAGCAGAGCCTCCTCCTCTCGACCGAGGTGGAGTTCGACGCCGAGCCCGGCGAGCCTTCCGAGCTCGAGCCCCTGATCTCGGTCGTAGCCGACGACGTCCGCCCCCGCTGCGACGAGCGCCTCCGCGGCCGCCTGCCCCGAGCGGGCGAGCCCGACGACGAGGACGCGCGCGCCGCGGAGCTCGAGGGCGGCGCTCACCGCTCGAGGAACTGGAGGAAGTCGCGGTAGAAGAGCGCGAAGCCGGAGGCGCAGAGGATCGCGCACACGATCCAGAAGCGCACCATCACCTTCGTCTCCGACCACGCCTTCATCTCGAAGTGGTGGTGGATGGGCGCCATCAGGAAGACGCGCCTCCCCGTCCGCTTGAAGCTGACCACCTGGACGATCAGCGACAGCACCTCGAGCACGAAGATGCCGGCGATGAGGGGGAGCAGGATCTCCGTCCCGGTCACGACCGCGAAGCCGGCGATCGCGCCGCCGAGCGCCATCGAGCCGGTGTCGCCCATGAAGACCTCGGCGGGGAAGGCGTTGTACCAGAGGAAGCCGATCGTGCCCCCGATGAGCGCGGCCGCGAGCGTGGCCAGGTCGAGGTACACCTCGCTCCGCTGGCCCGGGTCGCCGGAGCGCAGCCACGAGATCCCGGCGATGGCGAGGAACGTGATGAGCATGATCATCCCCGTGCCCGCGGCGAGGCCGTCGATCCCGTCGGTCAGGTTCGCGCCGTTGACGGTGCCGGCGATGACCACGAAGAGGAAGGGGTAGTACAGCCACCAGAGCTCGAGGTTCCAGCCCGCGACCGGCACGTAGACGGAGGTCGTGAACAGCTCGGACTCCTGCAGGAGCAGCGCGGCGCCGACGGTGACGCCGGCGAGCAGCACCATCTTCCAGCGGCCGGCGAGCCCGAGCGAGTGGCGGCGCCGGAGCTTCAGGTAGTCGTCGGCGAAGCCGATCGCGGCGCACCCGAGGGTGATGAAGAGCACGGTCAGCGCCTCGACCGTGTACTGGGAGAGAGCGAGGAAGGGGAACACGGCCGAGCCCACGATGAGCAGGCCGCCCATGGTGGGCGTCCCCTGCTTGACGACGTGCGCGGCAGGGCCCTCGGCGCGGATCTGCTGGCCGAGGTTGCGCGCCCGCAGCGTCTCGATGAACCTGGGCCCGACCACGACGGCTGCCACCATCGCGATCAGGCCCGCGATCAGGACGGAGACCATTCGCGCGCCGAGTTCGTGATCTCCGCGGCGATGCCTTCGAGGCCCACCGCGCGCGAGGCCTTCACGAGCACCGCGTCGCCCGGGCGCACGAACGCGCGCACGGCCGCGGCCGCCTCCGCCGCGTCCGCGACCCACGCCTCGGGGGCGTAGAGCCGGGCCGGCTCCCCCACGCCGAGCACGTGCACGTCGAGCGCCGCGGCCAGCTCGCCGATCTCCCGGTGGTAGCGCTCCGCGTGCTCGCCGAGCTCGGCCATCTCCCCGAGCACGGCCACGCGCCTCCGTCCCCCCGCTCGCTCGGCGAGGTGCTCGAGCGCGGCGCGCATGGAGTCGGGGTTCGCGTTGTAGGCGTCGTTGACGACGAGCCCGCCGCCCGGGAGCGGCAGCTCCTCCCCGCGCCAGGGGCTGAGCCGGATGCCGGCCGCGCCCTCCGCCGCACGCTCGAGCGGGAGCCCGAGCGCCGCGTACGCGTGCAGTGCCGCGAGCGCGTTGACCGCGAGGTGGCGCTGGCGGAAGGGCAGCTCGAGCTCCACGACGCGGCCGTCGAGCCGGAAGCGCCCGCGCGTCCCCTCGAGCTCGACGTCCTCGGGAGCGAACCGCCGGTAGGTCACGTCCCCGCGGGTCAGGTGCGGCTCGAGCTCGGGCGAGCGGGCGGGGACGACCGCGGTCCCGCCGGCCGGCAGGGCGGCGATCGCCTCCGCGTTCGCCTCCGCGACGCGCTCCACGCTGCCCAGGAGCTCCAGGTGCTCGGCCCCGACGTGCGTCACCACGGCGACGTGCGGGCGCGCGACCGCGCACAGCGCTGCCACCTGGCCGAGCCCGCGCATGCCCAGCTCGACGACGAGGATGCGCGTCTCCGGCTCCAACCGGCAGACGGTGAGCGGCAGGCCGAGCTCGTTGTTCAGGCTCGCCTCCGCCCACACGGTCGGGACGTGCGGCGCGCAGAGCGCGCCGAGCACGTCCTTCGTCGTCGTCTTGCCGACCGAGCCGACGACGGCCACGACCCGCGCGTCGCTGCGGGCGCGCACGAGCGAGGCGAGCGCCGCGAGCGCCGCCTCCTGGTCGCGCGGGACGAGCGTCGCCGCGCCGCGCGCGCGCGCCTCGTCCACGTACCGAACGCCGGTGTTCAGCGCCACGAACAGGTCGCCGGGGCCGACGGTGCGCGAGTCCGCCCGGATGCCGGTCAGCGCGCCCCCGTCGCGGCCGCGCACGAGCTCGCCGAGCGCGAGCCGCTCGACCTCCTCCCAGGGGAGCGGGATCACCGCGCCGCCCCGAGCTCGCGGAGCGCCGTCCGCGCGACCTCCCGGTCGTCGAACGGATGCACCGCGCCGCCCGCCTCCTGGCCCAGCTCGTGCCCCTTGCCCGCGATCACGACGACGTCTCCCGCCCGCGCGAGAGCGAGCGCGCGGCGGATCGCGCTCGCCCGGTCGGGGTCGATCTCGACGTCCAGCCCCGCGCCCTGGAGCACGTCCTCGATGATCGCGAGCGGGTCCTCGGAGCGCGGGTTGTCGGAGGTGACCACAACCACGTCCGCCGCCTCGCGCGCGACCTTGCCCATGAGCGGCCGCTTGCCGCGGTCGCGGTCGCCGCCGGCGCCGAAGACGGCGATCACGCGCCCGTCGCCCAGCGCGCGCGCGGCGCGCAGCACCGTGTCCAGGGAGTCGGGCGTGTGCGCGTAGTCGACGAGCACCGCGAACGGCTGGCCCTCGTCCACGGCCTCGAAGCGGCCCGGCACCTGCCCGACGCGCGCGATCCCCTCGGCGATCTCGTCGTCGGCGAGGTCGAGCAGCAGCCCCGCCGCGACCGCACCGAGCACGTTCTCGACGTTGAAGCGGCCGCGCAGCGGTGTCTCGAGCGCGATCCCCGCCGCACGGAGCCGGCTGCCGTGCGGCGTCACCTCGAGCGCCTCCGGGACGACGTCCGCCGGGCCCTCGAGCGCGAAGGTGACGAGCGGCGCGCGATGCCCGTCCGCGAGCGCGTCCGCGAGGCGCCGCCCCCAGGGGTCGCCGACGTTCACGGCCGCAGGCGGCGGCTGCGCGCCGGTGAAGAGACGCTGCTTGGCCTGGAAGTAGTCCTCCATCGTCCCGTGCAGGTCGAGGTGGTCCTGGGAGAGGTTCGTGAAGACGAGCGCGTCGAAGCGGACGCGGTCGAGACGCCGCAGCGCCGAGCCGTGGGAGGAGGCCTCGAGCGCGACGCTGCGGTCGCCCGCGTCCAGCATGCGCCGGAAGAGACGCTGCAGCTCGATCGCCTCGGGCGTGGTGAAGGGCGCCGGCAGCCGCTCCCCGCCCACGCGCCACTCGACCGTGCCGACGAGACCCGGCCGCCGGCCGGCGGCCTCGAGCATCCCGTGCAGGAGGAAGGCGGTCGTCGTCTTGCCGTTCGTGCCGGTGACGCCCGCCACCTCGAGCTCCCGCGTCGGCTCGCCGAAGAACACGTCGGCCGCGACCGGCATGGCCGCGCGGACGTCGTCCACGCGGAGCTGCGCGACGGGCACGTCCAGCTCGCGCTCGACCACGAGCGCCGCCGCCCCGCGCTCGATCGCCTCCCAGGCGAGGTCGTGGCCGTCCACCCGCTCGCCGCGAACGCAGAAGAAGAGCGCGCCCGGGCGGACGGCGCGCGTGTCGTGGGCGAGGTCGGCGATCTCGACCGACCGGGGCCCCTGGAGCGCGCTCGGCGCGAGCGCCCGGATCAGGGCCTCGAGCTCCACCGTCAGCCTAGGCTAGACGAAGCGCCGGGACGGACGGACGCTCAGCGCTCGGACGCCGCACGCGGCGCATCCGGCGGGATGTCGAGGTGCTGGAGGTTGAAGCGGGCGATCTCGCGGAACGCCGGCGCGGCGACCACGCCGCCGTAGATCGAGCCCCGCGGCTCGTCGACCATGACCATGATCACGAGGCGCGGGTGCGAGGCGGGGACGAGCCCGACGAACGAGGCCACGTAGCGCGAGTGCGAGTAGCGGCCGCTCGGCTCGATCTTCGCGGCCGTGCCGGTCTTGCCCGCGACCGTGTAGCCGGGGACGGCCGCCTCGGTGCCGGTGCCCTCCACGACGACGCCGCGGAGCATGGACAGCATCTGCCGCGCGACGCGGCGGGAGACGACCCGCCGGCCGCGGCTCGGCTCCACCTCGCGCCCGTCGATCCGCTCCACGAGCCGGGGGCGGACGAGGATGCCGCCGTTCGCGATCGCCGCGTACGCGCGCGCCATCTGAACGGGGGTGACCGCGATGCCGTGGCCGATGGGGACGGTGCCGATGGTCGAGCCGGACCAGCGGTCGACGGGGAGCACGACGCCCGACGACTCCCCGGGGAAGTCGATGCCGGTCGTCCGGCCGAAGCCGAAGCGCGCGATCCAGTCCGCGAGCAATCCCGGCCCGAGCCGCTGGCCGACGGTCACCGTACCCACGTTCGAGGAGTACTCGACGATCTCGCGGACGCTCATGCGCTCGGTCCCCCGCGAGTGCGCCTCGCGGATGACGCGGTCGGCGACGCGGATCGTGGGCGGGAGCCGGAACGCGGTGTCCGGGGTGACGATCCCCTCCTCCAGCGCCGCCGCGATCGTGACGAGCTTGAAGGTCGAGCCCGGCTCGTACGTGTCCGTGACCGCCCGGTTGCGGCGCCGGTCGGGCCGCGTGCTCGGGAAGCGGTTGGCGTTGAACCCGGGCGCGACGGCCATGGCGAGGACGGCCCCGGTGTGCGGGTCCATGACGATCGCCGAGGCGGCGCGGGCGCCGAAGCGGCGCACGGTCTCCTCGAGGACCGTCTCCGCGTTCGCCTGGATGGCGTGGTCGAGGGTCAGCCGCACGTTCCGGCCCGGCGTCTCCGGCTTCGTGGCGACGACGTCCAGCGCCCGGCCGAACGGGTCCTTGACGACCGTGGAGCTGCCGGGTCGCCCGCGCAGCACGGGCTCGAGCGAGCGCTCGAGACCCTCCAGGCCGCGGTTGTCGGTGCCGGCGAAGCCGAGCACCTGGGCCGCCACGCGCTCCTGCGGGTAGGTGCGCTTCTCCTCCGGGTAGAAGCCGAGCCCGGCGAAGCCGAGCTCTTGCAGGCGCTTCGCCGCCTCGGGGTCCGCCTTGCGGGCGACGTAGACGAAGCCGCGCGAGCGGTCGACGAGGAGCGGGTAGAGCTCGAGCGGCGAGATGCCGAGCCACTTGCGGGCCGCGAGCGCGAGCTCGCGCGGCTGCGTCACCTCCCTGGGGTTCGCGTAGACGGTCACGGCCTGCTCGCCGATCGCGAGCGGCTCCCCGTTGCGGTCGAAGACCGTCCCGCGCGGAGCCGGCACGACCACGGTCTCGCGGTGCTGGCGCACGGCCATCGCCGCGTACGCGTCGCCCTGCACCGCCTGCAGCCAGAAGGCGCGGACGAGCGCGGCCGCGAGCAGCGCGAGGAACGCGGCCGCGAGCAGGAGGATGCGCCGGTTGGCGGTCTTCGCGCTCACCGGCCGAGACGGACGTACAGCGTCGTGTCCGGGTCGGCCGGGACGAGCCCGAGCTCCTTCCGCGCCAGCCGCTCGATCCGCGCCGAGGCGGCGGCGCTGGAGAGCTGGGCGCGCAGGCGGGCGACGTCCGCCCGCAGCTCGGCCCGCTCGCGGCCGACCCGGTCGAGCTCCAGGTTGAGCCGGAGCACGCTCACGTTCACCGCCACGACGCCGGCGAGCAGGGCGGCGAAGAGCACGATCCAGAGGACGCCGTTCCCGAGCAGCCGCGGCCGGGACCGCGTCCGCGCCCGCGTCCTCCCGGCGGCCTGGGCGAGCGACGACATCAGACCTTGACCGCCGCCCTGAGCCGGGCCGAGGCCGCGCGCGGGTTCTCGTCCACCTCGCGCGCGGACGGGCGCAGCGGCTTCGGCGTGAGGAGACGGAGCTCCGGCTCGCGGCCGCACACGCAGACCGGAAACTCGGGCGGGCAGGTGCACCCGCGCGCCCGCTCGCGCAGGAAGCGCTTCACGATCCGGTCCTCGAGCGAGTGGAAGCTGATGACGGCCAGCCGGCCGCCCGGCCGCAGCATCTCGAGCGCGGCGGGCAGCGCGGCCTGCAGCGACTCGAGCTCGTGGTTCACCTCGATGCGCAGCGCCTGGAAGACGCGCTTCGCAGGGTGACCCTCGCCGAAGCGGGCCGGCGCCGGCAGCGCCGCGCGGACGACGTCCACGAGCTGCCCCGTCCGCTCGATCGCCTGCTCGCGCCGCCGCCGCGCGATCGTGCGCGCGATCTGGCGCGCGTAGCGCTCCTCCCCGTAACGCCGGAAGAGGTCGGCCAGCTCCCGCTCGGGATAGGTCGCGACGACGCCGGCGGCGCTTAGCTCCTGGGAGGGGTCCATGCGCATGTCGAGAGGCGCGTCGGTGGCGTACGAGAAGCCGCGCTCGGGCCGGTCGATCTGCATGGAGGAGAGGCCGAGGTCGAGCAGGACGGCGTCGGCCCTGACGCCGTTCCCGGCGAGCTGGGAGAGGACGACGGCGTAGTCGCCGCGCAGGAAGCGGAGCTGGACGCCGCGCGCGGAGGCCTTGAGGCGGTCGAAGTAGGCGCGGATGCTCGGGTCGCGGTCGATCGCGATGAGCTTCCCCTCCCCGCGCAGGTCGGCGACGAGCAGGCGGGAGTGGCCGCCCGCGCCGAAGGTGCCGTCCACCACGGTCTCGCCCGGCTGCACGGCGAGGAGGCCGCGCACCTCCTCGGCGAGCACCGGGACGTGGTCAGCTGCGTCGGTCCGCAAGACGTTCGGCAACATCGCTCGCGCTCCCTTCGATCGCGCTCAGGTGGGCCGCCCACTCGGCGCGGTCCCAGATCTCGATGTGGTCGTGGACGCCCAGCACGACGACGTCCTTCCGCAGCCCCGCGTGGGCGGCGAGATGGGGCGGCAGGAGCACCCGGCCCTGGCGGTCGAGCTCGGTGGGGACGGCGCCCGCGAACACGAAGCGCTTCATCTCGCGCGCCTCCCGCGTGAGCGAGTCGAGGTCCGCGATCCGCGCCACGTTCGCCTCCCAGCTCTCCCGCGGGTAGACGTCCACGTTCCGCTCGATGCCGCGCGCGAGCACCACCCCGTCGGCCAGGGCATGCCGGTAGCGCGCCGGCAGCGTGAGGCGGCTCTTCTCGTCGACCGTGTGCTCGTGCTCGCCGTAGAACATGCGGGTCCGTGGGTGCCTCCCACGATGCCCCACCTTACTCCACTTTGGTCCACTTGACAACCCCGCAGCGCCGTCTCACGCCGGCACCAGCGAGGCGGGCCGCGAGGCGGGCGTCAGAGCGAGACGGGCTCGGCGTGGACGCCGCGGCCGACGAGGGCGCCGGCCCCGCAGCGCGACGCGAAGGCGAGCGCCTCCATCGTCTCGAGCCCCGCGGCGAGCCCGAACGCGAGCCCGGCGGCGAAGCAGTCCCCCGCCCCGTAGGCGTCCACGACCGGCCCGGGCGGCGGCGCGGCGGAGTACGGCCCGCCCGGCCGCGCCCATCCCCCCAGCGCGCCCGAGGTGGTGACGACGAGCCTGGGCTCGGGATCGAGGCCGCCCGGCTGGTAGCGCTCGGCCTCGTCGCTGCCGCTGCCGACGAGCGCGTCGAGCTGCACGCCCGCCCGGACGAGCACGTCGAGGACGCGTGCGGTCGCGACGAGGACGCGGGAGCGCCGCGCGGCGCGGACGGCGTCGTCGTCGCCGGCGCAGAAGTAGACGGCGTCGCAGCGGGCGAGCTCGTGCCAGGGGAGGCTGTCGTCGCGCCCGCGCGGGCCGACGCGCGGGCCGACGGTCGTGATCGTCCGCTCGCCCTGCGCGTCCACGTACGTGAGGCCGCGCCGCTGCGGACGGTCGACGAACGCGGCGTGCACCTCGATGCCGCGGCCCTCGAGCTCCTTCTTCGCGCGCCGGCCGAGCGCGTCGGCGCCGAGCGCGGTCAGAAACAGCACGGAGTCCGCGAGCTTCGAGAGCTGGACGGCCGCGACCGCCCCGCCGCCGCCCGCTTCCTCCCAGGCCTCCTCGGCGTGCACGATCTCCCCCTGCCGCGGCACGTGCTCGACGCGCAGGAACTCGATCCACTCCACGTGCCCGACGACCGCCGCGCGCATGGCCCGCATGCTCACAGATCGGCGCGCCCGCGCGTTTCCGCCCTGATGATGCAGGCGGTGACCGTCCCCCCGTTCGAGCGCTTCTATGCCGAGCACCGCGACGAGGTGCTCCGGGTGCTCCGGCGACGCCTCGGGCGCGAGCGGGCCGACGACGCCTTCCAGGAGACGTTCCTGCGCGCGCTGCAGGCGTACCCGCGCCTGCACCACGGCGAGCACCTGCGGGCCTGGGTGCTGACTATCGCCCGCAACGTGGCCACCGACGCCCTGCGGCGCGCTCGGCCGGCCCAGCCGGAGCGCGACGACGTGCCGTTCGAGGACCGCCGTCCCGCCTACCGGGAGCTCGCCGGGCTCACGGACGGGCTGCCGCCGAAGGAGCGGGCGGCGGTCGTGCTCCGCTACGGGTACGACCTCACCTACGAGCAGATCGCAGCCGCGCTCGGCTCGAGCGAGGACGCGGCCAGGCAGGCCGCGTCCACAGGCGTCCGCAGGCTGCGCGGGAGGATGACGACATGACCGTGCCAACCGCTCTCGACCGCCGCTTCCGCGACGCCGCCGCCGCGCTCGGGCTCGTGGACCTGGGGTTCGACGTCCTCGAGACTCCGCTCGGGGAGCTCCTCGTCGCCGTCTCCGGCCGCGGCCTCGCCGCGATCTCGTACGACCCGGAGCCCGAGCGCACGCTGCAGGCGCTCGCCCGCGTCGCCGGCCCCCGCGTCCTCCGCTCGCCGCGCACCGTGGACGAGGCGAAGCGGGAGCTCGACGAGTACTTCCGCGGCCGCCGCCGCATCTTCGACCTCTCGCTCGACCTGCGCGGCCTCCCCCCGTTCACGGTCTCCGTCCTCCGCGCGCTCACGCGCGTTCCCTACGGCGAGACGACCACGTACGGCGAGCTCGCCGCCCGCGTCGGCCGCCCGCGTGCCGCCCGCGCCGTGGGGACGGTGATGAACCGGAACCGCATCCCCATCGTCCTCCCCTGCCACCGCGTGGTGGGCTCGGGCGGGGACCTCGTCGGCTACGCCGGCGGCCTCGAGCGCAAGGTCGCGCTCCTCGAGCTCGAGGGCGCGCTCCTCGCCTGACCGCTACTCGAGCAGGCGGTACCCGACTCCCCACACGTTCACGACGAAGCGGTCGTCGGGTCCGACGCAGAGCTTCCGCCGCAGGCGGGAGGCGTGCGACTCGAGCGTCCTGGTCCGCCCCATGGCCTTGTACCCCCACACCTCGCGCAGCAGCTCCTCCTTCGTGAACACGCGCTGCGGCTCGGAGGCGAGGTGGGCGAGCAGGTCGAACTCCTTGGCCGAGAGCGGGAGGCTCCGCTCGCGCAGCGTGACCCGGCGCGTGCGCCGGTCGACGACGACGTCGCCCGCCACGAGCACCTCGGCGTTCGCGGCCGTGCTGCGGCGGAGCAGCGCCCGGATGCGCGCGAGCAGCTCCTCGTACGCGAAGGGCTTGCCGAGCACGTCGTCGGCACCGCGGTCGAGGGCGCGCACGCGCTCCACGGTGTCGGACGTCGGGGCGAGGACGATCACGGGGACGTTGCGGTCCCACGTGCGCCCCGGCTCGCCCCGGCGCAGGCGCTGGCAGAGCTCGAGCTCTCCGAGCAGGACCACGTCCGGCCGCGCGCGCTCCGCGAGGTCGAGCGCCTCGCTGCGGCGCGCGGCTCCGAGCACGTCGAAGCCGTCGTGTCGGAGCTGCCGGCCGAGGTACTCGCGGGTCTCCGGCTCCGGCTCGGCGACGAGGACAGCGTTCGGCATGGCGGCGACGCTAGCCGCGGCCCGCCGGGCTCGCCAGATGTCCATTGCAGCGGCTTGTTGAAAAGGAATCCTCAGCCGTCCCCTCCGAACGTGGCCGCCCGAGCCGCGCCGCGCGCGCAGCGCCCGAGGCCGAGGGGCGAGGCAGTACGCAAGGTACGGCCGAGCGCGGAGGGCGCAGCATCCTGCAGCGAGCGGCGTCAGGCTCCGCCGGAGGGCGGCTCCGCCCGCCGAGAGGGACGCGCGGCCAGACGCGTCAGCTCGCTGACGACGCAGGGGCGGCGCTCGCAAAGGAGGCAAGCCCGAGGCGCACAGGACAGTCAGAAGCTGACGTCGCAGGGGCGGCGCTCGCAAAGGCCGGCTCCGGCGGCCGGGAGCGACCGGCGGCCTGCGGCGTCAGAGGCGCCCGTGGCGGAGGACGCCCCAGACGAGCCACAACCCGAGGGCGGCGGAGACGACGAAGCCGAGGAAGGAGACGACGTGCAGGCCGAGGACCTGCGGGCCGCCCTCGCCGAACACGCCGATGATGGAGGAGCCGATGAGCCCGCCGACGACGACGAGCGCGACGGAGAGGCGGTTCGAGGCCTGGTCGAGGTGCTCGTCGAACTCGTCCAGCCCGGGGTTCTCGAAGCGGACGCGGAGCGTGCCCTCGCGCATGCGCTCGAGGACGTCGCTCACCTGGTAGGGCAGCTCGCGCGCGACCGAGCCGAGCGCGAGCGCCTCGGCGCGGGCGCGGTGGGCGAGGACCCGGGGGTGGAAGCGGTCGGCGAGCAGGCCGCGCGCGTACGGCCTCGCGACCTCGAAGACGTTGAAGTCCGGGTACACCTCCTGCCCCACGGAGGCGAGCGTGGCGATCGCCTTGTCGAGCATCACGAAGCGCGAGGGCAGGCGCAGGTTGAGCGCGTAGATGAGCTGGAACGCCTCCCGGATGACCTGCATGGGATCGATGTCGGAGAGCCGCGCGCCGTAGTAGCGGTCGAAGAGAACGCGCAGCTCCGCGCGGAACTCGTCCTCGCGCTCGGGGTCGTAGCGGACGCCGAGCTCGCGCAGGCGGCGCGGGATGGCGTCCACGTTCTCGGTCGCCGCGTCCACGAAGAGCCGGGTCAGCTTCGTCATGTCGTCCTCGGTCAGCTTCCCGGCCTGCCCGAAGTCCACGAGCCCGAGCTCGCCCGTGTCGAGGACGAAGACGTTCGCCGGGTGCGGGTCGGAGTGGAAGAAGCCGTGCCGGAAGACCATGGTCATCCACGTCTCCGCCATGCGGTAGGCGACGTCGCGGCGCTCGTCCGGACGGAGGGCGACGAGGTCGAGGTCGGCGACCTTCGTGCCGCGCAGGAACTCGAGCGTGAGGACGCGCTGCGTCGAGTACTGGCGGACGACGCGCGGGACGACGACCGCCGGCTCATGGGCGAAGTTGCGGTGGAACTGGTCGGCGTTGCGCGCCTCGTGGCCGTAGTCGAGCTCGAGCCGGATGGAGCGCGCGAACTCGTCCACCAGGTCCTCGGGGTCGATGAAGTCGAGCGCGCGCACGCGTTCGCGGAGGAGCCGCGCGGCCTGGTAGAGGAGCCCGAGGTCGGCCTCGATCTGTCGGGCCGCCTCGGGCCGCTGGACCTTTACCGCGACCTCCTTCCCGTCGGGGAGGACGGCGTGGTGCACCTGCCCGATGGAGGCGGAGGCGAGGGGCGTCTCGTCGAACTCGAGAAACGCCTGCGCGACGGTGAGCCCGAGCTCCGCCTCGAGCACGGTCCGGATCTGCTCGAAGGGCACGGGGCTGGCGTCGTCCTGGAGGCCGCGCAGCTCGAGCGCGATGTCCGGGGGGACGACGTCCGGACGCATGGAGAGGAGCTGGCCGAACTTGACGAAGGTCGGGCCGAGCTCGTCCAGGAGGTCGCGCAGCCGGCGCCCGCGGTCGGAGGCGGTCGCCTCGGGGCCGTCGTCGCCGCCCCGGCCGAGCAGGTCGGTGAGCCGGTGCCGGCGCAGGAAGTAGCCGAAGCCGTGGCGGGTGGCGATCTGGGCGATCTCGGAGAGGCGCCCGAGGTTCCGCGTCGGCCTGGCGCGCGAGGTCGCCATCGGCGAAGTGTCGCACGCGGCGCCGCCGGCGCTCTACGGGCGCTCGCGCTCGAGCAGCCGCAGCCGGTGCTCGAGCTGGGCGACGCGGAGCTCGAGCTCCTCGAGCGCCTCGCGCGGCGCGAGGCCGAGCTCCTCCGCGATCCGGGCGACCGAGCCGCCCGTCTGCTCGCCCAGGCGGCGCAGCTCGCGCAGCCAGCTGTCGAGCCCGTCCCCGAGCGCCTCGCGGACGTCGCCGGCGTCCACGCCCACCTTGCGCGCGAGGTCCTCCGCGAGCTCGTCCATGCGGCCGGCGGCGAGCGCGAGCGCACCCAGGCCGGCGAGGGCCAGGCTCTCGAGCGCGCCGCGCTCGCTAGCGGGCTCGACCATGCGGCCTCGACGCCCGTCGCTGGCGCCGGCGCTCGCGCTTGCTCGCTCCGCCCGGGGCGGCGGG
>DATLYU010000146.1:0-22019 GCA_035574435.1 Gaiellaceae bacterium | reverse complement strand
CCGCCCGGTCGCCGGCGGAAGCGCCGTCGAACCGCAGTCCGGCGGGGCCGAGCACCGAGAGCTCCACCGTGCCGGGCGCGGGGCGGCCGGAGACGAGGAACGCCGAGCCGGAGAGTGGCCGGCCGTTCGCGTCCGCGCTCGGAGCGCCCACGAGCAGGTCGGCGAGCCCGTCGCCGGTCACGTCGCCCGGCCCGGCGACCGCCTCGCCCGCCTCGTCGCCGGGGAGGGCGCCGGGGAGCGCGAGGTTCGCCTCGAGGCCGAGGTCGACGCGGCCCCGCTGCTGCGGCAAGAGCAGCGGCTCGGCCGACGACCCGGCAGCCGCGACGGCCGCCAGGAGCGCGGCGACGACGGAAGCGGCGCGCACGGCGCCAGCGTGCCACCTCGCGCACGCCCCGTCATCCGGCGCCTGCCCAGGAACGGGCGCGGCGGGGGCGAAGAGACGCCCGTGGCTCAGCTCGAGGTCCGCGACGTGACCGTGCGCCCGCGCACGATCCTCGCCGTGCTCGGGATCGCGGTGCTCGTGGGCCTCGCCCTCGCGCTCGTCTACCTCGCCTGGCACGTCCTCACCTGGATCCTCATCGCCATGCTCCTGGCGGCGGCGCTCAACCCGGCGGTGGAGGCGTTCGAGCGGCGCGGGCTCTCACGGGGCTGGGCGGCGACCCTCGTGTTCGCGGTCGCGCTCGCGTTCCTGACCGCGCTCGGCTCCCTCGTCGTGCCGCCGCTCGTCACCCAGGTGACCGACTTCGTGAACGCGGTGCCCGACTTCATCGACGACCTCACGCGCGGGCGCGGGCCGCTCGGCTTCCTGCAGGACGACTACCAGATCGTCGACCGCATCCGGGAGGCGATCGAGCGCGAGGGCGCCGCGGGCGTGCTCGGCCTGAGCGAGCCGTTCCTGGACATCGTGCGCAGCGTCGTGACCGCGGTCGTGGGCGTGATCACGATCGTCTTCCTGACCTATTTCATGCTGCTCGAGGGGCCGCGCACGATCGCCGGGCTGCTCGGCCTGCTGCCGGAGCCGACGCGCGTGCGCTACGAGCGGGTCGGGCGCGAGATCTACCGCACGATCAGCGGCTACGTCACCGGCAACCTGCTCATCAGCCTGATCGCCGGGACGACCTCCGCGGTCGTGCTCTTCGCGGTCGGGAGCGACTACGCCGTCGCGCTCGGGCTCCTGGTCGCGGTGCTCGACCTCATCCCCCTCGCCGGGGCGACGCTGGCCGCCGTGATCGTGACCACGGTGATCGCGATCGAGGAGGACTGGGTGCGCGCCGTGATCGTGGCCGTCTTCTTCGTCGCCTACCAGCAGCTCGAGAACCACGTCCTGCAGCCGCTCGTGTACGGCCGGACGGTGCAGCTCTCGCCGCTCGGCGTCCTCTGTGCGGTGCTGGTCGGCGCGCAGCTCGCGGGCATCCTGGGCGCGCTTCTCGCCATCCCCATCGCGGGCTCGCTGCTCGCGGTCGCCCGGGAGATCGTCCTCTACCAGCGCGAGACCTCGACCGAGTCCATCGTCCCGGCGGGGATCGCGACCCCGCCGCCGCCCGACCGGCCCGCTCCGTAGTTCCCCGGCGGGAGCGAGTGGTTCTGCCGATGCGGCGGGCGGCCCCGGCTGCCAGCGTGAGTGCGGAAACCGAAACCGGGGAGTGATGGCCATGTCGACCGTTCCGCTCTTTCCCGTCCACGTGCGCGGGTCGCTGGAGCCGCGCCTGAGCCGCTGGCTGTGGCTCGTCAAGTGGCTCCTCGTCATCCCGCACCTCGTCCTGCTCGCGCTCCTCTGGGCCGGCTTCGTCGTGGTCAGCGTGGTCGCCTGGGTCGCGATCCTCGTCGCCGGCCGCTACCCGCGCGCCCTCTTCGACTTCAACGTCGGCGTGCTGCGCTGGACGTGGCGGGTGGCGTTCTACGCCTACGGCGCGCTCGGCACCGACCGCTACCCGCCCTTCACGCTCGCTCCGGTCGAGTACCCGGCGGAGCTCGAGATCGAGTACCCGGAGCGGCTCTCGCGCGGCCTGGCGCTCGTGAAGTGGTGGCTGCTCGCTCTGCCCCACTACCTCGTGCTCGCCCTCTTCCTGGGCAGCGGCGTGTGGGTGGCGCTCCGCTGGCCGCTCGGCTTCGCGTTCGGGGGCGGGCTCATCGGACTGCTCGTGCTCGTCGCGGGCGTCGCGCTCGCCGTCACCGGCCGGTACCCGAACGGGCTCTTCGACTTCGTGCTCGGCCTCGACCGCTGGGTGCTGCGCGTGATCGCCTACGCGGCGCTCCTGACCGACCGCTACCCGCCCTTCCGACTCGACCAGGGCCCCCAGGAGCCGGGCCTGCCGCCGCCGTCCGCGGAGGCAGGGGCGGAGGCGGGCCCCACGGCGCCGGCGTCCCGCTGGACGGCGGGCCGCGTCGCCCTCCTCGTGGCCGGGAGCCTCGCCTCCCTCGTCGCGCTTGGCCTGCTCGTCGCCGGCACCGCCATGGTGGCCATCGACCAGACACAGCGCGACGAGGCCGGGTTCCTGATGACGCCCGGCGAGCGCTTGTCGAGCACGGGCTACGCGATCGTCTCGGAGAGCGTGGACGTGTCGGTGGGCGGCCCCGACTGGGTGGTCGGCGACGTGCTCGGCATCGTCAAGGTCGAGACGGAGGCCGTGCGGCCCGTGTTCGTGGGCATCGCGCGCGAGGCCGACGTCGCGCGCTACCTGGCGGGCGTGCGTCGCTCCGTCGTCACCGACCTCGGGCAGGACCCCGCATACCGCGAGGAGACGGGCGGCGCGCCGCGGGGCGCGCCCGGCGAGCAGACGTTCTGGGCGGCCTCCGCCACAGGCGCAGGCGTGCGCTCCCTGACGTGGGAGCCCGAGGACGGGACCTGGCAGGTCGTCGTCATGAACGAGGACGCGTCCCCCGGCGTGGAGGTGAAAGCGTCCGTCGGCGCCGAGCTGGACCCGTTCCTCTGGATCGGGATCGGGCTGCTCGTCGCGGGCGGGTTGCTCGGGCTCGGCGGGCCGCTCGCGATCGCGAGTGCCGCTCGCCGCGCCGCACGCGCGAGCGCGTAGCGTCCGAGACTCGTGCCTGCCGCCCCCGCGCTGGATCGGCGGGGGCGGCGGGCGCTCTAGCTCGCGGCGACGGTGGCGACGAACACGCAGCCGAGCGCGGCGAGCACGCCCGACACGGCCAGCACGGCCAGGTACGGGCGAAAGACTCCTGCGGGTGTGAGCTCGTTCATGTGCCTCTCCTTCCCTCCCGCGCGATTGGTACCCGCGCAGGGGAGCGCCGATGCGCCGCCGCCCCCGCCCGGCGTGCGAATTGACGAATCCCTTACCCGGCGACCGTGATCCGGGTGAGCGGCACGCCCGCGAGCCGCTCCGGCAGGCGGTCGAGCTCGCCCTCCTCGAGCCAGCTCGCGTCCTCCCCGGCGCGCACGGCGACGACGACGCGGTCCGGGTCGTGCTCGGCGATGGCGTCCGCGACCGCCTGGCTCGGCGTGTCCGGCGTCGCCTCCACGCTCTCGGCGCCGCCCGGCGTCTGCGCGCCGAGCCGGCGGCCGAGCGCCGTCGCCGCGCGCCGCGCCTCGTCCTCGTCGTTCGCGAGCCACTCGAGGAAGGACTGCCGTACCGCCGGCACGACGACGTGCACCTCGTCGCCCGGCTCGAGGACGTCCTCGAGCGCCGACCGGTCGAGCTCCGCGCTCGCCACCACGACCACCTTCGCCACGGGCGAGGAGTTCCCCGGCGGGCGGGAGGAGAAACGCCGTGGCGGTTTGCGCCGGCGCTCCGGGGTGGTACCGACAGGCGTGGCTCGGCGAGGAGGGTGGCGGCGTCTCGGGCGTAGGCGCTTCCGGTACGTCGACGCCCGCGGCCGGGAGATTCGCGACGAGGAGGCGCTCGAGCGCATCCGGGCGCTGGCCATCCCGCCGGCCTGGCAGGACGTATGGATCTCGCCGGGCCCGCGGGCGCGGCTCCAGGCGACCGGCGTGGACGCGGCCGGAAGGAAGCAGTACCTCTACCACCCTGCATACCGGGCGGAGCGCGAGCGGGAGAAGTTCGACCGCCTCCTGCGCTTCGCCGCCGGCTTGCCCGCGCTGCGCGGCCGCGCGGAGCGTCATCTCCGTCTGGGCCCGTACCACCGGGAGTGGGCGTGCGCCGTGGCGCTCGGCGTGGTCAACAAGGCGTGGTTTCGCGTCGGCTCCGACCGGCACGCTCGACGCTCGCGGACGTACGGCGTCACCACGCTCCGCAAGCGCCACGCCTCCGTCTCCGGCGACCAGGTGCTCTTCTGCTTCCGCGCGAAGAACCGCAGGCTCGTCCGCCGGGAGCTGCGCAGCGCGGTGCTCGCAGAGGCCGTCGCCGACCTGCTCGCGCTGCCGGACGGCTCGCGCCTCTTCCGCTTCCTGCGCGACGGCGAGCTCGTCGACCTGAGCGCGGCGCATCTGAACGCGTACATTGCCGAGCACCTCGGCGACGGGTTCACGGCAAAGGACTTCCGCACCTGGGGAGGGACGCTGCTCGCCGCGAGCGAGCTCGCGCGGCACGGGCCGCCGGCGACCGAAGCGGAGGCCACGCGCGTCGTCGCCGCCGTCATGCGCACGGTGGGCGCGGAGCTGGGCAACACGGCCGCGGTCGCGCGCGACTCCTACGTGAGCCCGGCCGTCGTCGAGCTGTACCGGGCGGGGCGGACGCTGGAGGACTACCGGCCCGCCAACGCGGCTGGTCCGTCCCGGCTGAGCACGCACGAGAAGGCGCTCGTCCGGCTCCTCCGCTCGGGGCGCCGGAACGGCGCCGGCGGCACGAGCGGGGCCCGCCGCAGCCGGCCCCGCTCGCCCTCGACCAGGGGCTAGGAGCGGGAGCGCTCCTCGACGGGCTCGTCCTCGCGGACGTCCTCCTCGCCGCGCTCGTCGAAGCGGTCCTCGGCCTCGTCCACGACGTCCTCGCCGCGGTCCTTGACGTCCTCCCAGGTGTCGCGGGCGGCGTCCTTCGCCTCGCCCCACTTCTGCTGCCCCTTGCCTTCGAGCTCCTTCGCCTTGCCTTCGATCCGATCCCGATCCATGCGGCCTCCTTTCGCTTGCCGCCGGGATGCCCGCGCCCGCGCGCGGCGAAACGGTGGTTTCCGGCTCGCCGCGGCGGGGAATCGAAGCGGCGAGGGAAGGAGGCACAGTCGTGGAGACCTGGGAATGGATCGTTCTCGCGGCCGGCGGGGCCGTTCTCGTCCTGCTCGCCGCGGCGTTCTGGCGGATCCGCCGCCGGCGGGCGAGCCTGCAGGAGCAGTTCGGCCACGAGTACTACCGCTCCGTGTCCGACCACGGACGCGGCGAGGCCGAGAAGCGCCTGAGCGAGGTTGCGCGCGAGCACGACGAGCTCGAGCTGCGCGAGCTGCCTCCGGTCGCGCGCGAGCGCTACCTGGACGAGTGGCGGCAGGTCGAGGCGCGCTTCGTCAGCGACCCGGGGGACGCCGCTCGCAGCGCCGAGCGCCTGCTCGAGCGGGTGCTCGAGGAGCGCGGCTACCCGGGGAACGGAGACGTCGAGCACCGGATCGCGCTCGTCGCGGCCGACCACCCGGACGTGGCCGAGCGCTTCCGCCACGGGCACGCCATGCTCGACCGCGTGGACGGCGCCGAGAGCACCGAGGACCTGCGCAAGGCGATGCTCGACTTCCGGGCCGTGCTCGAGTCGGTTCTCGCGGGCCAGCGCGCGGTCGTATAGCCCGCGGCGCCTGGCCTCGTCGCGGGCACCGGCCGTTTCGCGGACGGCCCGGAGCGGGAACACCAACGTGTGTCGGAGCCTCGCAAGCCGGCCCAGCGGATGCTGGTCGAGCGCCTGACTCCCGCGGAAGCGACCCGCTGGGAGAGCGCGCAGCCGCTTACCGGGACCGAGCTCCGGCGCCTGTTCGACGGCCGCTCGGCCCTGACCGTCGGCCTCGAGGAGGAGCTGATGCTGCTCGATCCGGTGTCGCTCGAGCTCTCCCCGTCGGCCGAGCTCGCGCTCGAGCGCCTGGCCGGGGACGCGCGGTTCGGGCACGAGCTGCGCGAGGGCCAGGTGGAGCTGCGCTCGCCGCCGTGCGGCAACGCCGTGGCGGCCGCAGTCTGCCTGGCGGAGGCGCGCCTGCGGCTGCACGAGGGGCTGGAGGGCCGCCTGCTCCTGGCCGCGTCGGGCACGCATCCCTTCTCGGCGCGCTGGGGGGCGATCACGGCCGAGCGGCGCTACCGCGACATCGCGGACGAGTACCCGCACGCCGCACGCGGGCACCTCCCCTGCGCCCTGCACGTGCACGTCGCCGTTCCGGGAGCCGACCGGGCGCTGGCCGTCTACAACGCGGCCCGCTCGTACGTCCCCGAGTTCGCCGCCCTGGCCGCCAACTCGCCGTTCCTGGACGGCGAGGACACGGGGCTTGCGTCGGCGCGCAGCCAGCTCGGCTTCGCACCCCACCGCAGCGGCGTCCCGCCGGTCTTCGAGAGCTGGGAGCACTTCGCCGGGTTCGTGGCGTGGGGAAGGCGTGGAGGGGTCTTCCCCGACGCGAGCCACCTGTGGTGGGACCTGCGCCCGCACACCCGCTTCGGCACGCTCGAGCTTCGCGTCCCGGACGCACAGACGCGCCTCGAGGATGCGGCCGCAGTCGCGGCCGTCTTCCAGGCGCTGCTCGCGTGGCTCGCCGCGCGGGTGGACGCAGGCGAGCGGCTTCCGGTGCACGAGACGAGCCGCATCGCCGAGAACGCTTGGCGGGCGGCGCGCGACGGCGAGCGCGGCTGGCTCGTCGACCTGGACACGGGCGAGCCGGTGGCGGCGCGTGCCCGGATCTCCCTGCTGCTGGACGCGCTCGAGCCGGCAGCCGAAAGCCTGCGCACGACCTGGGCGCTGCGCGGCGCCCGCGCGCTCCTCGCCGACAACGGGGCGGACCGCCAGCGCTACGTGGCCGCGCGAGACGGGGCCCGCGGGCTCACACGTTGGCTCGCGCGGGAGACCGTCGTCTCGGCGCGCGACTACCTGGAGCAGCGCGGCTGACCACGGCGGGCCGCGCGGCGAGTGTCGCGCGCAGGGCTCCGATCTCGTCGCGCACCTGCTCCGCGGTGATGCGCAGCAGCCCTGGGTCGGGCAGGGAGGAGTGCGGGTCGCCCCGCAGCCCCGCCCACAGGGCCCGGTGCTGGGAGCGCGTCGGCGGCGGCCCCCACTCCTCCGGGGAGGCAGGGCCGAAGAGGACGACGGAGGGCGTCCCGAACGCCGTCGCCAGGTGCGCAACGCCGGTGTCGCCGCAGACGACGAGCCCGGCGCGGGCGACGAGCGCGGCCAGCTCGAGCACCGACGTTCGGCCCGCGAGCACGTCCTCGGCGGGGAGAGCCGCCTTGCGGGCGACGAGGAGGCAACGCACGCGCTCGGAGGCGCTCCCCGTGAGCACCACGCGGTGCCCGGCCTCCCGCTCTGCGCGCGCGAGGCGCGCCCAGCGGCGGGCGGGCCAGCGCCGGGCCGGAGCTCCGGCGCCGGAGTGCAGGATCGTGTAGCCAGTGGCGCGGCCGAGCGGTCCGCGCGCGGGCCGCGGGAGGGCCAGGCGCTCCGGGTCGGCGGGGATGCCGCTCTCGGCGAGCAGGCGGCACCAGCGCTCGGCGTCGTGCTCGCCGGGACGCCACGCGGGGAGGCCGGCCGTGTGCGGGATCTCCGCGTGCCGGAACGCGAGCAGCCGGCCGGGCCGGGACGCCAGCAGCAGGCGCGTGGACTCGGGCCCCTGGTCGTGCAGGTTGACGGCGAGGTCGGCGCCTTCGGCGACGGCCGGCAACGGCTCGAGTGGGCCGATGTCGAGGGCGCGGTCGGCGAGCCGCCACGCGAGCACGGGCTCGTGCAGCCAGGCGGGGCAGGCGAGCTCCAGGAGCGCCTGCGGGAACGCCCGGCGGAGCGCACGCAGGGCCGGGACCGCGGTCAGGAGATCTCCTAGGCCCAGCGCGCGCAGGACGAGGATCCTCACGGTCGGGACGTCTTCCGGGAGGGGGCGACGAGCAGCTCGCTTCCCCCGCGGCCCTTCGGGCGCGTGAGCGCCCACACGTCAGGCCCCGGCACGGCCGACCGCGCGGAGCGCCGTGCCGGCGGCGCCGTTCGCGATGCCGAGCCCCTCGCAGAGGGTGAAGAACGCCCGCGCGAACGGTGAGTGCTCGGTCTGCGCCCGCAGCGCCTCCCAGGCGATCTGCTCGCGCAGCGCGCGCGCGATCTCGAGCACGGGGCCGAAGTCCGGCTCCTGCTCCGAGAGCGAGAGCACCTTGGTGCCGAGGATGTCCAGGGGCGAGGCGACGAGCAGCCGCTGGGCCATGACCTCGAGCCACTCGGCGCGCGCGAAGTGCTCGTCGGAGATGGTGCCGCCCGCCGGAGCGAAGATGAGGTCGACGAGGACGTCGCCGTCCCAGGCCTTGAGGAGCCACTCCTCGGGCGGCCGCTCGGGTCGCATCCCCGCCTCCACGAGTGCCTCCAGCCCACGTCGGGCGTCCTGCGGCCGGACGAAGAAGTCGACGTCGTGGTCGGTGGGCGGCCCGCCGCGCGCCCAGGCCGCGAGCCCGCCGCCGAGCATGTGCTCGACGCCCGCATCGCGCAGGGCGGCGGAGGCGCGCTTCATGGAGTCCACGAGCACGGGAATGGAGTCGCGACGCCGGGAGGGCATGGCGCGAGCGGGATACCCGCTCGAGGCCGATTCCGAACGTTTCCAGGGGAACGCACGCGGTAGTGCCTCCTGTCCTGGGGACACATGTCCTGGGGACAGACCCCGGGACGTGTCCAGCGGCGCCAGGGGCGAGGGTGGTCGCGATGCGGTGCTGCGGACGCTCCGGGGGAATAGGCCCTTGAACGTATCTGAGAGAGAGGCTTTGGGACATGTCTGGGGGTCTGTCCCCCGGACACGTCCACCGGAGACGCCCTCGCCCGGACGAGGTTTCGCGGCGGGAGGCGGCGGCAATGCTGGCGAGACGAACGAGAGCAGACGAACGCGAGCGAAGACGAGGAGGTCGAACAGTGGCGACGATCGAGAAGTCCATCGACGTGCAGGTCCCGGTCTCGGTGGCCTACGACCAGTGGACGCAGTTCGAGGAGTTCCCGCAGTTCATGGAAGGCGTCGTCGAGGTGAAGCAGCTCGACGACAGCCACGTCCGCTGGGTGGCGGAGATCGGCGGCGAGCGCAAGCAGTGGGACGCGGAGATCGTGGAGCAGGAGCCCGACCGCGTGATCGCGTGGCGCTCCGTCGGCGGGACACAGAACAGCGGCCGGGTCGAGTTCCAGCCCAGCGACGGCGGAACCCGCGTGACGGTCGCGATGGATTACGAGACCGAGGGGATGAAGGAGGCGGCCGGCGCCATGCTCGGCTTCGACGAGGGTCAGGTCGAGGACGACCTGGAGCGCTTCAAGGCGCTCGTCGAGAGCCGGGGCACGCCCACGGGCGCCTGGGGCGGCCGCATCGAGTCGGGCGAGGTCGTCGAGAACGACGGTACCTCTTCCTGACCGGGGAGCGGGCCGGCGCACACGGCGCCCGCCCCCGGCACGGCTCCCGAGCGCATCGGGGGACTGACGCGACGACGAGGGGCCCGTTCGGGCCCCTCTCGTCATGCTGCCCGCTCCTTACTTTCACGCGCGTGTGCACCGCGTGGGGCCGGAGGGCGCTACCCAGAGCGGAGACCCGCGAAGCGCCGGCCGGTTTCGCTCCCGGAGCGGCACGGGTATAACAGGCGCGCGTGGGCACGGTCGCTCCGGGGGCGCGGTTCGCAGCGGGGCTCGACGCGCTCGTCGAGCTGACCTCGGCCCTCGCCCAGGCGGAGACGGTCAGCCAGCTCTGCGAGCGCACGCTCGCGGTCGTCGAGCGGGCGCTCGGCGTCGAGCGCGCCTCCGTCCTCCTCCTCGACGAGGACGGCGTCATGCGCTTCCGCGCCTGGAGCGGGCTCTCCGAGGGCTACCGTGCGGCGACCGAGGGGCACAGCCCCTGGACGACGGACACGCCCGACCCGCAGCCGCTCGTCGTCGAGGACGTCCTCGAAGACGCCGGGCTCGCGCCGCTCCGAGAGGTGATCGCGCGGGAAGGCATCCGGGCGCTCGCGTTCGTCCCCATCGCGTACGGCGGCCGGCTGGTCGGGAAGTACATGCTCTACTACCCCGAGCCACGGGCGCTCGCCGACGACGAGCTGCTGCTCGCGCGCATGGTCGCGGACCAGGTCGCGGTCGCCGTGCAGCGCCAGCGCGACGAGGGCTCCCTGCGCCTCTCGCGCGACCAGCTCCGGGCGGTCTTCAGCGGGGTGACGGACGCGATCACCGTGCAGGGCCCGGACTGGCAGCTCGTGTACGCCAACGAGGCCGCCGCGCGGCTGCTCGGCGCCTCGAGCCCGGAGGAGCTGGTGGCCACGCCCGTCGCCGAGATCGCCGCGCGCTTCGAGGCGCTGGACGAGGACGGCTCGCCGCTCTCACCGGACGACCTGCCCGCCCGCCGCGTCTTCGCCGGCGCGCCGTCCGCCGAGCGCGTGGTCGTCTACCGGCGCCGCGAGAGCGGCGAGGAGCGCGCCTCGCTCGTCCGCGCGACCCCGGTCCGGAACGAGGACGGCAGCGTCCGCTTCGTCGTCAACGTCATCCAGGACGTCACCGACCGGCGCCGGCGGGAGCTGTGGCAGCGACTGCTCGCGGACACGAGCTCCATTCTCGCGGAGACGCTCGTCTCCGACGAGACCCTCGAGCGGATCGCCCAGCTCGCCATCGGCGGCGTCGCCGACTGGTGCGCGGTGCACGAACCGGGGGAGGTCCGCCCCCGTCTCGTGACCGTCGCCCACCGCGATCCGGAGCGCGTGCGCCTTGCCTGGGAGCTGACCGAGCGCTATCCGCCCGATGCCAACCGGCCCGGAGGCGTGGGCGAGGCGCTGCGCACGGGCACGTCGCAGCTCCTCTCCGAGATCACGGACGAGATGCTCGCGGCCGCGGCGACGAACGACGAGCACCTCCGCCTGCTGCGGACGCTCGAGCTCTCGTCGGCGATGGTGCTTCCGCTCGTCGCCCGCGGCCGCACGCTGGCTGCGGTCACGTTCGCCAAGGGCGGCGGCCGCTTCCTCGAGGCGGACCTCGCAGCGGCCGAGGAGTTCGCGAAGCGGGCTGCGCTCGCGGTGGACAACGCCCGCCTGTACGAGGAGGTCGCAAAGAGCGAGGAGCTGACCCGCACGATCACCGAGAACGCCGTCTCCGCGCTCTTCCTGGTCGACGAGCGCGGGCACCCGACCTACCTCAACGAGGCCGCGGAGAGGATGTTCGGCTACCGGCTCGAGGAGATCGCCGGCGCGCCGCTGCACGACGCCGTCCACCACACGCGTCCGGACGGCACGCCCTACCCGATCGAGGAGTGTCCGATCGACCGGGCGCTTCCCGAGCACCGGACGCTCGCGCCCTACGAGGACGTCTTCGTGCGCAAGGACGGCAGCTTCGTGCACGTGCGCGCGTCCGCGAGCCCGATCCTGCGCGGCACGGTTCCGGTCGGGACGGTGGTCGAGGTGCAGGACGTCACCCGCGAGCGCGAGCGCGAGCTGAGGCTGCGCGACGCGGAGGCCCGGGCGCGCTTCGTGGCCGAGGTCAGCGAGGCCCTGGCCGAGTCGTTCGACATCGACGAGACGCTCGCCAAGGTGGCACGGCTGGCCGTGCCCGAGCTCGCGGACTTCTCGTTCTTCGATCTCCTGGAGGAGGACGGGTCGCTCGTGCGCGCGGCGGCGGCGCACGTCTCGGACGAGGCGTTCACGCGGCGGACGCGCGAGTTCGTGCCCGGGCCGGACAGCCGTCACCCGGCCCGGCGCGCCCTCGCCGACAGGCGTCCGGTGCTCGTCCGCACCGTGGACGAGCGCTGGGTCGCGTCCGTCGCGGAGTCGCCAGAGCACGCGCAGTTCATGCGCGATCTCGGCCTCTCCTCGGTGCTCTCGCTCCCGCTGCAGGTGGGCTCCGAGCTGCTTGGCGTGCTCACGCTCGAGCGCACGGGCCGGCGGGCTTACGACGAGGCGGACCTGGAGACGGCGCGGGAGCTCGCGCGGCGCGCGGCGGTGGCCGTCCAGCATGCCCGCCTCTACCAGCGGGCCGAGTTCCAGCGCGCGCTGCTCGAGGCGCAGAGCGAGGCCTCGGTGGACGGGCTCCTGGTCGTCGGCCCGGCCGGCGAGGTCCTGTCCGCCAATCGGCGCTTCGCCGACATCTGGCAGATTCCGGACGAGGTGCTCGCACGGGGAGACGACGCGGCGCTCGCGCTCGCGGTCGAGCGCCTGGAGGACCCCGAGGCGTTCCTGGCGCGCGTGCGCGAGCTGTACGAGCGGCGCGAGGCGAGCCGCGAGGAGCTCCGCTTCCGCGACGGGAGGACGATCGAGCGCTACGCGACCCCGCTCTTCGGGCCGGACGGCCGCTACGAGGGCCACCTGTGGTCCTTCCGCGACATCACCTCGCGCAAGCGGACCGAGGAGGCGCTCGCCGTCAGCCTGGAGCGCGAGCGCGAGGCGCGCGACGAGGCCGAGCGGGCGGCCCGCGTCGCCCGCCGGCTCCAGCTCGTGACCGCGTCCCTGTCGGGCGCGCTCACCCGCCGGCAGGTGGCGGAGGTGATCGCGGGGCAGGGGGTGCTCGCGCTCGGGGCGCAGGCGGGAGCGGTCTTCCTCCTGAGCGAGGACGGCGCGGCGCTCGAGCCGCTCGCGCACGTCGGCTATCCGCCGGAGCTCGTCCCGCAGTTCTCCCGTGCGCCGCTCGGCGTCCCCGGGCCCACCACCGAGGCGCTCCAGACCGGTGAGATCGTGACCGTGGGCAGCGGCGGCGAGCTCGTGGAGCGCTGGCCGCACTACCGGGAGGCCCAGCGCGTCTCCGGGGACGAGGCGACGCTCGCGGTCCCGTTGCCGCTCGACGGCCGCCCGGGGGGCGTGCTGTACATCGCCTTTCGAGCCGCACGGGCCTTCCGCGAGCAGGAGCTCGACCTCGCGCGCACGCTCGCTCGGCAGTGCGGCCAGGCGCTCGAGCGCGCGTCCCTGTACGAGCAGGAGCACGAGGTCGCGCTCACGCTGCAGCGCAGCCTGCTTCCGCGCCAGCTGCCCGTCCGCGACACGCTCGAGCTCGCCGCCGTCTACCGGCCCGGGAGCGCGGGCCTGAACGTGGGCGGCGACTGGTACGACGCGCTCGAGCTGCCCGACGGCCGCATCGCCTTCTCGGTCGGGGACGTGGTCGGACGGGGCCTCGAGGCGGCCACCGTGATGGGGGAGCTGCGCAACACGCTGCGTCCCTACCTCCTCGACAACCTGGCCCCCGACGAGGCCCTGCGGCGCCTGAACGCCCTCGCGTTCTCCGCCGGGGCGCTCTCTCTCACGGAGGAGGCGTTCGCGACCACGGCGGTCGCCGTGCTCGACGTGGGGCGCGGCCGCCTGGAGCTCTCCTCTGCCGGCCACCCGCCGCCGCTGCTCGTCGACCCGGAGGGCGGGGCGACCTTCCTGGAGACGGTCACCGGGCCTCCCATCGGCGCCGTGGAGGACGCCGTGTTCCGCACCGTCTCGTTCCCGCTCGCGCCGCGCGCGACGCTCCTCCTCTACACCGACGGGCTCGTCGAGCGGCGCGACCGGCCGCTCACCGAGCGGCTCCACGAGCTCGCTGCGGCCGCGCACCGCGGCTCCGAGCTCCCCGTCGAGGCGCTCTGCAGGTCACTGCTCGAGGCCCTCGTCGGGGACGAGGAGATCGCCGACGACCTCGCCCTGCTCGCCGTCCGGCTCGTGGCCACGCCCACCTTCCGGCGGCGCGTGCGGGCGAAGCCGGCGGAGCTGGCGCCGCTGCGGCGCGCGCTCCGCGGCTGGCTCGTGGGCGTGGGCGCGGACGACGACGCGGTGTACGACCTCGTGCTCGCGGCGTCGGAGGCGTGCGCGAACGCGATCGAGCATCCGGTCGGCGCGCGCAACCGGCTCGTGGACGTGGAGGCACGCGTCGTCGAGGACGGCGAGGCGGTCCTGCTCCTCGTCCGCAACAGCGGCGAGTGGCGGACGCCGGAGCCGTCGACCGTCCGCGGACGCGGCCTCATGCTGATCGAGAGCGTCATGGACGAGGTGGAGATCGACCGCTCGCCGGAGCGGACCGAGATCCGCATGCTGCGCCGCCTCCGCACCGCGCGCTGACGCTCCGGATCAGGCCGCGTCGCGCAGGGCAGCGAGCTCGCGGGAGCGGGCGAGCTGCTCGAGGGCGTCGCGCTCGACCTGCCGCACGCGCTCGCGCGTGAGGCCCAGCTCGCGGCCGACCTTCTGCAGGGACAGCGGCTCGCCGCCCGCCAGCCCGAAACGGAGCTCGAGCACGCGTCGCTGCTGCTCGCCGAGCGTGGCGAGCGCCCGCTCGAGCGCGTCCTGGTCGAGGCTCACGCCGAGCTCGGTCGCCGGGTCGCCGTCCGGCATGGCGATCAGCTCGCCGAGCGCCCCCGTCCCTTCCTCCCCGATCGGCCGGTCGAGGCTCGTCAGGCTGCGCATCGCCTCGCGTGCCTGTTGCAGCTTGTCGAGCGGGATCCCGGCCGCGTTCGCGACCTCCTCCTCGGTGGGCTCCCGGCCCAGCTTCGCAGTCAGCTCGCGCTCCGTGCGCGCCGCCTTGCGCTCGACGTCGGCCACGTGCACGGGAACCCGGATCGTGCGTGCGCGGTTCTGCACCCCGCGCTGGACGGCCTGCTTGATCCACCAGGTCGCGTACGTCGAGAACTTGAACCCGCGCCGCCAGTCGTACTTCTCCACCGCCCGGATGAGGCCGAGGATCCCCTCCTGGATGAGGTCGAGCAGCGACAGCCCGTGGCCCTGGTAGCGCTTCGCGATGGAGACGACGAGCCGGAGGTTCGAGTTGATCATCCGCTCCTTCGCCTCCGCGTCCCCGCGCTCGATCCGCTTCGCGAGCTCGATCTCCTCCGCCGCCGTGAGCAGCGGGTAGCGCCCGATCTCGTTCAGGAAGAGCTGCAGGCTGTCCGTCGTCGCCTCCGCCAGCTCGCCGTTTCCGTACTCCGCCTCGCCCGCGTCGCTGCGCGCGCAGTCGTCCGTGACCTCGAGCCCGCGCCGGTCGAGCTCCTCGTGCAGCTCCAGCACGACCTCGTCCTCGAGGTCGTGGGCGGCGAGCAGCGCCTCCAGCTCGGAGAGGTTCACGCACCCCTCGCGCTCGCCGTGCTCGAGCAGCGCGAGCACGTCCTCGGGCAGCTCCGCCCGCGCGGAGAGCGCGTCGCGCGCGGTGCCGTTCGTGGACGTCATGGTCTACGCCGCGCGCGTCTCGGAGGCGACCCGCAGCAGTGAGACGACGTCCGCGACGCCCGGGACCTTGCGCACGCGCCGCACGAGACCCTCCAGGCGCTCGCGGGTCGCGACCGTGCCCAGGAGCGTCGCCACTCCGTCCTCCACGTGCACCTCGACGTCCTTCGCGGACAGGCCCACGTCGCGCAGGGCGTCGCTGCGGATCCGCTGCTCCACCGTGGCGTCGTCCGTCGCGACCCGGGGCCGCGGCACGAGCCGGCGCACCACGGCCAGGAGCCCGCGCAGGTGCCCGGCCGCGAACCGTGCGCGCCTGACGCCGGCGCGGACGGTGCGGCGGGCCGTCCCGAGGCTCCGGTCGCGCAGGACGTGCCGGCGCCTCCTCCCTTGCCGTGGGTCGAGGAGGTACGCGGCGCCCGCGCCCAGCAGGAATGCGGCTTTCGTCCTCACGTGCGTCCTCCGTGGGTCGGGGGGAATCCTCGCCTCCTGCATTCCCGCTCGCCCGCCGGCGAAACCGGTTTGCCGGCGGCAGGGGGAGGGTATCGGCTCGATCCGGTGGAGATCGGCTACGCACTCTCGAGCGAGGAGCACCGCCCCCTCGACCTCGTCCGCCACGCGCGCCGCGCCGAGGAGGCGGGGTTCTCGTTCGCGCTCGTCTCCGACCACTTCCACCCCTGGATCGACCGCCAGGGCCACAGCCCGTTCGTGTGGAGCGTGCTGGGCGCGATCGCCGTCTCCACGGAGCGCCTGCGGCTCGGGACGGGCGTGACCTGCCCGCTGATCCGGGTCCATCCCGCGATCGTCGCCCAGGCTGCCGCGACCTGCGCGGCGATGCTCCCCGGGCGCTTCTTCCTCGGCGTGGGCACCGGCGAGAACCTGAACGAGCACGTGCTCGGCGACCGCTGGCCCTCCGCGCGCGAGCGGCGGGAGATGCTGGAGGAGGCGCTCGAGCTCATGCGCGAGCTCTGGAAGGGCGAGCTCACGAGCTTCGAGGGGACGCACTACCGCGTCGAGAACGCGAGGCTGTACACGCTGCCGGACGAGCCGCTCGACGTCGTGGTCGCAGCCGGTGGACCGGAGGCGGCGGAGCTCGCCGGGCGCGTCGGGGACGGGCTGATCAGCACCTCTCCGGACCGCGGGCTCGTCGAGGCCTTCGAGCAGGCAGGCGGGGAGGGCCCGCGCTTCGGGATGCTGACCGTCTGCTACGCGGCGAGCGAGCAGGAGGCGCGGCGCACGGCGCTCGAGTGGTGGCCGAACGCCGCGCTGCGCGGGACGTTGAGCCAGGAGCTCCCCCTCCCGAGCCACTTCGAGCAGGCGGCGGAGATGGTCACGGAGGAGACGATCGCGGAGGCGGTCGTGTGCGGCCCGGACCCGCAGGCCCACCTGGAGGGCATCGCGCGGTTCGTGGACGCCGGCTTCGACCACGTCTACGTGCACCAGGTCGGTCCCGACCAGGACGGCTTCCTCGACCTCTACGCGCGCGAGGTGCTCGAGGAGGCGCAGGCGCTGCGGCCGCGGGTCGGCGCGGAGGCGCGATGAGCGCGTCCTACGCGACCTGGTTCGCGGCCCTCGGGGCGGGCCTCGTGATGCTCTTCCTGGGTGGCCAGATGCGGATGCTCTGGCTTCCCAGCCTGAAGGTCCGCTGCGCCGCCTGCGGCCGCTTCGTGCGCAGGCGCGGCGTCTGCGAGTGCAGCCGCAAGACATCCGAGTAGCGCCCTGCCGGCGCAGGCGCGAGCGGGGCTCGCGGCGCGTCGCTCGCTACCCGGCCTCCCCCTGCAGCAGCGCGCGGGCCTCGGCCACGCTCTCGGCGGGGACCGAGCGCACGAGCAGCCCTTCGCGGAACTCGAGGGCCCAGACACGCGGGTCGTCGCGGATGACGCCGTCGTCGTCCATCCAGCGGATCCGGCCCTCGACGACGATGCGCTCGTCGTCGAGCGGGCGAAAGGTGGCGGCGACCGGCTCCCAGAGCCGCCTCGGGAACTCCTCCTCGAGGAAGCGCAGGAGCTCCTCGCGGCCGTGCACGACGTGACCGGGGCGGATGGCGCGGAGCTCGATGACGACGTCCGGCGCGACGACGCCCGAGAGCTGGCGAAACGTCCGCTCCCGGAAGAGGGAGAAGTAGCGGCGGGCGAGCCGTTCGCTCTCAGGTGGCTGCGTGCCGGGCGGGAGTATGCGCGGAGTATGCGCTCTCCGCGACGACGACGCTACGGCGCGGGCGGTCGGGTCCGCCGCCCGCGCCGACCGTGTCCGCGCGCCTCACACGCTCGAGCGGTTGAAGACGCCGAAGAGCGCCAGGACGAGCGCGAGGACGAGCAGGAAGAACAGGAACTTCGACACCGCCACGCCGCCGCCGATGGCGAGGACGAGCAGCAACAGCACGAGCAACCAGATGAGCACGATGACCTCCGTCAGTCGTAGTCGCGGTTCGATACCCCGTCCGGGCGTTCTCCAATCGCGGAACGCGGCTCAGCGACCGGCGCGCGCGACCGCCCGGACGAGCTCGCGCTTGCTCATCCTGGAGCGCCCGCGGATGCCGAGCTCGCGCGCCCGCTCGGCGAGCTCCTCCGCCGTGAGCGCTTCCAGAGCCTCGCGCTCGCGTGCCGAGCCCTCCCCGCCACGCGGCCGGTCCTGCGTATGGCGCTCCAGGCTCTCGCGCAGCGCGGCCAGCAGGTCGGATGTCTCCTCGGGCTCCTCGGGGCGGGCCGGCGTCGTCTCTCCACCGGTGCGCTTCTGCTCCACGATGGCGAGCAGCCGCGCGCGGTAGCGATCCTCGTAGGCGTCGGGCTCGAAGCGCCCGGCGAAGCGGTCGATCAGGTCGAGCGCCAGCTCCAGCTCCCGCTCGTCCACCTTGCCCCGCCCGGGCGCGATCTCGTCGGCGGGCCTCACCTCGTCGCCGTAGTGCAGGCGCGAGAGCACGAGCGTGTCGCCACGGACCCGAAGCGCGCCGAGCTGCTCGCGGTCGTGGAAGACGTACCGGACGACTGCCGAGAGACCGGCGCGCGTCATCGCCTCGCGCAGGAGGACGTACACCTTGTCCGCTCCCTCCTGCGGGCCGAGGTAGTACGAGCGGTCGAGGTAGATCGGGTCGATCTCGTCGCTGGCGACGAAGGCGAGGATCTCGATCGTCTTGTAGCCCTCGCTCTCGGCGGCCTCGAAGTCGGCCTCGTCGAGCAGCACGAGCTCGCCTTCCACCTCGTAGGCCTTCGCGATCTCGTCGGCGGGCACCGGCTTGCCCTCGGCCTTGCACACCTTCTGGTAGCCGATCCGGGAGCCGTCCTCGACGTGCACGAGGTGCAGCTCGAGGTCGTGCTCGGCGATCGCCGGGTACAGGCGCACGGGCGCGTTCACGAGCCCGAAGGCGATGCTTCCCGACCAGAGCGCGCGGGGCATGACAGGGCGGTTCCCGCGGCCCGGGTCCGGCAAACGGTTAGCGGACGCGCGCGCCGGGTAGCAGAACGCGACACCCGACCGCCGAAGGAGGAGCGCATGACCCAGGTGACCTCGCCCGAGGAGCTCTTCGTCCACGAGCTCCAGGACATGTACTACGCGGAGAACGCCCTCACCAAGGTGCTCCCGCAGCTCGCCCGCGAGGCGAGCGACTCCGAGCTCTCCCGTGCGTTCACGCGCCATCTGAAGGAGACGGAGAAGCAGATCGAGAACCTCGAGCGCGTGTTCCGGGATCTCGGGGAGACGCCGCAGGCGCATCCGTGCCCCGGGATCGAGGGCATCAAGAAGGAGCACGACGACTTCGTCCAGGAGACGAAGGCGAGCGGCCAGGTCCTCGACATGTTCCTCACCGGCGCGGCCGCGCGGACGGAGCACTACGAGATCGCGGCCTACACCGGGCTCGTGAGCAAGGCGCGGGCGCTCAAGCGGCGAGACGCCGTCGAGCTCCTGCAGGAGAACCTCCGCCAGGAGAAGGAGACGCTGAAGAACGTCGAGTCCATCTCCAAGCGGATGCTGAAGGAGGCCTCCAACGGGCCCTCCACCGCCGGGCGGCGCTCGCGCGCCGGATCCCGCCGGTCCCCTCGCTAGCGAGGGCCCGTTGCCGGACGGGCGGGGGCGGCGGCGCCCCCGCCCGTGTGTGGCCTCGGCTGCGAGCGGGTAGCCGTCCCGAAAGGAGGATCCCGTGCGTGAGTGGATTCGCGATCGGAGCCTCGGGCTCTTCTTCCTCTCCGTGTTCCTCGTCTCGTGGCTCGGGCAGCTCGTCGTCGAGTGGTACCGGTTCGCCGACGAGGCTCGCGAGCACGACTCCCGGGCCGAGTTCTGGTCGGCCGACTTCTGGCAGGCGTTCTGGCAGTCCACGCTCGAGAACTGGCAGTCCGAGTTCCTCCAGCTGGCGGCGTTCACCATCGCCGCCACCTACCTCGTCATGAAGGGCTCGAGCGAGTCTCCGGACTCGAGCGAGCGCATGGAGGCGAAGCTGGACGCGCTGCTCGAGAAGCAGGGGCTGGACGTGAAGGAGCTGGAGCGCTCGCTGCCGCCCAAGCACCGGAAGCGGAGGTGAGCCCGCGGCCGCCCTCCCTGGCGAGCGTCCGGCGGGAGGCGGCCGCCTGCACCCGCTGCGACCTGTACGCGCGCGCGACGCAGACCGTCTTCGGCGAGGGCCGCCGGAGCGGGCTCATGCTCGTCGGCGAGCAGCCGGGCGACGTCGAGGACCGGCAGGGCCGGCCGTTCGTCGGGCCCGCCGGCCGGCTCCTGCGCGAGCTGCTCGCCGAGGCCGGCGTCGAGCCGCGCGAGGCGTACGTCACGAACGCGGTCAAGCACTTCAAGTGGCGCCCCGCGGGCAAGCGGCGCATCCATGACACGCCCAGCTGGACCGAGATCGAGGCCTGCGGCCACTGGCTCGGGCTCGAGCTCGCGATCGTGCAGCCGGCGCTCGTCCTCTGCCTGGGCGCGACCGCGGCGCAGGCGCTGCTCGGGAGGAGCGCGCGGGTGGGGGAGCTGCGCGGCCGCCGGGTCGAGCTCCCGGACGGCACGCCCGCGCTCGTCACCATCCACCCGTCCGCGGTCCTACGCGCGCAGGAGGAGCGGCAGGCCCGGCGCGGCGAGCTCCTCGCCGACCTCGTCCTCGCCCGGGAGACGCTCGCCGCGCTCCGAGGCGCGGCGCCGGCTAGACCTCGAAGAGCGCGAAGTCCTGGCCTGTGACGTGGACGGCCACGTTGTGGACGGGCACCGGGCCGATCGTGCCGCGCGCCGTTCCCCGGTGGGCGTGGCCGTGGAAGACGGCGTCCGGACGGTGCATGCCGATCGGGGCGGCGAGCCGTCCGGAGCCGAGGAACGCCCAGATGGGCTCGGGCTCGCCGACGAGCGTCTCCTGCGTGGGTGCGTAGTGCAGGAGGACGACGCACTTGTGACAGCCCGAGATCGCCTCCAGGCCGCGCTCGAGCGCCTCCACCTCGAGCGTCGTCTCGCGGTACACCTCGCGCAGGGCGCGCTCCCCGAAGTCCGGGATCTCCGCGCCGGGGAACCCGCCCACGAAGCCCTTCGTCCCGACCACCCCGACCTCGACGCCGTCCACCTCCACGATCGTGTGGTCGCGCTCGAGCACGCGGATGCCGCCGTCCTCGAGCGCCGCCCGCACCTCGGCGGCACAGCCGGAGTGGTGGTCGTGGTTGCCGAGCACGGCCACGATTGGCACCGGGAGGTCGCCGCACACCTCCGCGAGGACCTCGGCCTGGTCGGGCAGGCCGTGCGTCGTCAGGTCGCCGGCGAGGAGCACGAGCTGGCTGCGCTCGGCGGCCGAGGCGAAGGAGCGGGCGAGATGGTCGCGCAGCGGCTCGCAGGCGTGCACGTCGCCCGCGGCGGCGATGCGGACGGACCGGGTCACGGCTGGCGGATACCCGTCCACGAGGTTGCGCGAACGCGCGGGGCGGGTAGCCCGGACGGATGGTCGCGCCCCTCGCACGCCTGCTCCGGCTCGCCCGCCCGCACGGCCCCGATCCGCGCGCCGCGCGCGCTGTGCGCGTGCTCGCGCTCGTGGCGCTCCGGGAGGCCGGCGGGCTGCGCGCCCGGCCGGCCCCCTCGCAGCGCGGCGGCTCGCGCCGCTAGACGGTGTCGTCCCACTCCCGGAAGGCTTGTCCCTCCGGGCCGTAGTACGTGCCGAGCCGTGAGCGGTAGCCCTCGTCGGCGAGGAGCGACTCGTCGAGCTCGGGCGCGCTCTTGATCTCGTCCTTCGTGCGGTTGACGAACACCTTGCCGTCCGCCTCGTCGACCGAGCGCACGACCCCGGCCGGGAGCATGACCTTCTTGCCGAAGATCCACGGGCCGGTGTCCACCACGAGGTAGCTGCGCCCGGTCTCGTACGTCGCCTCGTCCACGCTCCCGATCGAGCCGTCCAGGGCCTCGACGTCGAACCCCGTCAGGTCGGCGGCCATGATGTCGGCACCCAGCTGCGAGGACTCGCGATACGTCCAGAGATCCGTGTGCATGGAACCCTCCTCTCGTCGGATTGCTCCGCTGACGTCCACCCGGGGGACTACCCGCCGCCCGAGCGTGCAAACGCGGCCCGCGGCGGCGAGTCGGCGCCTCCGCAGGGACAGCCATACTGGCGGGGACGTGGACTGGGACGCGATCGACGCCGAGCGCCTGTTCGACGAGATCCGGGCGCGCCGCCCGAGCTCGGACGCCGAGCGGACCGTGTGGGCGTTCGAGCGCGGCCTCGCGGTCGCACGTCTCGACCCGGAGCTCCTGCGCCACCTCCTCGTCGCCTGCGTCTGCCTCGTCGCCTACGAGGAGCGCCGGTCGCCGCGGAGCGTCCTCGAGCAGCTCTTCCGCCGCTCGGTGAGCGACCGCGAGTGGCGCGAGCGCTTCGAGCCGCTGCTCGCGTAGCTCGACCCGTTTGCCC
>DATLYU010000145.1:0-8815 GCA_035574435.1 Gaiellaceae bacterium | reverse complement strand
GCCGTGCGCGCCGCGACGCGGGCCGTCGTCCGCCGCGCGGCGGCCGTGGTCGCGGTCTCCGACTGGCTCCGCCGGCGCCTCGAGGCCGCGGTCCCGGAGGCGGCGGGGAAGGTCGAGGTCGTGGACTGCGGGGTCGACCTGGAGCGCTTCGCGCCCCGGGACGCCGCCGCCGCCCGCGCCGAGGTGGGCTGGGAGGGGGAGGGCACCCGCTTCCTCTGCCTGGGCGCGCTCTCCGAGCGCAAGAACGTCCTCCGCCTCGCGCGCGCCTTCGAGGCCCGCGGCGAGGGCTCGCTCGCGTTCGTCGGCGACGGGCCGCTCCGCCCGGCGCTCGAGGGGCGGCCCGGGGTGCGCCTGGCCGGGCGGGTGCCGCACGAGGCGGTTCCGGCCTGGCTCGCCGCCTGCGACGTCCTCTGCCAGCCGAGCCTCGTGGAGCCGTTCGGGATCGCCGCCCTGGAGGCGATGGCCTCGGCGCGCACGGTCGTCGCCACCCGGGTGGGCGGCCCGCCCGAGTTCGTCCCGCCGACGGCCGGCGTCCTCGTCGACCCGGAGGACGAGGAGGAGCTCCGGCGCGCCCTGGACGCGGCGGCCGCCTTCCCCCGCCCCAACCTCGCGGCGCGCGAGGCGGCGGAGGCGCACGACGTCAGGCGGCAGGCGGCGCGGGTGGAGGCGATCCTCGAGCGAGCCGCTCGAGGTCGGCGAGCCTGAGCTCGACCAGCGGACGGACGCCCTCCTCGATCCCCGCCTCCCGGGCGAGCGCGAGCGCCTCCTCGTAGGTCGCGCGCACCTTCTCCGGGGCCACCCCCTGCTTCAGGCGGTTGTCGCCCGTGACGAGCAGCCTCTGGATCCGGGCGCGGATATCCTCACCGGCGACCACCCCGGGAGGCTACAGGGCCGCTGCTATCCTCGCCGCGCGATGGTGCTCGCCCTCTGGCTGCAGGTGTCGGCCGTCCTCCAGGTGCTGCTGAGCGCGGTGATCATCGCGCTCGTTCTCATGCACTCCGGACGCGAGGCGGGGATGGGCGGGCTCGGCTTCACGCCCCACTCGCAGGGCGGCACGCACATCGTGGAGCGGAACCTGACCCGGCTGACGGTGGCGATGGCGGTGCTCTTCGGGATCAACACCGTCGTCCTCTTCCACCTTCTGTAGGCGGCTAGAATCAGCGTGCACGCGCTGGTGGCGGAATTGGTAGACGCGCTAGGTTGAGGGCCTAGTGGCCGCTTTAGGCCGTGGAGGTTCAAGTCCTCTCCAGCGCATGGGGGCGGCCGGGAGGCCGCCTCTCGCGTGGACAGCGCCTCCAAGCGCTTGACGCCGTCCGCCCCTCCCTCTACCCTGCTTCGCGAACACACGTTCGCCACCGAGCACTGGAGCGCAGATGCTGACCACCCGGCAACAGGAGATCTGGCAGTTCCTCGTCGAGTACGTGGACGAGCACGGCTACCCCCCGACCGTGCGGGAGATCGGCGACGCCGTCGGGCTCGCCTCGCCCTCCACCGTGCACGCGCACCTCGCCAACCTGGAGCGCGCCGGCCTGCTCCGGCGCGACCCCACGAAGCCGCGCGCGCTCGAGCTCGTCGGGCGGCGCCGCCCCGAGGCCGCTGGCCGGCCGGCGCCTGCGGCGCCCGTGCTGCCGCTTCTCGGGCGGATCGCGGCGGGCGGCCCGCTGCTCGCCGAGGAGGCGATCGAGGACGAGATCGCCGTGCCGCCGCCGCTCGGCCGGGACGCCGACTTCCTGCTCCGGGTGAAGGGCGACTCGATGGTCGAGGCAGGCATCCTGGACGGGGACGTCGTCGTCGTCCGCCGCCAGGACGACGCCCGCAACGGGGAGATTGTGGTCGCGCTCGTGGGCGAGGACGAGGCCGCGGACGAGGCGACGGTGAAGACCTTCTACCGGGAGCCGGACGGCCGCGTCCGCCTGCAGCCGGAGAACAGCGCGCTCGAGCCGCTCTACCCGGAGCACGTGCGGATCCTGGGCCGGGTGACGGGGGTGTTCCGGAGTCTCGCGTGAGCGTCGCCCCGTTCACCCGCACGCTCGACCAGGAGCTCGCCGCGATCGTCCGCGGGGCGAGCCTGGAGTGCCCGGTCTGCGGCGAGTTCCTGCTCCGCCTCGAGGGCGTGATCGCCTGCCCGGAGTGCCGCTCGCTGCTCGTCGAGGGGTGCGAGGTGCCGGAGGTGGCGCTCCCCGCGCTCGCGCGGGCCGCCGCCGTGCGGGCCTCGCCGGCCGGCTGAGGCCGCTCGCGGCGGCTCGGGCCGCGCCGATTTTCGTTCGCTCCCGGGCTAGAATGGCCGTGCAGGCCGGGTGACCGCGGGCGCCGCGCCGGCTCCGCCGGCAGGCGCCTGAGGAAAGTCCGGACACCGCAGGGCAGGACGCTGGGGAAACCCAGGCGGCGAAAGCCGACGGAAAGTGGAACAGAGAGCAGACCGCCTACGTCGCCCGCGACCGCGGGCGGCCGGCAAGGGTGAAACGGTGGGGTAAGAGCCCACCAGCGGCCGTGGCGACACGGCCGGCTCGCCAAACCCCGTCCGGTGCAAGGCGAAGCAGGTCCCGACGACGCGGCCCGCCGAGGGACCGGGTGCGCCGCACAGATGGATGGTCACCCTCGACAGAATCCGGCTTACAGGCCTGCTACGGAAAACCCCCGCAAACGCGGGGGTTTTCTATATGCCTTGGCGGCGTCGTGCGCACGGTGGAGCTGCAGAGGAGAAGCTGCGGCGTCGTGCATCCGCGAGAGCGATCTCGGAGGCGCGGATGCGGCTCTCGAGGTCGGCGTCGTCGCCGGCGAGGTCGGGGAACTCGTCGCGGCTCACGAGCGGCGGCTCGTCTCGCGCGCGGCGGTCGTGAGCGTCTCCAGCAGGTCTTGACGAGGGGGAGCCTGCTCGCGGGCGGGAGCCCGCCCCACTGCTCGAGCAGCGCCTAGCGGGAGTCCGTTCGCAGACGCACAATTGCCCTATGGCCTGCGCGTCCTGCGGTGCCGACGTCCCCGCGGACGCCCGCTTCTGCCCCTCCTGCGGCGCCGCCTTGGGGGCGGCGCCCGCCAGCGAGGAGCGGAAGGTCGCCACCGTATTGTTCGCCGACCTCGTCGGCTCGACGGAGCTCGGCGGCGAGCAGGATCCCGAGCGGACGCGGGCCCTGCTCGAGCGGTTCTACGACGCGATGGCCGCGGAGATCGCGGGCGCCGGCGGGACGGTCGAGAAGTTCGCGGGCGACGCGGTGATGGCCGTCTTCGGGGCGCCAGCGGCCCAGGAGGACCACGCCGAGCGGGCGCTGCACGCGGCGCTGGCGATGCGGCGCCGGTTGAGCGAGCTGTTCGGCGGCCGGCTGCAGATGCGCGTCGGGGTCAACTCGGGCGAGGTGGTGGTCGGGCAGGCGCGCGAGGGCAGCTCGTTCGTCACCGGGGACGCGGTCAACGTGTGCGCCCGGCTGGAGCAGAACGCGGCGCCAGGGGAGATCCTCGTCGGCGAGCGGACGGTCGCGCTCGTGCGTGGGGCGTTCGAGCTCGGCGACCTGATGCGGATCGAGGCGAAGGGCAAGCGCCACGGCGTGGCCTGCCGCCGGCTCGTCCGCGCCCTGACGCTGATGCGGCCGCGCGGCGTCGGCGGGCTGCGGCCGGCGTTCGTGGGCCGCGAGGCGGAGCTCGACGTGCTGCGCGCCACCTTCGGGCGCGTGGTCACGAGCGGCGAGCCGCACCTGGTGACGATCATGGGCGACGCCGGCGTGGGCAAGACGCGGCTCGTGCGCGAGCTGTGGAGATGGCTGGGCGGGCTCACCGACGAGCCGCTCCGGCGGACGGGCCGCTGCCTCCCCTACGGCCATGCGATCACCTACTGGCCGCTGGGCGAGATCCTCAAGGAGCACTTCGGAATCCTCGAGAACGACCCGCGCGACGTCGCCCTGGGCCGGCTGGGCGGCCGGACGATCCTCGGGCTCGCGCTCGGCCTCGACGTGGCCGGGGAGCTGCACCCGATGACGGCGCGCGACCGCCTGCACGAGGCCTGGGCCGAGTTCCTCGCCGAGCTCGTGCGGGAGCGGCCCGCGGTCGTGCTGGTCGAGGACCTGCACTGGGCGGATGAGCCGCTGCTCGTGTTGCTCGAGCGCGTGATCCGGGAGGTCGAGGGGCCGCTGCTCCTGCTCGCCACGGCGCGGCCGGAGCTGCTCGAGCGGCGGCCGGCATGGGCGGGAGGCCGTCGCAACGCCTCGATCCTCGGCCTCGAGCCGCTGACGAGCGGCGACGCGGAGCGTCTGCTCGAGGAGGCGCTGGCCGGGACGCTGCCTGGGGAGCTGCGCGAGCTCGTGGTCGCCCGCTCGGAGGGCAACCCGTTCTTCCTCGAGGAGCTGGTGGGGACGCTGATCGATCGGGGCGTCTTGGAGCCGAGCGACGGCGGGTGGCGCGTGCGGGAGCTGCCCGCGGGCTTCGCGGTACCGGACTCGGTGCAGGCCGTCCTCGCCGCGCGCATCGACCTGCTCCCGCCGCTCGAGAAGGCCGCGCTCCAGGCCGCCGCCGTCGTGGGCCGCGTCTTCTGGGCGGGCGCCGTGCGCGACCTGCTCGACGGGGCGGAGCCCGCCTTCGAGCTTCTCGAGGAGCGCGACTTCGTGCGGCGGCGGTCGAGCTCGAGCATGGCCGGCGAGCGCGAGTACGCGATCAAGCACGCGCTGACGCGGGAAGTCGCCTACGCGGGCCTGACGAAGGCGAAGCGCGCCCGCCTGCACGCCGCCTTCGCCGAGTGGCTGGAGAGAGCGGGCGAGGGCCGCGACGAGAGCGCGGCCCTACTCGCCCACCACTACCGGAGGCGGTCCGCCCCGAGGACGTCCGAGCTCGCGTGGGCGGGCGAGGAGCCGAGGCGCGCCGAGCTGGCTGGCAAGGCGGTGGCCTGGCTCCGCCGGGCCGCCGAGCTGGCCGTCCGCCGCTACGAGGTCGACGACGCGATCGCGCTGCTCGAGCGGGCGCTCGCGCTCGCGAGCGGGACGACGGAGGCCGAGCTGTGGCGCGACGTCGGCCGCGTCCACGCCCTCCGCTACGACGGCGAGGCGTTCTGGACCGCGATGCAGAGCTCGCTCCGCGTCTCCCCCGACCCGCGGACGCGCGCCGACACCTACAGCCTGCTCGCGTTCCACACCTCCGCCCGCTCGGGGATGTGGAAGCGCCGGCCCGACCCCGAGCTCGTCGAGGGCTGGATCGGGCGCGCGCTCGAGCTCGCCGACGCCGACAGCCCGGCCCGCGCGCGGGCTCTGATCGCCCGGGCGAACTGGCGGCCGGAGGGAGACGATGCCGCGGCCCGCGAGGCGAACGCACTCGCCGAGCGGCTCGGGGATGTCGAGCTACGCTCGTACGCGCTCGAGGCCTGCGCGACGGCGGCGTTCTACGCGGGCCGCTTCCAGGAGTCGCTGATGTGGTCGCAGCGCCGGTTGGACCTGCTCGACCGCATCAACGACCCCGACCACGTCGTCCAGATCCACGAGAGTGCCGTGCCCGTCCGCCTGGCGGTGGGGAGGTTCGGAGAGGCGCGCCGCTTGGCGGAGGAGGCCGACCGGCTATCGCGGCGGCTCTCCTCGCACCACCAGGTGCACGGCCTGGCGCTGCGGCTCGAGGTCGAGGAGCTCGCGGGGGGATGGGGCGAGATCCTCGCTCTGACCGCGCGCGTCGAGGAGGCGGTGCTCGCGAACGTCGCCACGCCCTGCGCCCGCAACCCGCGCTCGCTCCTCCTCTGCGCGGCAGCGCACGCCTACGCGGGCGACCTCGCCCGCGCGGCCGAGCTCGAGCGGGCGGCGGACGAGCTGGGGATGGAGGGCTACGGGCTCGCGATCGACTCGGCTCGCACCTGGCTTGCGCTCGCCCGCGGCGACCTCGCCCGCGTCGCGGAGCCCGCCGTGGCCTCGGCGGAGCACTTCCTCAGCTTCGGCTTGGCCGCGCGGACGGCGCGGCTGGAAGCGCTGGTCGAGCTCGGCGACCGCGAGGCCGTCGAGCGAGAGGCGCAGCCGCTGCTCCAGCCGGACACGTTCGCGGAGGCCGTCGCCCTGCGCGCGCTCGGCGCCGTCCGCGGGGACGAGGAGCTGCTGCGCCGCGCCGCCGCGCGCTTCCAGGAGATGGGCCTCGACTGGCACGTCCGACGGACGCGGGCGCTCGTTCGGGAATAGGTCAAATAGGCATCACAGAAGGCCAAAGGCGCGTTACCAGGTCATTGGCGTCGCGTTCGTCCGCGACCGGAGCGAAGGGTTCTTCCAGCTCGAATCGGTCGCGCATACGCCGAGATCATCAGAGGATCGGTAGCCACCAAGCCGAAACAGGATTCGACCGCCTACTTCATCGAGCCGCTCCCCGGGATCGTGAACCCGGGGATCACGCCGGGCGCCGCGAGCACCAACACCGCGAGAAGAAGGAGGATGCCCGCCGTCCCGTAGGTGACGGCCCGACGCCAAGGGAGCGTCTTCTCGGCGGCGATCAGCCCGGCCACGAACGCCATCCAGGCGATGCTCATCACGCCAAGCGCGAAGAGCGCGGCCATCAGCGCCCAGCAGCAGCCGACGCACCAGGCGCCGTGGCGCGTCCCCATCCGTAGCGCTCCCGAGAGACCGCCGCGCCAGGAGCCAAGGAGGAAGCCCAGCGGGCTCCTGCACTTGCCGAGGCAGACATCCTTGAGCGGGGTCAGCTCGTAGAGGGCGGCGGCGAGGAGGGTCGCGCCGACAACCCAGCGTCCCGCCCGGTCCCAGGCGAGCTCGTCGCCGAGAAGGCTGCCCGCGAGCTCCGAGATCGCGAAGGCGAGGACCCCTGCGCCGCTCCATGTGAGCAGATAGCCGGAGGCGAAGACGAGCGGCGCGAGCGGCGTTCGCCGCCGCGTCATGCGCACATAGAGCGCCACCGTCGGCGAGACGGATGGGAACATCATCGCGACCATCATCACGACCCACACGCCGAGGAACCAGCCGAGGGTTCCGAGATCGGTCCCCGGCCCCTCGTCCATGCCGCGCATGCGGTCGACCGTGAGCCACCACGCGAGGGCGGCGAGAGCGAAGAGCGAAGCGACGAGCCCGAGCCGGGCACGCACGGCCGCCAACGCCGGCGCCAGTCCCGCGGCAGCCGCGCGACGCTCGTCCGCTGAGGCGATCACGGCCTCAGGCGGCCCAGGCGAACTCGGACGTGTAGAGGCCGGACTTGCCTTCGAACTCGATGCCGAACGCGTTGACGCGTGCTCTCGTCGCCTTCGAGACGGTGAAGTCTGAGCCGACGGGATGGAAGATGCCGACGATTCGCGCAGGCTCTCCCGTCTCGACGCCGACCGGCACGACGTCCTCGATCTCGAAGTCGACCGCGTCGCCGATCTTCACCCCGTGCCGGGGCCCATCCTCGCGAATCTCGAAACGCGCCCGTTCGACTCCGAGGTTCTCGCCCACGAGCGGCCCGAGCGCTTCCATCGGGCCGCCGAGCTGCCCGCTGAAGACGCCGAGGAGCTTCTCCGCCTGCTCGTCGGACGCGCGCTCGTCGATGAGGACGCCGAGCCGCCAGTTTCCGTCGGTCATCACCTTCGGACTGTCCACGACCGCGGCCACGGCAAGCCCCGCGACGTCGGTTCCGTCGACGTTGCCTTCGGTCAGATTGAAGACGAGCGCGACCCGACAGTAGTCGTAGTCGGCACCGTTGGCGAGGTTGAAGTTGCAGGGACAGAAGAAATCGCAGGAGCACGTCTCGATGAACGTCCCCTTGACACTCCAGGCCATGTCGCCTCCTTCAGGAGCGGGCGCGCGGACGTGCGTACCCTGATCGCGATTCTCGTGGATGAGAAGCCAGCCGTCAATGCGACGCTGCAGCCCGGGGTGACCTTACGCGGAGCGCGTTCCGGGCGAGTCGGCCCTCGGAGGGTCGGCCGCTAGGCGGGCCGGAGGACGACCTCGATCGCGGTCCCCCGCCCCGGCGCTGAGCGGAGCGTGAGGTCGCCGTCGATCGCCTCCGCCCGGCGGCGCATGTTGCGCAAACCCTGGCCCTCGCCGGTCGCCTCGGCGTCGAAGCCCGCCCCGTTGTCGCGCACGGCGACGACCCGGCGGGCGCCGCGCTGGGCGATCTGCACCACCACGCGGCGGGCGCCCGCGTGCCGGCGCGCGTTGCCGAGCCCTTCCTGCACGATCCGGAAGATTTCGATCTGCTCGTCCGGGGCGAGCCGGACGCGAGGGTCGACCTCGAGCTCGACCTCCAGCTCCCCGTCCGCGGTGAGCACGTCCACGTACCGCCGCAGCGCCGAGTCGAAGCGGGCGCTGCCGCCCGCCGAGGAGAGGGCGAGCACGGCGAAGCGGGCCTCCTGCTGGGCGGCGGCCGCGGCGCGCTTCAAGCGGGGCAGCACGTCCTCGAGCGGCGCGCCCGCCTCCAGCATGTCCACCTGGGTGGAGACGGCGAACAGGTACTGGGCGAGGCCGTCGTGGATCTCGCGCGCGACCCGCGCCCGCTCCTCGGCGACGGCGCGCCCGAACTCCGCCTGCGCCATCGCCCGCCACACCCCGACGAGCAGGATCCCGTAGCCGATGATGCGCAGGAAGTCACCCGGCCGCACGTACTCGCCGGAGACGACCGGGGTCAGCGCGAGGTGGAGCTCGGCGAAGAGCGCGAGCGTGGCGGCCAGGCACATCCAGCTGTCCAGGTCGCGCCCGTGGCGCCGGTAGCGGAGGAGGAAGCCGAGGAGGGCGACGAGCCAGGCGGCTGAGAGCGCCGCCGCCGCGAGGACGACCGTGGTGCCGGACGCGGTCCCGGGCCCCCCGCCCGTCGCCAGCCGCGCGACGGCGAAGGCGCCTACGAGCGCCAGCGCGACGCCGGCGCCGCCGAGGAGGAGCGCCCG
>DATLYU010000144.1:0-2521 GCA_035574435.1 Gaiellaceae bacterium | reverse complement strand
GCGGGAGCAGGCGCCTCGGCAGGAGCCGCCGTGGGCGCAGCCTGCGCGGCCGGCCGCTCCGCTTCGGAAGCGAGCTCCGCGGCGGGCCGGGCGGCAGGCGCCGCACCGGCGACCGGGCCTTCCCCGTCGCCACCCTGCGCGGCCTCGAGGAGCGCGGACACGTCCTCGCCCTCGCCGCCGATGACCGCGATCGTCCGCCCCACCTCGACCTCGCCCTCGGGCACCACGATCTTGAGCAGGACGCCCTCGGCCTCGGCCTCCACCTCCTGCGTCACCTTGTCCGTGTCCAGCTCGTACAGCGGCTCGCCCTTCGCGACCGGCTCGCCCTCGGCCTTCAGCCAGCGGACGATGGTGCCCGCCTCCATGCCCTGGCCGAGACGCGGGAGCTTGACCTCGACCGCCATCCGGGCTCAGCTCCGGGCGACGGTGCGGCGGATCGCCTCCAGCACGTCGGCGGCGTGCGGGACGACCCACTGCTCCAGGGCGGGCGCGAACGGGAGCGGGGCGAACTTCGCGCCGACCCGCTCGATCGGCGCGTCCAGCCAGTCGAAGGCGCCGTGCTGGACGACGGCGGCCAGCTCGGCGCCGAAGCCGCCCCGCACGACCGCCTCGTGCGCGGTCACGCAGCGCGTCGTCTTGCGCACGGACGCCAGGATCGTCTCCTCGTCCAGCGGAAGCAGCGTGCGCGGGTCCACCACCTCCACCGAGATGCCCTCCCGCTCCGCCTCCTCCGCCGCCTCGAGCGCCTCGTGCACGAGGCGGCCGGTCGCGATCACGGTCACGTCCTCGCCCTCGCGGTGCACCCGGGCCCGGCCGAGCGGGATCGGCTCGAGCTCCTCGGGCACCTCGCCCTTGATCGGGTACAGGGTGCGGTGCTCGAAGAAGAGCACGGGGTTGTCGTCGTAGATGGACGACCAGAGCAGGCCGCGCACGTCCTCGGGCGTCGAGGCGAACACGACCTTCAGCCCGGGCACGTGCACGAACCAGGCCTCGAGCTGCTGCGCGTGCTGCGCGCCCGGCGACCACCCCGCGCCGCCCTGCGTGCGGATCGTGAGCGGCACCTTGACCTGCCCGCCGGACATCGTCCGGTGCTTCGCCGCCTGGTTGACGATCTGCTCCATGGAGAGCGTGAGGAAGTCCTCGTACATGATCTCCACGATCGGCCGCATGCCCTGGATGGCGGCCCCGATCCCGGTGCCCACGATCGCCATCTCCGAGATCGGCGTGTTGCGCACGCGCGTGGAGCCGAACTCCTCCAGCAGGCCCTGCGTGACGGCCATGGAGCCGCCCATCTCGCCGATGTCCTCGCCCATGATGAACACGGACTCGTCCTCGCGCAGCGCCCGGCGCAACGCGTCGCGGACCGCCTCCCGGTAGGTCAGCTCAGGCATAGACGAACGCGAGCGCGTCCTCGGGCTTGGGGTCTGTGCCCGCGTTCGCGAACTCCACCGACGCCTCCACCTCGGCGGTCACCTCCGCGTCCACGGAAGCGAACTCCTCGTCGGAGAGCTCGAGCCGGGCGCGCAGGAGCGTGATCGGGTCCTTCTCCTCGCGCTCGCGCCGCAGCTCCTCCTTGTCGCGGTACACCTGCGGGTCGCCGACGAAGTGGCCGGTCAGGCGGTACGTGCGCAGGTGCAGCAGCACCGGGCCCTTGCCGGAGAGCGCGTGCTCGCGCGCGGCGAGCGCCGCCAGGTAGACGGCCTCCACATCCTGCCCGTCGGCCTCGATCAGCTTCATCCCGTACGCGGCCGCGCGCTTGCCGAGCTCGTCCACGGGGAGCGGGAGCTGCTGCGGGGCCGGCGTGGACTCGGCCCAGCCGTTGTTCTCGAGCACGAACACGGCCGGGACCTTCCAGAGCTGCGCGAGGTTGAGCGACTCGTGGAACGTGCCGGTGTTCGTCGCCCCGTCGCCGAAGAAGGCGACCGCCACCCGCTGCTCGCCGCGCATCTGGAAGGCGAGCGCGGCCCCGACGACGGCCGGGATCCCGCCCGCCACGACCGCGTTCGCGCCCAGGTTCCCGACCTCCAGGTCGTACAGGTGCATGGAGCCGCCGTAGCCGCGCGAGCAGCCCTCCACCTTCCCGTACAGCTCGGCCATGATCCGCTCGACGGGAGTGCCCTTGGCGATCGCGTGCCCGTGCGCGCGGTGCGTGGACGCGATCACGTCCGTGCGCTCGAGCGCGGCGCAAACGCCGGTGGCGACCGCCTCCTGGCCGATCGCCACGTGCAGGAAGCCGGGCAGGTCGCCCGCCCGGAAGCGCTCCTCGACCTTCTCCTCGAAGCGGCGGATGAGGAGCATCTCGCGGAAGAAGTCGCGCAGCAGCTCCTCGGAGACCCCCGCCTTCCTCTCGACCTTGGCCACTGCCCGGAGTTTATGCTCAGCCGGATGAGCCTCGTCGAGCAGTGGGGCCGCATCGAGCGCGGCCTGCCCGAGGGGTGGGGAGACGCGCAGCTGGCCCTCGTCCTCGACGACCCCGCGCGGGCCGACCGCGCCGCCTTCCTGCTCGGGCCGCTCAACCCCG
>DATLYU010000143.1:0-5446 GCA_035574435.1 Gaiellaceae bacterium | reverse complement strand
CCGTTTCGCATCCGGCTGCATGCGGGAGGCGCCGTTCGCAAGCAGCGCCGCGGCGAGCCGCTCTCGCAGGAGGAGGAAGAGGCGATCGGGCGCTGGCAGCGCCTCTCCCTGTGGCGCAAGCTGCTCGCGGTCGGCGCCTTCGCCCTCGGCACGTTCGGGCTCGGCCTCACGGTGGGCGGCCTCATCTTCGGCCGCTGGCGCGCCGCGCGCCGCTGAGGCAAACCGCCGCGCGCCGGCGGGCGTACCACCTCCTGCAAGCGAACCGAAGGAGAGCCGAATGCGAGGGACGATCGCCGTCGCCGTCGGCGCCCTGCTGCTGGCGGGCGTCGCCGCGGCCGAGCCGGCCGCGGATACCTACAACCTGACCGCCAACCTGCGCGCGCGCTTCGAGGTGCCGAAGCCCGCCCGCGTGCCGGCGGGAGCCGTGGGGCTCTTCACCGGCAAGGCGGTGGAGCGCGCGAACGACCGGGCCCGCCTCACCTGGCGCCTGACGTTCTCGAAGCTGAGCGGGCGCGCCGTCGCCGCCCACATCCACGTCGGTCGGCCGGGCACGGCCGGGGGCGTGCTCGTCCCGCTCTGCGGGCCGTGCCGCAACGGCCAGCGCGGCGCCGCGACGATCACGCACGCCCAGCTGCGCACGATCCGCGCCGGGCGCGCGTACGTGAACATCCACACGGCGAGGAACGCCGCGGGCGAGATCCGCGGGCAGGTGAAGGCGTCCAAGGCGGCCGAGGCCGGCGACGACTCGGGCGGCTCGGAGCCTCCGCCCCCGACGCAGCCGCCGCTGTACCCGTAAGCGAGCAGTCCGTCGCCGCGGCGCCCTCCGGGGCGCCGCGGCGACGGCGACGCCTCCGTCAGACGCAGGGCTCGGGCGCGAAGCCCTCGTGCCCGCGACCCGGCTGGCAGCGCAGCTCGCGCCGCGCGCCCGTCAGCTCGTAGCCCTCGCCCGCCTCGGCGAGCTCGAGCGTCCAGCGCTCGGCCGCGACCGAGTCGTCGAGCAGGCCGTCCAGCGTCACCACGACGGTGTGCGGCCCCGCTCCCTCGGGCCCGGCGCTGCCGGCGATCGTCGTGCGGGCGGCGGTGCGCTCGTCCAGGCGCAGGAAGTGCGAGGCGACGAGCGCGGCCGACCCCTCCCAGACCTCGTCCACGTCCGCGAGGTAGGCGTTGTAGCCGTCCACTGCGACGGAGCCGTCCGCGCCCGGGTCGGGGGGCCCGGCCCATGTCGGGCTCGCCTCGTCGCCGCCGCACCCGGCGGCGAGTGCGGCTAGGACGCCGGAGAGGACGAGGAGGGCGCGCACGGGAGCCTTCTACTCGACGGAGGTTAGGAAACCTTTGCGCCTGTCCGATCGAACATCTGTTCGGGCGGGTAGAATGACGGCCCCATGGGTCCGGCCGACGAGCTCGTCGTCCACGGGGCGCGCGAGCACAACCTGAAGAACGTCACCGTCCGCATCCCGCGGAACGCGCTCGTGTGCGTGACGGGGCTCTCCGGCTCGGGGAAGTCCTCGCTCGCCTTCGACACCATCTACGCGGAGGGCCAGCGCCGCTACGTGGAGTCGCTCTCGGCCTACGCGCGGCAGTTCCTGCAGATGATGGAGAAGCCCGACGTGGACTCGATCGACGGGCTCTCGCCTGCGATCTCGATCGACCAGAAGACGACCTCGCGGAACCCGCGCTCCACGGTCGGCACGGTGACCGAGATCTACGACTACCTGCGCCTGCTGTACGCGCGCATCGGGCGCCCGCACTGCCCGATCTGCGGCCGCCCGATCGCGGGCCAGTCGCTCGACCAGATCGTGGAGCAGGTGCTGCGCCTGCCCGAGGGGGCGCGCTTCACGGTGAACGCGCCGGTCGTGCGCGACCGCAAGGGCGAGTTCCGGGACGTGCTCGAGGAGCTGCGCCGGGACGGCTTCACCCGCGTCAAGGTGGACGGCGAGCAGCGCCTGCTCGAGGAGGAGATCGTCCTCGACAAGAAGTTCAAGCACACCATCGAGGTCGTCGTCGACCGCCTCGTGATGAAGGCGGACCTGCGGCAGCGGCTCACGCAGTCGGTGGAGACGGCCGCCTCGCTCGCGCAGGGCCTCGTCGTCGTGGACGTGCTGGACGGCGAGGAGCTCACCTTCTCCGAGAACCTCGCCTGTCCGGTGCACGGCGTCTCCCTGCCGGAGCTCGAGCCGCGCATCTTCTCCTTCAACTCCCCGCACGGCGCCTGCCCGCGCTGCACCGGGCTCGGCGCGCAGCTCGAGATCGACCCCGAGCTGCTCGTCCCCGACCCGTCGCTCTCGATCGAGGAGGGCGCGCTCGTGCCCTGGACGGTCGGCGGGCACGGCTTCTACGAGAGCGTCATCGAGGCGATCGCGGAGCGCTACGAGATCCCGCTCGACCGCCCGTGGCGCGAGCTCGCCCCCGAGCAGCAGGACCGGTTCCTGTACGGGACGGGCGGCGAGCGCATCTTCGTCACCTACCGCAACCGGATGGGGCGCCGTCGACAGTACACGATGGCCTTCGAGGGGCTCGTCCCCAGCCTGCAGCGCCGCTACCGCGAGACCGACTCCACGCAGCAGCGGGAGCGGATCGAGGAGTACATGAGCTTCCGGCCCTGCCCGGAGTGCAAAGGCGCGCGCCTGAAGCCGGAGGTGCTGGCCGTCACCGTGGGCGGCAAGTCCATCCACGAGCTGACGCAGCTCTCGGTCACCGCCGCGCTCCGCTTCGTGGACGAGCTCGAGCTGACGCCGACGGAGGAGCTGATCGGGCGGCGCATCCTCAAGGAGGTGCGCGAGCGGCTGACCTTCCTGGACAACGTCGGCGTCGGCTACCTGCAGCTCGACCGGGCCGCCAAGACGCTCTCCGGCGGGGAGGCGCAGCGGCTGCGCCTGGCGACGCAGATCGGCTCGCAGCTCGTCGGCGTCCTGTACATCCTCGACGAGCCCTCCATCGGCCTGCACCAGCGCGACAACGGGAGGCTGATCGCCACGCTCGAGCGGCTGCGCGACCTCGGCAACACCGTGCTCGTGGTCGAGCACGACGAGCAGATGATGCGGGCCGCCGACCACCTCGTAGACATGGGCCCCGGCGCCGGGGAGCACGGCGGCCACGTCGTCGCCGAGGGGCCGGCGTCCGAGATCGAGCGCACGCCGGGCTCGGTGACCGGGCAGTTCCTCTCCGGAGAGCGGCGCATCGCCGTCCCGCCGCGGCGCACGGACGACCGCGGCTGGTTCACCGTGCGCGGCGCCTCGATGCACAACCTGAAGGGCATCGACGTCTCCTTCCCGGTCGGCAAGCTCGTCTGCGTCACCGGCGTCTCCGGCTCGGGCAAGTCGACGCTCGTGAACGAGATCGTCTACAAGGCGCTCTCCAACCGGCTCAACCGCACGCGCGTCAAGCCCGGCGACCACCTGGGCGTGGAGGGGATCGAGCGCTTCGACAAGGTGATCGACATCGACCAGTCGCCGATCGGCCGCACGCCGCGCTCCAACCCGGCCACGTACACCGACCTGTTCACGCACGTGCGGGAGCTGTACTCGCTGACGCCGGAGGCGAAGGTGCGCGGCTACAAGCCGGGCCGCTTCTCCTTCAACGTGCGCGGCGGCCGCTGCGAGACCTGCAAGGGCGACGGCCAGATCAAGATCGAGATGCACTTCCTGCCCGACGTCTACGTGCCCTGCGAGACCTGCCACGGGCGCCGCTACAACAAGGAGACGCTCGAGGTGCGCTTCAAGGGCAAGTCGATCGCGGACGTGCTCGAGATGTCGGTGGAGGAGGCGCTCGACTTCTTCGCCAAGATCCCCAAGATCCGCCGGCGGCTGCAGACGCTGCACGACGTGGGCCTCGACTACGTCGAGCTCGGCCAGCCCGCGACGACGCTCTCCGGTGGCGAGGCGCAGCGGGTCAAGCTCGCCGCCGAGCTGTCCAAGGTCGCCACCGGGCGGACGCTCTACATCCTCGACGAGCCGACCACCGGCCTGCACTTCGCCGACATCGAGAAGCTGCTCGAGGTGCTACAGCGGCTGGTCGACGCCGGCAACACCGTGCTCGTGATCGAGCACAACCTCGACGTGATCAAGCAGGCCGATTGGGTCGTCGACCTCGGCCCGGAGGGCGGAGAGGAGGGCGGCGAGCTGATCGCCGCCGGCACGCCCGAGGACGTCGCCGACGTGGACGCCTCGTACACGGGTCACTTCCTGCGCCGCGTGCTCGAGCCGGCGGCTGCGGCCGCGGCGTAGCGTCGCCCCTACGGGGCCGCACGGAGCCGCGTCTGTCCGCACACGGTCGTCAGCGCGCGGGCGCCGGGGCGGGGGGCACCGCTGCGAGCGTGTGCACGCGCTCGAGGTAGGGCGTCGCGCGGACGCGCTCGAACACCTCTCGAGCCTCGTCGAGGAGCGGCGCGGCCTCGTCCAGCCGTCCCAGCGAGGCGAGGTGCTCCGCGTGCTCGAGCAGCACCGTCGCGACGGAGAACGGCTCGCCGACCGCGCGGAAGGCGGCCACCGCGGCGTCGAAGGGCGGCTCCTCCTCGCCCCGCAGCGCTGCGAGCCGCGCGAGCGCGAACGTCATTTCCGCCTCGAGCGACGTCGTCGTGTCCACCGGTGCCGCTCGCGCACGGGCGAGCAGCTCCGCGATGCCCTCGCCAGACGCGAGCGCCTTCGCGGACGCGCACCCGGTCTCGAGGAGTATCTCCACCGCGACGGAGTCGCTCAGCCGCTCGTCGCCGAACGCCTCCAGACACTCCTGCAGCGCGTCGGCGTGGCGGCCCTCCGCCTGGGCGACGAGCACCCGCGCCCAGACGCCGACGCCCCAGACCTGCACGTGCGCCGTGTCGGCCCACGTCGTGAACGGGCCGGCGAGCTCGCGCACGCGCTCGAGCTCTCCGCGGTGGAGCGCGATCGTCGCCAGGTCGAGCTGCGTCGATGCCTGGACCGGCTCGTTCGCGATGCGGCCCTCCTCGGGGAGCTCGTCGAACGCCCGCTGCATCTCGTCCCAGAGCCCCGTCGCCTGGTAGACGCTGATCAGATTCGTCGTCAGCGCCCGCTCCCAGGTGCGGTCGCCGCGCCTGCGCGCGAGCGCGAGCCCGTGCTCGATCACGTCGCGCGCGTCGGCGGTCCGGCCGGCGTTCGCGAGCAGGTAGCTGAGGTTCATGCAGGCTCGGAGCGCCCCACGGTCGACCTCCGCCTCCTCGGCCAGGACGAGCGCCTGGCGCATCAGCCCGAGGCTCTCGTTCGGGCGCCCCTGCAGGATCAACGCCTTGTTGATGAGGCCCTCGACGACGACGTCTGCCATACGCAGTCGCTCACCGAGGTCGAGCGCCCGCTCGACGTGCGGGAGTGCGTCGTTGCGGCGGCCCTCGAAGAAGAGCAGCCGCGCGAGCTGGGCCGACACGGTGGCGATGGCCGCCTCGTCGCCCTCGGCCTCGTGCGCGCGCAGGGCGCTCTCCAGCCGGCTCACGCCCTCC
>DATLYU010000142.1:0-7715 GCA_035574435.1 Gaiellaceae bacterium | reverse complement strand
CGCGACGCGGGGCTCGTCGCCCTCGAGGGGAACGCGCGCGCGTACCGCTACGTCCCGCGCAGCGGCGCCGCCTTCGACGCCGCCGAGCTGCTTGTCGACGTTCTCGGCCGGGATGGCTGAGCGCGTGCGCCCGGTCCGCGTTGCGATCCAGCTCCACCCCCAGCACGGCGCGTACGCGGACCTGCGCCGGGCCGTCGAGCGCGTGGAGGAGCTCCGGGCCGACCTCCTGTACACATGGGACCACTTCTTCCCGCTCTACGGGAGCCGGGACGGGGCGCATTTCGAGTGCTGGACGCTGCTCGCAGCCTGGGCGGAGCAAACCGAGACCGTGGAGCTCGGGCCACTCGTGACCTGCGCGTCGTACCGCAACGCCGACCTCCTCGCGGACATGGCCCGCACGCTCGACCACGTCTCCTCGGGACGGTTCGTGCTCGGTCTCGGGTCGGGCTGGTTCGAGCGCGACTACGACGAGTACGGGTTCCGCTACGGCAGCGCGCGGGAGCGGGCCGGGGTGCTCGCGGACACGCTCCGGCGGATCCGGCGGCGCTGGGGCCTGCTCAATCCCCCTCCCCGCCGCCGCATCCCGATCGTCGTGGGCGGCGTCGGCGAGCGCTTCACGCTGCGCGTCGCCGCCGAGCACGCCGACGTCTGGCACGCCATGTTCCCCTCGCACCCTGGCGAGCTCGAGCCGAAGGTGGAGGCCCTCGAGCGCTGGTGCCTCGAGGTCGGCCGCGACGCCTCCGCGATCGAGCGCGCCGTCGGCGTCGAGCCAAACGACCTCGAGCGCTTCCTCGCCCGCGATGCGCAGCGCTACCTCGAGCTCGGCTTCACGCAGTTCACGCTCGGCGTGAACGGGCCGGGCTGGGAGCTCGGACCCGAGGTGGCCGAGTGGCTCGCGTGGCGCGCGTCTGCACGCCGCGAGCCGGTCTCGACCTGAGATCCCGTGGCGATCGCCGCGCGAGCCGAGGCGCCGGTCCGCTCGCTGCTCCGGCGCAACGCGGCCTACCGGCGCCTGTGGGCGGCGCACACGGTCAGTGTCCTCGGCGACGCGGTCACGCTCGTCGCGTTCCCCACCATCGCGGTCGTCTCGCTCGAGGCGTCGCCGTTCCTCGTCGGAGTGCTCGGCGCCGCCGGGTCGGCGGCCTGGCTCGTCGTCAGCCTGGCGGCAGGCGTCTGGGTCGATCGCCTGCCCAGGCGGCGCGTCCTCGTGGCGGCCGACGTCGTGCGCTTCGGGCTGGTCGCTTCCATCCCGGCCGCACACGTCGCCGGAGTCCTGACCGTCTGGCAGCTGCTCGCGGTGGCCGGGCTGGCTGGCGTCTGCTCGGTGTTCTTCTCGCTCGCCTCGACCGCCTACGTGACGGAGAGCGTCGAGCCGGACGACCTCACGCAGGCGAACGCGCGGCTCGAGCTTACGTTCTCGGCCGCCCAGCTCGCCGGACCGAGCGCCGGCGGCGGGCTGATCGCCGTGGTCGGCGCTCCGCTCGCGGTCGCGGCCGACGCGCTCTCGTTCGCAGTCTCGGCCCTCTTCCTGAGCGGCGGGCCGCGGCCGGCGCCGCCCCCGGCCGCCGCTCCGCGCCGCTCGTTCGCTCAGGACCTACGGGCAGGCGTGCGCGAGACCCGCAGGCAGCCGGTGCTGCTCCGCACGACGGCGGCGGCCGGGCTCGCCAACGCGGGGCTGGCGATGACGCAGGCCGCGATCTTCCTGTTCGCCTTCCGCGGCCTCGGGCTGGGCCCCGCCGAGGTCGGCATCGCCTTCACCGCCGCCGCCGTCGGGACGCTCGCGGGCGCCGCCGTCGCCGAGCGGATCACGCGCGCCCTCGGAACGGCCAGGACGCTGCCGCTGGCGACGCTGCTCGAGGCGCTGCCAGGGCTGCTGTTCCCGCTCGCCCTGCTGGGTGCACCGCTGCTCTGGCTCGCGCTGCCGCTCTCGCTGCGCTTCTTCTTCGGCCCGATCTGGAACGTCGGCGCGATCACGCTGCGCCAGCGTCTCGTCGGCTCCCAGCTCCAGGCGCGCGTGACCGCCGTCTCGCGCGGCGTGAGCATGGGCGCGTGGCCGCTCGGCGCGCTGCTCGGGGGAGCGCTGGGCGAGATCCTGTCCGGCACGCTCGGCGACGCCCACGGCTTCGGGCTCACGCTGGTCGTCGCCGCCGCGGTCGGCTCCGTCTCCGTCGTGCTCGTCCTCCCGCGTCACCTGCGCGGGCTGCCGGTGTGAGCGCGGCGGCGGCGCCCCGGGCGTTCGCGCGCCTCCGCGAGAGGTTCGCGACCCTGGCCGACCTGTACCAGGTGGACGGCGTCCTCGAGTGGGACCAGCTCACCGGCATGCCCGCCGCCGCGGCGGGGCTGCGAGGCAACCAGCGAGCGACGGTGACCCGGCTCGCGCACGAGCTTCTCGCGTCCCGCGAGACGGGCCGGCTCCTGGAGCGGCTCGACGGCCGCCTCGAGCCCGGGTCATTCGAGGCCGCGTTCGCCCGCGTAGCGAGACGGCTGCACGAGAAGGCGGTGCTCGTGCCTCCCCGCCTGCGCGCCGAGATCGCCGCAGCCGAGAGCGAGGCGCTGGTCCGCTGGGAGGAGGCGAAGCGGCGGAGCGAGTTCGCCGTCTTCCTGCCGGCGCTCGAGCGCACGTTCGAGCTCCGTCGGCGCTACGTCGAGCGCTTCGCGGACGCGACCGACCCCTACGACGTCCTGCTCGACGACTGGGAGGAGGGACTCACGACCGCCGAGCTCGTGCCGCTCCTCCAGCAGCTGCGGGACGGCCTCGTGCCGCTCCTGCGCGCATGCGCCGACCGCGAGGAGGACGTGCGGCCGCGCGGCCGCTCCTTCCCCGTCGCCCGGCAGCAGCGGCTGGTGCGCGAGCTGTTCCAGCTCGTCGGGCTGCGTCCGGGGACGTGGGCGACGGATGTCGGCCCGCATGCGTACCTGGTCGGGATCGGCGCTGACGACGTCCGGGTGGCGGTTCCCTACCACGCGCGCACGTTGCAGGCGATCTTCCTGGCGCTGCACGAGGCGGGCCATGCGCTGTACGAGAACCAGGTCGCGCCCGAGCTCGCCCGCACGCCGCTCGGCAGCGGCGCCTCGCTCGGCTGGCACGAGTCGCAGAGCCGCCTGTGGGAGAACCTCGTCGGGCGAGGCCTGCCCTTCTGGCGTTTCTTCTTCCCGCGCCTGCGCGCGGCGTTCCCCCGCGCGCTCGCCGGGCAGCGGCTCGAGTCCTTCGTCCAGGAGGTGAACCTGGTGCGCCCCGGGCCGATCCGCGTGGCCGCGGACGAGGTCAGCTACACGCTGCATGTCGTCCTGCGCGTCGAGCTCGAGCGCGACCTGCTCGCGGGCGCGCTCGCCCCGTCCGAGGTCCCGAGCGCCTGGAACGAGCGGATGGAGCAGTACCTCGGCGTGCGCGTCGAGAGCGACGCCGAGGGCGCTCTTCAGGACGTGCACTGGGCCGCGGGCCTCGTCGGCTACTTCCCGACGTACGCGCTCGGGAACGTGCTGGCCGTCCAGCTCTGGGAGCGCCTGCTCCGCGACCTCCCGGAGCTGGACGCCTCTCTCGAGCGGGGGGACGCGGCTCCGCTCCGCGAGTGGCTCGGCCGGCACCTGCACCGCCACGGCAAGCTGTTCGCTCCGCGCGAGCTGCAGGCCCGGCTGGTGGGAGGGCTGGACGCGGGGCCGTACCTGCGCTACCTGCGGCTGAAACACGGGCACGGCGCGACGGCTCTCGGCGAGCCGTCCGGCGGGCGCGCGCTCTAGGCTCGCGCCATGGAGGCCGAGCTCTTCGCCTGGTTCGTCCGGCACGGCCGCGACCTCCCGTGGCGGCGGACCCGCGACCCGTACGCGATCCTCGTGTCCGAGGTCATGCTCCAGCAGACGCAGGTGGAGCGCGTCGTGCCGCGCTACCTGGCCTGGCTCGAGCGCTGGCCGACCGCCGCAGCCCTGGCCGCGGCCGCGCCCGCGGACGTCATCCGCGAGTGGCAGGGCCTGGGCTACAACCGGCGGGCCCTGAGCCTCCACCGTGCGGCGCGACAGGTCGCGCAGCATGGCTGGCCCGAGGATCTCGCCTCGCTGCCCGGCGTCGGCCCGTACACCGCCGCCGCTCTCCGCCGCTTCGCGTTCGGCGAGGACGTGCTCCCGGTGGACGTGAACGTCGGGCGCGTCCTCCGCCGGACAGGCGCCACGTTCACGCCGGCGGCTGCGGAGGCGCTCATGGACCTGGGAGCGACGGTCTGCGTCGCGCGCGTGCCGCGCTGCTCCGCCTGCCCGCTCGCCGCGGCCTGCCCTGCGCGTGGGACGCGCGAGGAGCCGGCGCGCAAGCAGGGCCCGTTCGAGGGCTCGTTCCGGCAGCGCCGTGCCGCCACGCTGCGGCTCGTCGCGGAGAAGCCACGCCCGCTCGCGGGCCTGGACGGCGAGGCCGTCCGCTCGCTGGAGCGGGACGGCCTCGTCGTCGTCGCGCACGGTCTCGTCGCGCTCCCGGCCTAGAGCACCGGGCAGTTGACGACGATCGGCGCCGCGCGCACGGTGAGCTGGCCGGCCCGCTCCGCCGCCCTGATCGCGGCCGCGGAGCGCAGCACGCGCGGGCTCGCATCCTCGCTCCACGTGACCATGCGCACCGCCCAGAGCGGCGTGTAGTCGCGCCTTCCGGGGACCGTGTCGACCACGTTCCTCTGCGCGGCGTCGCCGTTCGTGAAGACCCAGATGGGCGCGACCCGGTTGCCGGGCCGCAGCTTCACCGGCCCCAGGTCGAGGTACGAGACGACCTGGCCGCGGTAGAAGCCGAGCGTGACGTCCTGGGAGAACGTCCGCACCGGCCCGTCCGCGGCCAGCGCCGGCAGGGCGAGCACGGAGCAGGCGGCGAGCGTCGCGGCGAGTCCCAGCAGCTTCCTCATGGCGCTCCTTCCGTTCGGGAGGACTCCGACGGTAGGAGGCCGGCCTTGCGCACGGCTGACGGCCTTCTGAACACTGGCTAATTCATCCCCGCGTAACCCGGAGCCGCTCACAATGCGGCTCATGGCGACGGTCCTGGTGGTCGACGACGAGCCGATCGTGCGGGAGGTCGTCGTCCGCTACCTGGCGCGCGAAGGCCACCACACGCTGGAGGCCGCGGACGGAGGTGCGGCCAGGGCGGCGATCGAGCGCTCCGCTCCCGACCTAGTCGTCCTCGACGTGATGCTGCCGGGCGTGGACGGGCTCGAGCTCTGCCGCTGGATCCGCTCCACCTCCGAGCTCCCCGTGATCATGCTCACCGCCCGCGGCGAGGAGGCCGACCGCATCGTCGGCCTCGAGCTGGGGGCGGACGACTACGTGACCAAGCCGTTCTCGCCCCGCGAGCTGGCGGCCCGCGTGCGCAGCGTCCTCCGCCGCTCGGCGCCCGGCGCGAGCGCGGAGGAGCGTCTCGCCTTCGGCGACGTCGAGCTCGAGCAGAGCACCCGCGACGTGCGCAAGGCGGGCCGGATCGTGCGCCTCACGGCCAAGGAGTTCGACCTGCTCTGGTTCCTCGCCCGGCACCCGCGCCGCGTCTTCTCGCGCGACCAGCTCATGGCCAGCGTCTGGGGGTACACGGCCGCGCTCGACACCGGCACCGTCACCGTCCACGTGCGGCGGCTGCGGGAGAAGATCGAGGACGACCCGTCGCAGCCCCGGCATCTGGAGACGGTCTGGGGCGTCGGCTACCGCCTCTGCCCGTGATCGCCACCGCGCTCGTCGTCGGCCTCGCCACGCTCGCCAGCGGGCTCGCGCTGGCGGCGCTGCTCCGGCGGCTGCCGACGCTCCGTCTGCAGCTTGCGGGGCTCGCCGTGCTCGCGGTGCTGCTCCCGCTGGGAGCAGTGCTGCTCTCGGGGTGGGTGATGTTCCACATGGGGGACGACGTGAAGATCCTGGCCGTCACCGCCGGCTCGGCGCTGACCGCGGTCGTCGCGGCGCTGCTCGTGGCCGGCTCGATCGCGCGCGCGATCGAGCGGGTCGCGGACGCCTCGGCCGAGCTCGCGCGCGGCGACCTCGGCGCCCGCGCGCCGGAGGGCGGCCCGGCCGAGGTGGCCCAGCTCGCGACCGCGTTCAACCAGATGGGCGAGAACCTCGGGCGCCTCTTCGACACGCGCCGCGAGCTCGTGGCCTGGGCGAGCCACGACCTGCGCACGCCGCTCGCGAACATGCAGGCCATGCTGGAGGCGCTCGAGGACGGCCTCGGCGACGCGACCGAGTACGTCCCCGCGCTGCGCGCCCAGGTGCGCGTGCTCACCCAGCTCGTGGACGACCTCTTCGAGCTCGCGCGCATCGACGCGGGCGCGCTCACGCTCGAGCTGCACCGGCTTCCCGTCGCGCCGGTCGTGGCGACGAGCCTGCGCGGGGTGGAGGCGGAGGCCCGCCTGCGCCACGTGCACCTCGAGTCGGCGGTCGCGGACGGCGTCGTCGCCCGCTTCGCCCCGGACAAGGTGGAACGCGTGCTCATGAACCTGCTCACGAACGCGCTCCGGCACACGCCGAGCGACGGCGCCGTCGCGGTGCGGGTGGAGCCGCTCGCCGGCGAGGTGCGCGTCGCCGTCGAGGACACGGGCGACGGCCTGGACGCGGAGGCACAGGCCCGCATGTTCGAACGCTTCTGGCGCGCCGATCGCTCCCGCGGGAGCCGCGGCGCCGGGCTCGGACTCGCGATCGCGCGGGGGCTCGTCGAGGCCCAGGGCGGCCGCATCTGGGCCGAGAACCGCGAGGGCGGCGGGGCCCGCGTGTGCTTCACGCTACCGGCGACGTAGCGAGGGGAGCGGGTCAGGCGCGCCGCAGGAGCGCGACCGAGTGGGCGGCGAGCCCCTCGCGGCGGCCGGTGAAGCCGAGACCGTCGGTCGTGGTCGCGCGGACGGTCACGCGGCCCGGCTCGACGCCGAGAGCGTCGGCCAGCCGCTCGCCCATCTCCTGGCGGACGCCCCCGATGCGCGGCTCCTCGCCCACGAGCACGCAGTCGGCGTTCACGAGCTCGAAGCCCGCGTCGCGCACCTCGCGGTAGGCCTCCCAGAGCAGGTCGAGCGACGACGCGCCCCGGTACTGCTCGTCCCCGGACGGGAAGAGCGACCCGATGTCGCCCAGGTTGGCCGCCCCGAGCAGCGCGTCGATCAGCGCGTGCGCGAGCACGTCGCCGTCCGAGTGCCCGGCCAGGCCGCGGGGATACTCGAAGGTCACGCCGCCGAGGACGAGCGGCACGCCGTCCGCGAACGCGTGCGCGTCCACGCCGATCCCGACCCGCAGCTCGCTCACGCGGGCGAGGCTAACGCCTGGGACAGCGACGCGCGATCGGCCACGCCCGGCGCCGCCTCCGGCACCGCCGCAGCCGGCCCCACGGGCCGCGGCGCGCTGCACCGCGACGAGCCCGCCCGCCTCGGCCTGCAGCACGTCGTTGTCCGTGCGGTCTCCCACGTGCGCGACCCGGCCGGCGCGCGCACGAGGCAAGACGGACGACCTCGTCGAACAACGCGCGGTCCGGCTTCCGCACGCTCGAGCTCGCGGACGACGAGACGGCGTCGGCGGGCAGCGGGAGCTCGCCCGCCCCAGCGCCGGCCTCCGCCCGGAGCACATGCGGCTGGAGCCCGGCGCGCTCGCGCGACCGCCGCCACCTGCGCTCCTCGTTCGACCAGCGTCTCGCCGGCGGCGAAGACGGCCCTCAGAGCCACGAGGCGACGAGGTCGAGGTCCTCGCGCGTCGTCACCTTCAGCAGCCGCGGGTCGCCCTCCACGACCGCCACGCGG
>DATLYU010000141.1:0-11734 GCA_035574435.1 Gaiellaceae bacterium | reverse complement strand
GGCCCGGGGAGGGCGGCGGTGCGGATCGCGAACGCGGGCAGCCGGCGTGTCGTCGCGGACGTGCGGGTCGCGGGGTTCGCTCTCGATCTGCGCGGCCGCCCGCGGATCGTCGCCGGGGGCGGGGCCCGCCGCTCGGCGTCGGCCTGGCTCCAGCTTCGGCCGCGGCGCCTCGTTCTTCGCCCCGGCGCCGCCCGCGCGGTCGCGATCGTCTCCCGGCCCCCGCCGGGAGCGGAGCCGGGCGACCACGACGCCCTCGTGCTCGTCACCACCCGTGCGCGCGTACGGGATCGGATCGCAGTGCGGATGCGGCTCGGCGTGGTCGTCGTCGTCCGCGTCCCGGGCGCGATCCGCCGCCGGCTCGAGCTGCGCGGTCTCCGGGTCGTGCGGGGTAGGCGGGCGCGCGCCCTCGAGCTCCTGGTCGCGAACCGCGGGAACGTCACCGAATCGTTCACGGGGAGGCGGACGGCGGTGTTCCTGGAACGGGCGGGCCGGCGGATCGCGCGCCTGGCGGCCGAGCCGCGGACGCTCCGCCCGGGGACGATGGGGGTGCTCCAGTTCCGCTACCGCAGCGCGCTCGCAGGGCCGGCGCTCGCCCGCGTGGAGGTCGTCTCGGAGGGGGGCGCCGCGCTCCGCCGGACGGTGCGGGTGCGCCTCTGACCGCCGGCCGCCGGCTTCCGAACGCGGTACGGAGCTGCGGCCACCGGCCGTGCGCCACGATCGGGATTTCATACCTGTATAGGTATGATGGGCTGGTGGCGAGCGCAGCGACGAGGTGGCCTGTCTGGTCGCTGATTCGCGAGGCCAGACGGCGTGCCGGGATCACGCAGGCGGAGCTCGCGCGTCGCGTCGGTACCTCGCAGCCCGCGATCGCGCGCTATGAGCGCGCGCGGGCGCTGCCCGATCTCGACACCCTGCAGCGCATCGTCCAAGCGTGCGGCTTGGAGCTCCGATTGGAGCTGGCAGAGCCGGACCCGCAGCGCGAGGCGGCCGCGAGGATCGCGCTCGTACGAACGGTGGAGGAGCGACTGCAGGCGAACACGCGTCAGGCCGAGCTCGTCCACGCGCTGCGCCGTGGGTGACCCGGACGCCCCGCCCATCCAAGCGGGAGAGATCGTGAAGCTTCTCGACCGCCACGGCGTGCGCTCCCTTCGAGCGCACGTTCAGCGTGCCGGTGATGCCGTCCTGGCCTGAGACTGGCTGACCAACCGGGCTCTGCAGTCGATCTGGGGCCGGTCGCCTCGACGTCGTCACCCCCGGCGGGCGGCAGCACACGGGCGTGACGAACCACTGCGTCCAGAAACCGGACGTGATCGTCGAGCACATCCTCGACTCGCGCCCCTTCGACCGGGGTCGAGCTGCGCGGCGGTCGGGCTGTTGCGGCTGAGGATCGAGCTCGGGCCACGACGACCCTGCACCTGGCTGCGGAGCCGCTACGCGGCGAGCGCCTGGCAGCCTGAGAACACGTCGCGAAGCTCATCCTGGCCTCGGTCGACGCGTCGATCGAGTCGCTCATCCCTGACGTCGCCGCGGTCGCCCCCTCGGCGCCTCCGCGCGGGCGGGGCGCCTGACGCAGCACGGACCACCCGACGAGGCTGTGGCGCGAGCTGCTATACAACTTCACGATTGTAGAGTTGTAGTCTTCCCAGGAGCCCTCCATGAGCCTTCCCCACCCTCTCTCCGAGGCGCTCGCCGAGCAGATCGCGCAGCGCTTCCGCGTGCTCGGCGAGCCGATGCGCATCCGGATCCTCGACTGCCTCCGGGACGGCGAGACGAGCGTGCAGGAGCTGACCGACGCGCTCGGCACGACGCAGCAGAACGTCTCCAAGCACCTCGGCATCCTCCACGCGGCCGGCGTTGTCTCGCGCCGGCGAGACGGCAACCGCGTCCTCTACGCGATCGCCGACGACTTGGTCTTCGAGCTCTGCGACGCGGTCTGCGGCGGTCTCCGCCGCCAGGTGGCCGAGCTCGACCAGCTCCTCTCCGGGGTGTCGCGATGAGCTGCCGCGTGATCCCGCTCACGAGGGCGTTGTTCGCGCTCGCGGGCACGGTGACGCTCGTCTCGATCGCGCTCGCCGCGCTCGTCAGCCCGTGGTTCCTCCTGCCCACCGTCTTCGTCGGCCTGAGCCAGTGGATGTACGCCGTCGCGGGCCACTGCCCCGCGTCGCTCCTCCTCGTCCGCGTGCCCTTCATCGCGGGGGACGCCGCCCGATGAGCCGGGTCGGGCCGATCGGCCGTCTCGGTGCGTGGACGGCCGACCACGTCAGGCTGGTCGTCGTCGCGTGGATCGTCATCGCCCTCGGCTTGGGCGTCGTCGCCCCGCGGGCGGAGCACGCGCTCTCCGGCGCGGGCTGGGAGGCCTCGGGCTCCGAGTCCGTCGCCGCGCGCGAGCAGATCGACGCGTCCTTCGGCGGCCAGGGCGCCTACGCGCTCATGGTCGTCGTCGAGGGCGACGGCGACCTCGCACCAGCGCTCGCACGGGTGCGGACGGTGCTCGAGTCGGACGCGCGCGTCGCCTCCGTGTCCGAGCCGCAGCTGTCGCAGGACGGTCGCACGGCGATCGTCGTCGGAGGGGCCGCCGCGAGCCCCACGGAGATGGTCGCAGCGGCCGGGGCCCTGAAGGACGACCTCGCGGCGGCCGGAGACGAGCACGTCACCGTCAGCCTCATCGGGACGCCGGGCATGTGGTCCGACTTCAACGAGGCGAACAAGGAGGCGATGCTCCGCTCGGAGCTCATCTCGTGGCCTGTGACCCTCGCGATCCTCGTGCTCGCGTTCGGGTCGCTCGTCGCCGCTGGGCTGCCGCTCCTGCTCACGATCCTCGGCCTCATGTCCGCGGCCGGGAGCCTCTTCCTGGTGACGCAGGCGTTCGACGTCTCGATCTGGGCGATGAACTTCGCGCTCATGTTCGCGCTCGCGCTCGGGATCGACTACGCGCTCTTCATCGTCGCGCGGTTCCGCGGCGCCCACTTCGGCTCGGAGCTGCCGACGCGCGAGGCCGTCGCCGTGACGATGGACACGGCCGGCAAGGCGGTCCTCTTCTCGGGGATCACGGTCTTGATCTCGCTCTCCGCGGTGATGCTCGTTCCGAGCCCGGCCTTCCGGTCGATGGCCCTCGGGATCATGCTCTCGGTCGCGTTCGTGCTCCTCGCCGCGCTGACCCTCCTCCCGGCCGTGCTGGCGTGGCTCGGCGACCGGGTGGACAAGCTGGCGCTGCCGTGGGTGCACGCGGGCGAGCACCGCTCGCTGGCGTTCGCGCGCTGGGCCGAGCGGCTGTGGCGGCGTCCCTGGGCGTACGGACTCGCGGCGACCGCGATCCTCGTGGCGCTCGCGCTCCCCGTGCTCGGCCTCGAGACGGGAATGCCGTCGATCAAGGTCGTGCCCGAGGACGACGGGTCTCGTGTCGGCTACACCCGGGTCCAGGAGGCCTTCGGGCCGGGAGCGCCGGGGACGCTGCAGGTCGTGACGCCGGTGGCGCAGGCCGAGCAGGTGTCGGCGGTGCTCGCCCAGGACGACGGCATCGCGAGCGTCGCGCCGGCGGTGACCTCCGGTGAGATCGCGCTGGTGCTCGCGACGCCCGCCGCGGATCCGTCGGATCCCGCCGTCGGCGCGACCATCGAGCGGCTTCGTGACACGCTTCCGCCCCAGGCGCTCGTCGGCGGCGCGGCGGCCGAGAACCACGATCTGGAAGAGGCGCTCTCGAGCCGCACGCTGCTCGTGTTCGGCGTCGTCCTCGTCCTCGGCTTCCTGCTCCTGCTTGTCGCGCTGCAGGCGCCGGTGATCGCTGCGGCCGGCGTCGTCCTGAACCTGCTCGCCGTCGCCGCCGCCTTCGGCGTCGCGAAGCTGATCTTCCAGGACGGGCGGCTCGAGTCCGTGCTCGGCTTCGAGTCGCAGGGCTTCCTCAACGCGTGGGGGCCGGTCTTCTTCTTCGCGATGATCTTCGCGATCGCGATGGACTACACGGTGTTCCTGCTCGCGTCCGCGAAGGAGCACTACGACCGCTCCGACGACCCGCGCGAGGCGATGATCGGCGGCGTGGCGCACTCCGGCCGCGTGATCTTCGCCGCGGCGGCGGTGATGATCGCGGTCTTCTTCACGTTCGCGCTCTCGGGGCCCTTGCCCCCGAAGGAGATGGGCGTCATCCTCGGCGTCGCGGTGCTGCTCGACGCGATGCTCATCAGGCTCGTCCTCATGCCCGTCGCGCTGCGGCTGCTCGGCGAAAGCGCGTGGGCGCTGCCCTCCTGGCTCGACCGGATGCTCCCCGACGTCCGCTTCGGCCACGGCGACGCGGACGCGACCCCCTCGTCCGCTCGGACCGCCGCTCCCGTACCGGCGGCGGCGGAGTAGCGTAGGCACGTGGCGCGCACGCTCGTCCTCGGCGGGGGCTTCGGCGGGATCGCCGCCGCCATCGAGCTGAAGCGGCTGCTCGGCGACCGGCACGAGGTCGTGCTCGTCGATCGGGCCGAGCGGTTCTCGATGGGGCTCCGCAAGCTCTGGGAGCTCGTCGGGCTGGCGACGATCGCCGAGGGAAGCCGGCCCCGCGACCTCCTCGCCCCCCACGGCATCCGGGTCGTCCGCGGCGAGATCGAGTCCATCGACCCCTCCGCGCGGGCCGCGGTCGTCGACGGTAAGGCCCTCGTGGCCGACTACCTGATCGTGGCGCTCGGAGCGGTTCCGCGCCCCGACCTCGTCCCCGGCCTCGCCGAGCACGGCCACGACGTCTGGGCCACGAGCGGCGTGCCCGCGGCGGCGCGCGCGCTCCGCGACATCCACGGTGGACGGATCCTGATCCTCGTCGCTGGGGCTCCCTACCCCTGCCCGCCGGCCCCGTACGAGTGCGCCTTCCACGTGGACGAGCACCTCCGCGCGCGCGGCCTCCGCGACCGCACCGACCTCGCGATCGCGACGATCCAGCCGATCCTCATGCCGAACGCCGGCCCTGAGGGATCGGCGTGGATGGCGGGCAAGCTCGACGAGCGGGGCATCGGCCATCGCACGGCGGTGACGCTCGATCGAGTCGAGCCCGGTCGGCTCGTGCTCGGGGACGGCGAGATCCCCTTCGACCTCCTGCTCGCGGTGCCGCCGCACCGCGTGCCGGACGTCGTGGCTGCGAGCGGCCTGACCGGCGAGCACGGGTGGGTGGCCGTCGACCGCGGCACGCTGCGGACGTCGTTCGCGAACGTCTACGCCGTCGGCGACGTGACGCTGATCCCGCTCGCGAACAAGCTGCCACTGCCGAAAGCGGGCGTCATCGCCGAGCTCGAGGGTCTGCACGTCGCCCGGACGATCGCGGCAGAGGTGCGCGGCGAGCGGGAGCCGGAGCCCTTCCCCGGGGTCGCAGCCTGCTTCGTCGAGCTCGGCTCCGAAGTCGCAGCCCGCATCGACGCGGAGTTCTTCGCCGAGCCGATGCCGCGCATCTCGATCGCCGAGCCAAACCCGGCGCTCAGCGCGGAGAAGCGCGCGTTCGAGACCGAACGGCTCGAGCGCTGGTTCGGCGCGTAGACGCGAGGCTCACCGCCTCGTCCTCCGTCGCGTTCTACGAGCAGCCGGTGTTGGTGCCGCAGTCGCGGCAGGTGTAGCAGGAGCCGGTGCGGATCATCCGGCCGCCGCAGCGGGAGCACTCGATCGCGTCCTCCCACTGGTTGAAGAGGGCCGTCTGGCCGGGCGGTGGCGCCTCGCTCACAGCCGCGACCGCCGCGGCCGCCTCCGGGCCCGCCTCGCTGTACGCGGCGGCGAGCCGCTGCTTCACCTCGGGCGTCAGGATCCCGGCCTCCTCCTGCTGGTCGGGGGAGAGGAACTTCTTCCCCATCCAGCGGAAGATGTAGTCGACGAGCGACTTCGCGACCCGGATGTCGGGATCGTTCGTCAGCCCGGACGGCTCGAAGCGCATGTGGCTGAACTTCGAGACGTACACCTCGAGCGGGACGCCGTACTGGAGCCCGAGCGAGACGGAGATCATGAACGAGTTCATGAGCCCGGCGAGGGTCGTGCCCTCCTTGGCGATGTCGACGAAGATGTCGCCGGGCGTCCCGTCCTCGAACAGGCCGACGTGGATGTAGCCCTCGTACTCGCCGACCTTGAACTTGCGGCCGACCTCGACCCGGTCGTCGGGCAGACGGCGCCGCTGCGGCAGCGGGCTGACGACGACCTGGCCGCCTCCGGGCGCGAGCGTGATCGCCGCCTCGCCCTTCTTCGCGAGCGGCTGCGCGACCTTGCAGTTGTCGCGGTAGATCGCGATCGCCTTCACGCCGAGCTGCCACGCCTCCACGAAGAGCTGCGAGATCTCCTCGACCGTGGTCTCTTCGGGGAGGTTCACCGTCTTGCTCAGGGCGCCCGAGATGAAGGGCTGGACGGCGCCCATCATCTTCACGTGGCCCATGTAGTGGATCGCGCGCTCGCCGATGGCGCAGTCGAAGACCGGGTAGTGCTCCGTCTTCACGTAGGGGGCGCCGACGATCGTGTTCCGCTCGTCGATGTAGGCGACGATCTCTTCGACCTCGCTCGGCGCGTAGCCCAGCTTCTCGAGGGCCATCGGCACGGTCTTGTTGACGATCGTGATCTCGCCGCCGCCGACGAGCTTCTTCGACTTGACGAGCGAGAAGTCCGGCTCGACGCCCGTCGTGTCGCAGTCCATCATGAAGCTGATCGTGCCGGTCGGCGCGAGCACGGTCGCCTGCGCGTTGCGGAAGCCCGCGACCTCGCCGAGCTCGAGCGCCTCGTCCCAGGCGCGGCGCGCCGCAGCCAGCAGGTCGTCGGGCACCGAGTGCGAGTGGTCGATGTTCCCCACCGCCGCGCGGTGCTTGGCGATCACGCCCAGCATCGCGGCCGCGTTCGGGCGGTAGCCCGCGAAGGGGCCCATCCGCCTGGCGATCTCCGCCGACTTGCGGTACGCGCGCCCGGTCATGAGCGCGGTGATCGCGGCCGCGTAGGCGCGCCCCTCGTCGGAGTCGTACGGGAGCCCGCGCGCCATGAGCAGCGCGCCGAGGTTCGCGTAGCCGAGCCCGAGCTGGCGGTAGGCCTTCGCGTTCCGCTCGATCTCGGGCGTCGGGTACGAGGAGTAGCCGACGATGATCTCCTGCGCGAGGAAGACGACGTCGACCGCGTGCTCGAAGGCCTCCACGTCGAACTCGCCGTCCTCGCGCCGGAACTTCATCAGGTTGAGCGAGGCGAGATTGCACGCCGAGTCGTCGAGGTGCATGTACTCGCTGCAGTTCGCGACGACGAGCCCGTCGACGATGTAGGAGTGATGGAGCGGCTCGGTGAGGTTGTAGACGACCTCCTGGCCGTCCTCTTCGCGCGAGACGAGCGTCGTGTCCGGCGTCGTGCGGTACCGCTCGGTCTCGGCCAGCAGCGTCTCCAGCGCGCGCTGCTTCCTCGGCGACGAGAAGCCGATCGCAGCGGCGAACGTCTCGAGGTCGGTGCCGGTGATGCGCAGATCGAACCCCTGTCGCGACGCGTACTCGACCTCGGTCCCATCGCTCCGGGCGTAGGAGGACCTCGCCGTGTCGCTGCTCGCGACGGCGTAGATGCGGCTGCGGACACCGAAGGCCGCGAGCAAGCGCTGGACGTCCTTGAGCAGCGCCTCGCTCCGGCTGCCGAGGCCGACGTAGCGGTTCGCCTTCCCGTTCTCGCTGCGGGAGACGCAGCCGTCCGCGCCGAAGAGCCCGCGCAGGAACGCCGCCTGCACCTCGGGCGGAGCCGTGAAGACGCTCGCGGGGACGCGCTTCTCGTGTGCCCGGACGCTCGCGACTCCGAGCCCACGGAAGAAGTCGCGGACGGCGCGGCTCCCGGCGCGAAGCTGCACCGTTCCGTTCTCCATACGCTGCCGAGAGATCCCGCCGACGAGCTCCCGCAGCATGCCTTCGTGCGAAGCGGCGAGGCCGTCGGCGACGTCGTCGCCTCCGTACACCCAGCCCGTCTGGACGTCGGTGAGCCAGCCGTCCCCGACCAGGTGCCCCAGGAGCTCGCCCAAGCCCTCGCTCCAGCGCTCGGGCAATGCCGTCTGCACGACGGTGCCGCCGCGGGAGAACGATCCTGCCAGCGCCTCGATCTTGACCGGAAGCGTCCAAGCCGCGTCGCTCGCCGGGGTCGGGCTGTCGTTGAGGAGGACGCGGTCTTCCTCGGTGAGCTGGCCAGCCTCCACCCACCCGCGGTTGGTGGTCCAGAGGCGGTGGTTGGCGGTGCAGCGCAGCTCCTGGCCGTTCGCGAAGCGCAGACGGAGGATCGGCTTCACGCCGTTTCGCATCACCGCGACCGGCAGCGATGCCACGACGCCGGTGCCGGGCTGCTCGGCGGTCGCGCGATGGGTGTAGACGCGGAACTCCTCGCCTGCCTGAGCGAGCTCGTAGAGCTCCTCGAAGCGAAGGAGCCCGAGGGTCGTGTGCACGCGCGCATCGCCGGGGAAGCACGGGTTCGAGGCGTTGATCCGCCCGGAGTTCGGGCAGGTGTGCCAGGCGTTGATGGTCGTGTCGTACTGGACGCCCGGGTCGGCGCACTCCCAGGCCGCCTCCGCGATCTGGCGCAGGAGCTCGCGCGCGTTCTTCGTCTCCACCACCGAGCCGTCGGTGCGCGCGGTCAGGTTCCACTCCTTGCCCTCGAGCACGGCCTCCATGAAGGCGTCCGTGACCCGCACCGAGTTGTTCGCGTTCTGGTACTGGATCGACGCCCAGTCGGGCGAGTCGAGCGACATGTCGTAGCCCGCCGCCTCGAGCACGCGCGCCTTGCGCTCCTCGCGGGCCTTGCACCAGATGAACTCCTCGACGTCCGGGTGGTCGACGTCGAGGATCACCATCTTGGCCGCACGCCTCGTCTTCCCTCCGGACTTGATCGTGCCCGCGGAGGCGTCGGCGCCGCGCATGAACGAGACCGGGCCCGACGCGTAGCCGCCCTTGGAGAGCTGCTCCTTCGAGGAGCGAAGCCGGCTCAGGTTCACTCCCGACCCGGAGCCGCCCCGGAAGATGATCCCCTCGCGGCGGATCCAGTCGAGGATCGACTCCATCGAGTCCTCGATCGAGAGGATGAAGCAGTTGTGGACGGCGATGTTGTTCGTGAGGTACTCGCCCGACTCGGTCTGGATGTCGTACACGTCCTGGACGCCCAGCGACTCGATGGAGACGATCTCCTCCTCGCGAAGATCGGGGCACGTCTTCGGATCGCGCAGGGTGAGCGACTCGAGGAGCCTCTGCTGCTTGTCCTGTCCGACGAAGCCGATGAGCTCGGCAAAGCGAGCTCGCTCGGAGCCGATGGAGATCGCGATCTCGTGCAGGTCGTGACGGTTCTCGCGCGTCTCGACCTTCCGGGTGCGGCGAGAGTAGATCCCGACCACGTTGAGCAGGATCTGGATCTCCTCGGCCCAGCGCTCGCCGATGACGGCGAACGCGACCCGGCCGCTCTCGGTGCCGTTGTCGCGGCGAACCGTCACGTCGCCGTCCGCCTGGAAGACGCTGCGCAGGTAGGCCGTGATCTCGTCGTGCGACGCAGTCCAGAGCCGCTCGGGGACGCGCATCGCCGTCCCGCGCAGGAGCAGCTGCCAGCGATCGACGAAGTCGCGGAGCTCCTCGCCGTAGAGGCGGATCCTGCGGCACGTGAGCGATGGGTCGCGGGTGTCGACGTCGCGCACGTGGCGATGCACGTCCGGGAAGACGAGATCGAGGTTCGAGACGACCCAGTCGTACTCGTCGTCGTTCGCGACCCGGAACTCCATCGTCAAGGAGCGGTTCGTTCCCTCCTCGTACTGGCCGACGAACCCATCCGCTTGCAGCCAGCCTGCGAGCGCCGCCTCGGCCGCTGCGAGGCGGCCCGAGTCGTCGGAGACGACGAAGGGGTCTTCCTCGAGCCGACCGGCGCCGGCTGCGACGGGAACGCGCTCGGCCACCTTGGCCCGATGCGGGTACAGGTGCATCCGCATTCCGGGCCGGAGCTCGTCGACCCGGAGCCACACCGCCGGCGTCCGGCGCGCGCGCGCCGCCTTCACCACGTGGTCGCCGGTCGCCTCGATGAAGCTTCCGTTGCGGAGCGTGACGCGGAAGACCTCCTTGAGACCGTTCGCCTGCACGGCCACGATCCGCGTGCTCCCGTTGGCGTCGTAGACCTCGCGGCCGATCTGCTCCTCTTCGACCAGCTGCCCGATCGGAACCATTCCGTCCGGCGTGGAGACGAGCGCGCCCCACGGTTGACACGCCGAGCACTGCGGGCGCGCCTCGAAGCCGACGTTGAACCAGACCGGGGAGTTGAAGGAGGCGTACTGGTTGACGAGGATCGCCTTCAGCTCGGCCTCGAAGGTCTCCGCCTCCTCCTCGCTCGCGAAGTAGCCGCCCTCGCGGCCCCAGGCCCCGATCGTCGAGACGACGCGGCCGATCATCTGCTTCACCGAGCGTTCGCGCTCGGGAGAGGCCAGGCGGCCGCGGAAGTACTTCTGGGCGACGATGTTCGTCGCCGTCTGCGACCAGAACTTCGGGAACTCGACGCCGCGCTGCTCGAAGGCCGGGCCGTTCTTGCCCGGGATGTGCGCGTCGCGGATCTCCCACTCGACCTCGTCGAAGGGGTCGCGGCCCGGGGTCGTGAAGTAGCGGCGCGGGGCGACGCTCGCCTTCTCGTCCACGACGGTGTTGACGACCTCCTCGGTCGCCGGGGTGGCCTGGGGCGCTTCCTCTGTCTGCCTCGCGGTTGCCATCGTCTCCTCCCGAGCCGCTGCGGTCTAGGTCCTGCCGCTCGGCGGGACGGCGAGCGTCGTGCGAGCGGAACGGGGATGGTAGGACGCGTGTCGGATGGCGCGTGATCGCAGAAAAATTCCTGCAAAATGGGCATAACGCACCATCGCAGCAATTCTACCCGCTGGCCGCGGCCGGCCGCGGCCGGGCGACTCCGTCAGGCGAGCGTGTCGCTTCCGTCCAGGCCGTCCGCGGCGACCGCCTGGCGCCGGCGCGCGACGTAGCCGAGGCCGCCGGCCGCGAGCAGGGCGAGCGACATGCCGCCCAGCACGAGCAGCGGCACGGGGACGGCCGAGGGGCCCGAGGTGTCGATCTCGGGGGTGGCCTGGGGCCCGCCCGGGCCCCCCGGGCTCGGGCCCCCGCCCTTGCCGCCGGTGCCGCCCTTGCCGCCGGTACCGCCCTTGCCGCCGGTGCCCCCCTTGCCGCCCGTACCGCCCTTGCCGCCGGTGCCGCCGGAGGTCCCGGTGCTCTTGCAGTCGTCGGCAGAGCCGTCCGGGCTCGGGTCGCAGCTGCCCGGGGCCAGCTTGCCCCGCAGCGCGCTCTGGAGCGCGCGGGAGATCACCTCCTCGGCGTCCACGTACGGGCCGAGGTCGCCGGGGATGGCGTCGATCGCGTCCTCGTAGCAGTGCGGGGGGTAGAGGCGGTCGATGCGGCCGTTGTCGAACCAGTCGGCGAGCACCTGGTCTCCGCAGGGCGAGGCCGCCGCCGGGCCGGCGAGCGCGAGCGCCGCGAGCGCGCTCGCGGCGAGCGTGACCAGGCCCGAGAGGGCGAGGGCGGCGCGGTTGCGGTTCGAGTGCGGTGTCACGGGCAGTGCCGGGGAGCCAGAGTCTCCCCGCCCGAGGTGATCCGGGCGTGTGGGGAGCGTAAACGATTTGTTAGACGGCGCCGGCGACACCCCTCCCCGGGCGGGGCGGACGCCGGGCCCGATGGTAGCGTGGGCCGGCCATGGCAGCGCCGCCCGAGCAGGCCGCCGGGGCGCCGGGGGCGGGAGCGGCCGTCCTCGCCGCGCTCGTCGCCGCGGCGCTGGC
>DATLYU010000140.1:0-15651 GCA_035574435.1 Gaiellaceae bacterium | reverse complement strand
CGGCCGCTCCGGTCGAGGCCCACGACCGAGCCGTCCGCGAGCAGCGCGGCCACCACCACGCCGTCCCGCCCGTGCGCGTGGGCGGCGAGCGCACGCACCGGCGCGGCGAGCGTCGTGCGGAAGCGCGCCCGCCCGTCGTCTCCGAGGTACACGACCTCGCGGTCGACCGCGTACGGCACGCCCGCCGCCGTGCCCGGGCCGAGGACGATCGGCGCCGGCGCGTCCACGTCGCGCTCGACGAAGCGGAGCCTCCGCGGCGTCCGGCGCGTCGGGGTCGCGGTCCAGAGCGTCCAGTCGCGCAGGTTGCCGCCCGTGTACGTGAGCCAGAGCACGCGCGTCGTGGCGACCGCGACCGCCGGGATCCCCTGGCCGGTGCTGGGCAGGTCGCGGCAGGCGGGCAGGGTGGAGCGGAAGCGGACGCGCGTGCTCGAGCCCGCCCGCCAGAGCTCGACGTGCGGACACTGCCTGCGCGTCGCGCCCACCGCGACGACCACCTGGCGGCCGGTCTGCCCGAGCGCGAGCACGCGGGCCGGCGCGTCGAACGAGGCGCTGGGACGCTGCGCGGCGGCCGCCGCGGCGAGCGCGAGCGCCGCCGCGAGGGCGGGGAGGAGGGCGGTGGCGCCGCGCGGGCGCATGCCCCGAGCCTACGCCCGAGGCGTATCCGTTTCGTAAGGACCGAGGCTGTACCCTAGGCGCGTGGCGACGCAGTCCTTCGGCAAGTTCGAGCGCGTCCTGCGCGTGGGCGAGGGCAGGCGCCTCAAGCGCCTGGCCGAGCAGGCTGCCTACATCGGGACGCTCGAGCCCGAGTTCGAGGCGCTCTCGGACGACGAGCTGCGGGCGAAGACCGCCGAGTTCCGCCAGCGCTTCGAGAACGGGGAGTCGCTCGAGGACCTGCTCTTCGAGGCGTACGCGGCCGTCCGCGAGGCGTTCAAGCGCACGGTCGGCGTCCGCCTCTTCGACGTCCAGCTCATGGGCGGGATCGTCCTCCACGAGGGCGACATCGCCGAGATGAAGACGGGCGAGGGCAAGACGTTCGTCGCCGTCCAGCCGCTGTACCTGAACGCGCTCGCCGGGCGCGGCGTGCACCTGGTCACGGTGAACGACTACCTGGCCAAGCGCGACGCCGAGTGGACGCGCCCCGTGTACGAGCTGCTCGGGATGAGCGTCGGCTTCATCCAGAACCTGATGCCCTTCGCGCAGCGCAAGGCCGCCTACGACTGCGACGTGACGTACGGGACGAACTCCGAGTTCGGCTTCGACTACCTGCGCGACAACATGGCCGTCTCCCTCGAGCAGGTCGTCCAGCGCAGCCACGCGTACGCGATCGTGGACGAGGTGGACTCGATCCTCATCGACGAGGCGCGCACGCCGCTCATCATCTCCGGCGAGCCCGAGACCGCCGCGGCCACCTACTACCAGTTCGCGCGCGTGGTCAAGGAGCTCGAGGGCAAGCCCGCCACCCGCAAGACCGCGAAGGGCGAGGACGAGACCGAGCTCTCCGGCGCCGACTACCTGTACGACGAGAAGTTCAAGACCGTCTCGCCCGCCCAGTCCGCGATCGAGAAGGTCGAGCGTGCGCTCGGGATCGACAACCTGTACGACCCGCGCAACGTCGTCCTCGTCAACCACCTCATCCAGGCCCTCAAGGCGCAGTCGCTGTACAAGCGCGACGTGGACTACGTCGTCCAGGACGGCGAGGTCAAGATCGTGGACGAGTTCACCGGCCGGATCATGGAGGGCCGACGCTGGAGCGAGGGCCTGCACCAGGCGATCGAGGCCAAGGAGGGCGTCCGCATCCGCGAGGAGAACGTCACCCTCGCCACCATCACGCTCCAGAACTACTTCCGCCTGTACGAGAAGCTCGCCGGCATGACCGGCACCGCCAAGACCGAGGAGAAGGAGTTCGTCGAGATCTACGGCCTGCACGTGGTCGAGATCCCGACCAACGAGCCGGTCGCGCGCGTCGACCAGAACGACTTCATCTTCAAGACCAAGGAGGCGAAGTTCGACGCCGTGATCGAGGACATCGTCGAGCGGCACGAGCGCGGCCAGCCCATCCTCGTGGGCACGATTGCGGTCGAGACCTCCGAGTACCTGTCGGAGCTGCTCAAGCGGCGCGGCATCCCGCACAACGTCCTGAACGCGAAGGAGCACGAGCGGGAGGGCGAGATCATCAAGGACGCCGGGCAGCGCGGCGCGGTCACGATCGCGACGAACATGGCCGGACGCGGCGTCGACATCAAGCTCGGCGAGGGGGTCCGCGAGCTCGGCGGCCTGTACGTGCTCGGCACCGAGCGCCACGAGGCCCGCCGCATCGACAACCAGCTCCGCGGCCGCTCCGGACGCCAGGGCGACCCCGGCGAGTCCCGCTTCTACCTCTCCGGACAGGACGACCTCGTCCGCCTGTTCGCGGGCGACCGGATCTACAACATCATGAACCGCTTCAAGATCCCCGACGACCAGCCCATGGAGGCGGGGATCCTCTCGAAGCAGATCGAGAACGCGCAGAAGAAGGTTGAGGAGCAGAACTTCGTCGCGCGCAAGAACGTCCTCAAGTACGACGACGTCATGAACACCCAGCGCATGGTCATCTACGAGCAGCGGCGCAGGGTGCTCGAGGGCGAGGACCTCTCGCACGACCTGAAGAAGCGCTCGCACGAGGACCCGGACGGCAACCCCGGCTGGATCGAGGACGTCGTCGCCTCCGGGGTCGCGCAGTTCACGGACTCCGAGTTCCCGGAGGACTGGGACCTGGAGGGCCTCGTCGCGCACATGCAGTCGCTCTACGGCACCGACATCACCGCCGACGAGCTGCGCGAGGAGGTCGACGTCACGAGCCGCGAAGCCCTCACCGAGGAGTTCGTCGAGGACGCGCTCGAGGCGTACGCCGAGCGCGAGGCCGAGCTCGGACCCGAGCTCGCGCGCGAGGTCGAGCGCTTCGTGATCCTGCAGACGGTCGACCAGCGCTGGCGCGAGCACCTGGAGGCGATGGACTACCTCCGCGAGGGCGTCCACCTGCGCGCCTTCGCCCAGAAGGATCCGCTCGTCGAGTACCGCGCCGAGGGCCACGCGATGTTCGAGGAGCTCGGCCGCACGATCCGGGAGGAGGTCGTCTTCACGCTCTTCCACGTCGCCGTCACCGTCGAGCAGCCCGCCCTCGAGCACGCGCCCGCTCCGAGCGACCTCCACTACGAGCACGAGACCGCCGCCGGCGCCGACGTCATCGCCGCCGCCGGCGGAGCCGCCGCCGCGACCGCGCTCGCGCCGCCGCCCGCACCCGCCGCCGCTCCAGCCACCCTGGGCGGCGCCCAGCGCCAGGCCGTCAACGAGCACAAGGACCTGGGCCGCAACGACCCCTGCTGGTGCGGGTCGGGCAAGAAGTTCAAACGCTGCCACGGCGCCTGACGCCGCTCGCCGGCTCCGGCGGCGCCCGAGCGACGTCAGGAGCGGCAGGCCGTTCGGCGGCTCCGGGCTTGCGGGCGGCGGAGCCGCCCTCCGCCGGAGCCTGACGCCGCTCGCTGCAGGATGCTGCGCCGTCGGCGCTCGGCCGTACCGGTCGTACTGTCCCGCGCGTCTCGGGCTTGCCTCCTTTGCCAGCGGCGACCCAGACGTGTCAGCTCTGACCCCGCAGGTCGCCGGGCGCTCCCGGCCGGAGGAGCCGGCCTCCGCGGCCGGCTGACGGCTCTGGCGCCGCCGGACATGTCTAGGGGACAGACCCCTGGACGTGTCCAACTCAGCCCCCGGGGCATCATGGACGTGTCTGGGGGACAGACCCCTGGACATGTCCTACTCGGCCCCGGGGGCATCATCTCGGCATGAGTTCACCGGCGCGACCGGTCCGAGGGAGCGAGCGGGCGCTCGCGCTCCTCCTCGTCTGCGCGCTCGCGGCCTTCGCGCTGCTCGCCGTCTCGTACGACGGGCGGCTCGGCGGCTTCGACGAGCGCACGGCGGCCTGGGTCGCCGGCGAGCTTCCGGCGCCGCTCGAGTGGGTCGCGCGGCCCTTCTCGTGGCTCGGGGGCTGGATCGGCCTGACCGCGCTCGGCGTCGCGGCCGCCGCGCTGCTCCTGCGCGAGCGCGCCTGGCTCGACCTCGGCTTCTTCGCAGCCGCCTACCTCGGCTCGCAGCTCGCGGTGGCGCTGCTCAAGGGCGGCTTCGGGCGTGCGCGGCCGGACGCCGGGTCGGCGGTCGAGCTGCCCGAGTCGGCGGCCTTCCCCAGCGGCCACGCGACCGCGGGCGCGGCGAGCCTGGGCGCGCTCGCCGTCCTCCTCGCCGAGCGCCTTCCGGAGCGCCGGCAGCGCATCCTGGTGTGGGCCTGCACGCTCGTCCTCGGCCTCGCGGTCGGGCTCTCGCGGATCGCGCTCAACGTCCACTTCGTCACGGACGTGCTCGCCGGCTGGAGCCTCGGCCTCGCCTGGCTCGCGGCCTGCCTGCTCGCGCGGGAGCGCCTGCGCGCACGCCGGGGGGTCACGCGGGCCGCCCCGCTACCCTCTGCCCGTGGCCGAGACGACGCAGACCCTCGACCAGCGCCTGGAGGAGATCGGGGCCCAGCTCGCCTGGGTCCGTGATTACCTTTGACCCCGCCGCGCTCGAGAAGCGCCGCGGGGAGCTCGAGGCCGAGATGGGGGCTCCCGGCTTCTGGGACGACCAGGCCCGCGCGGCCCGCGTCAGCACCGAGCACGCCCGGCTGACGCGCAAGCTCGAGCGCTTCGAACGGCTCGAGCGCGAGTACCGGGACGCCCGCGAGCTCCTTGCGCTCGGGGACGAGGAGCTCGGCGACGAGCTGGAGGACGTCCTGGCTGCGCTCGAGGCCGAGCTCGAGCGGGTGCGCGAGGAGGCGCTCTTCACCGGCCAGTACGACGCCGGCGACGCCGTCCTCGAGATCCATGCGGGCACGGGCGGTACGGACGCTCAGGACTGGGCGGAGATGCTCCTGCGCATGTACCTGCGCTGGGCGCAGGACCGCGGCTTCGAGACCGAGGTGCTGGAGGCGAGCCCGGGCGAGGAGGCGGGGCTCAAGTCCGCCACCGTGGCCGTCCGCGGCGAGAACGCGTACGGGACGCTGAAGGCCGAGCGTGGCGTGCACCGGCTCGTCCGCCTCTCCCCCTTCGACGCCGCCCACCGCCGGCACACCGCGTTCGCCCAGGTGGTCGTGGCCCCGCTCCTCCCCGACGACGCCCCGATCGAGATCGACGAAGCCGACCTGCGCATCGACACCTACCGCTCGAGCGGGGCGGGCGGGCAGCACGTGAACAAGACCGACTCGGCCGTCCGGATCACGCACCTCCCGACCGGGATCGTCGTCCAGTGCCAGAACGAGCGCTCGCAGACCTCGAACAAGCAGACCGCCCTGCGCATCCTGCGCGCCCGGCTCGCCGAGCTGGAGGAGGAGCGGCGCGAGGCGGAGCTGGCGAAGGAGCGGGGCGCGGCGCAGGACATCGGCTTCGGGAGTCAAATCCGCTCGTACGTGCTGCACCCCTACCAGCTCGTCAAGGACCACCGCACCGACTACGAGGTCGGGAACGCCCAGTCCGTGCTCGACGGGGAGCTGGACGGGTTCGTGCACGCCTACCTCCTCGCCAAGGCGGCGGGGAAGGTGGTCTAGAGATGGCGTCCGCCTCCGCTAGAATCGGCGCCTTCACGAGCCCGGGCAGCCCTCCGCCGGCTGCCTCGCCTGACGCCCGGTGCCCGACGTCGAAGCCACGGAGACGATGACCGCCCTCGCCGAGCCCGAAGACCTCGCCGCCCAGCCGCTCGCCGACTCGGCCGCGCTCGCGTCCGAGCCGGGCGGCGCGGCGATGATCGTGTTCGAGGACGTGCACAAGGTGTACGAGCCGGGGGTGCGAGCGCTCCAGGGCGTCTCGTTCCTGATCGAGAAGGGCGAGTTCGTGTTCGTCGTGGGAGCGTCCGGGTCCGGCAAGTCCACGATCATCCGGCTGCTCCTGAAGGAGATCGAGCCGACGCAGGGGCGCATCATCGTGGGCGGGCGCGACCTCGTGCGGCTCAAGCACTCGAAGGTGCCGCTCCTGCGCCGCAACGTCGGGTGCGTCTTCCAGGACTTCAAGCTCCTGCCCAACCGGACGGCGTACGAGAACATCGCCTACGCGCTGCGCGTCCAGGGCCAGTCGACCGCGGACATCCGGCGCAAGGTGCCCGAGGTGCTGAACCTGGTCGGGCTCGCGCACAAGATGAACTCGCGCCCGGAGGAGCTCTCCGGCGGCGAACAGCAGCGCGTCTCCATCGCGCGCGCGATGGTCAACCACCCGCCGCTCCTCGTCTGCGACGAGCCGACGGGCAACCTCGACCCCGACACCTCGGTCGGGATCATGCAGCTCCTCTACCGCATCAACCGCACGGGCACCACGATCCTCATGGTCACCCACGACCGGGAGATGGTGGACAAGATGCGCAAGCGCGTGATCGCGCTCGAGGGCGGGCGCCTCGTGCGCGACGAGCGCCGCGGCGGGTACGCGGAGTCGGCGTGAACCGGATCCGGCTCGTCTTCGCCGAGGCGCTGCGCTCGATCGGCGCGAACGTCTCCACCACGGTCGCCTCGGCCGTCTCGGTGCTGATCGGGATGTTCCTCGTCGGGGTCTTCATCGGGCTTGGCACCTGGCTCGTCTCCTGGTCGGACGACAAGAAGCGCGAGCTCGCGGTGCACGTGTTCATCAAGGACGAGGCGACGCCGAAGCAGGTCGACGCGCTGCGGGTCTTCCTCGCCAGCGACACGCGCGTGAAGGAGGGCGGGATCGACTTCGTCTCCAAGGCGGAGGCGCTCGCGATCATGCGCAAGCGCGCCCCGGAGCTGACCGAGAACCTCGCCTCCAACCCGCTGCCCGCCTCCTTCGACGTCGTCCCCGTTCGCGGCGAGGACACGGAGGCGATCGCCCGCTCCGTGCAGACGGCCAAGCTCGCCGCGGTGGAGGAGGTGCGCTGGGGCAAGGAGGTGTCGGAGCGCATCCTCCAGATCGCGCGTGCCATCCAGGTCGTGTTCCTGATCGCCGTCATCGTCCTGCTCGGCGCGTCCACGATCCTGATCGCGAACACGATCCGCCTCTCGATCTTCGCCCGCCGCCGCGAGATCGAGGTGATGAAGCTCGTCGGCGCGACGAACTGGTTCGTGCGCGGGCCGTTCATGCTCGAGGGCATCCTCACCGGCCTGGCCGGCTCCCTGGCCGCGGTGGCGCTCCTCTTCCTGAGCCGCGAGATCGCGGTTCCGCAGGTGCTCGGTCACATCCAGGACGACCCCGACGTGCGCGCGCTCGCCTTCACCTGGACGGCGACGCTGCTCGTCTGCGTCGGGCTCGGGATCGGCGCGCTCGGCTCCGCGCTCACGCTCCGCCGGTTCCTGCGCGTCTGAGCCCTCGGCCGCTTCCGGGCTCCCGCGACGCCGGCACGGCTACCGTCTGACGATGCGCGCGCGGCGACCTCCCGGGGGCCGGCAGAAGCGGCCCAGCCGCTCCGAGCGCGCGCGCCGCCGTCCTGCCCAGCTCGTCCGACAGGCCGAGCGCGGGATCACGATCACGCTGCCCGCGCGGCGGCGCCCGCCCGAGCGCGTGGTCGCGCACCTCGGACCGACGAACTCGGGCAAGACGCACGCCGCCCTCGAGGAGCTCGTCGCCCGCGGCGAGGGCGTGTACGCCGGGCCGCTGCGCATGCTCGCGCAGGAGGCGCACCGCCGCCTCTCGGCCCGCCTCGGCGAGCACCGGGTCGGGCTCGTGACCGGGGAGGAGCGGCTGGACGAGCGCGCACCCGTCCTCTGCTGCACCGCCGAGATGGCGCCGGACGCCGGGGCGCTGCTCGTGCTGGACGAGATCCAGTGGGCGGACGACGAGGAGCGCGGCTCCGCCTGGACGCGGCTCCTGCTCGCGGGCGAGTACCGGGAGATCCTCCTGCTCGGCGCGCTGGACGCGCTCCCGCTCGTCGAGCGCGCGTTCCCGCAGGCCGAGCTGAAGGTCTTCGAGCGCAAGGTGCCCCTGGAGTGGATCGGGGCGCGCACGCTCCGCTCCCTCGAGCCGGGCACGGTGATCGTCGCCTTCAGCCGGCGCGCGGTGCTCGCGCTCGCCGGCGAGGTCAACCGCCTGCGCCCGGGGCGCGTGGCCGTCCTCTACGGCGCCATGCCGCTCGCCTCCCGGCGCGAGGAGATCGAGCGCTTCCTCTCCGGCGCCGCCGACGTGTGCGTCGCCACCGACGTGCTCGGGCACGGCGTGAACCTGCCCTGCGAGACGCTGCTCTTCGCGGAGACGACGAAGTTCGACGGCGAGGAGCGGCGCAACCTGCTCCCCTGGGAGATCGCCCAGATCGCCGGCCGGGCCGGCCGCTTCGGGCTGGTCGAGCGCGGCCACGTCGGCGTGCTCGCCGGCCTCGACTGGGGCGCGCCCGACCCGGAGCTCGTCGAGGCCGCGCTCGAGCCGCACGTACGGCTGGACGGGGGGTACTGGGGCTACCGGCGGGTGGAGGAGGCGCGCATCCGCCCACGGCTCTCCGATCTCGGCGTGGACGACCCGCTCCTGCTGGACGCCGCGCTCGTGGCCTGGCACCGCGTGGCCACCCGCGAGTGGGCGTACGAGAGCTGGCTCGCGGTCGAGTCGCTGCAGCCTCTCCGCCTCCGGCTCGACGCCGTGCAGCGCAGGCTCGCGCAGCGCGGGCGCCGCCTCTCGCTCGAGGACACGTGGAAGCTCGTGAACGCTCCCGCGGACGAGGACCTGCTCGAGCTCCTCGCCACGCTCGCCCTGGCCATCGCCGGCGACCACGTCGCCCGGCCGCACCTGTCCTTCCTCCTGGACACCGCCCGGCTGCGCGGGGCGAGCCTCGAGGACGCGGAGCAGGCCGGGCGGGAGGCGAGCCTGCTCCGCTGGTTCGCGCTCCAGTACCCGGGCGTGGGCGGCGTCACCATGGAGCGTGCGGCCGCGCTCGAGGAGGCGGCCGCGGCCCGGGTCGTCGCCCGCCTGCGCGTCGAGGTGGAGTCGCCGACCATCGGGCGCTGCCGCTCGTGCGGGCGCTCCACGGCGCCCTGGTTCCCGCTCTGCGACCGCTGCGCCGGGCGCGCTTGACACAGTCGGCACGTTCGCGGGAAGATCGCCGCGCGGCCAACCCGAGGAGGAGGGAACATGCGCTGGACGAGGCTCGAGCGGCTCGCGCCGCTGACCGGGATCGTCGCGGTCGCGTTCTGGGTGCTCGCAGTCGTCGTCCTCGAGGCCATCGGCGACACGCCGGACGACAGCGCCCCCGCGACCGAGATCAGGGCCTACTTCGACGAGGAGCAGGGGACGATCTTCGCCGGGAGCGTGCTGTTCGGGGTGGGGACGGCTTTCTTCCTCTGGTTCCTCGGCAGCCTGCGCGCCGCGCTGCGGGAGGCCGAAGGCCCGCCCGGGCGGCTCTCGGCCATCGCCTTCGGCGCGGGCGTCGGCATGCAGACGCTGCTGCTCGCCTTCATCGCGCCCACCCTCGCGGGCGCCGCCGCGCTCGACTACCTCGATCGCGACCTCTCCCCCGAGGCTGCGGAGGCGCTGTTCGTGATCGGGGACGGCTTCCTCATCATGAGCTTCCTGCTGGCGCTCCCCTTCCTGGCCGCGACCGGGATCGCGGTCGCGAGAACGCGCGTCCTGCCCGCCTGGCTCGGCTGGATCACCCTCGCGCTCGGGATCGTGATGGTCACCCCGGTCAGCTGGATCTTCTTCTTCCTCGGCCTGCCGCTCTGGACGCTCCTCGTCAGCGTGCTCCTCTACCTGCGCGGACGAGCGCCCGCCGCGGCGGCCGGGTGACGGCTCGGGGCGGGCCGCCGCTGCGGCCGGCGGCTCGCCCCGTGATATGAACTCGCCGTGACCGCGGACGAGCTGCGCGCCATCCCGCTCTTCTCCGACCTCAGCGAGGCCGGGCTGGAGCGCCTCGCCTCCGTCGCCGGCGAGCTCCGGGGCGAGGAGGGGCAAGTCCTGGCTCTCCCGGGCGACCCGGGCTCGGGGATGTACGTCGTCGTCGAGGGGACGGTGAGCGTGGAGATGCGCGGCGGCTGGCACACGGAGCTCGGGCCCGGGAACTTCTTCGGGGAGGTCGCGCTGCTCGTCCCCGAGGCGACCCGGGTCGCCCGCGTGCGCGCAGCCACTCCCGTCCGCTGCGTCAGCATCCCGCGCGAGGACTTCCTCGCGCTCGTGGAGAGCGAGCCCTCGCTCGCGCTCAAGATGCTGAAGGAGCTCGCCCGCCGCCTGAGCAACGTCTGACCCGCCCTACACTGCGGCCGTGGCCGGGGCGGGAGGACAGCGGACGATCGCGGAGAACCGCCGCGCGCGGCACGACTACGAGTTGCTCGAGCGGGTCGAGGCGGGTCTCGTCCTCACCGGCAGCGAGGTGAAGTCGGTGCGCGCGGGCAAGGTCCAGCTCGGCCAGGCGTACGCCGACCTGCGCGGCGGCGAGGCGTGGCTCGTGGGCGCCTCGATCGCCGAGTGGCCGGGCGGCGGCGCGTTCGGGCACGCCCCCGACCGCGACCGCAAGCTGCTCCTGCACCGGCGCGAGCTCGACTCGCTCGCGGGCAAGGTGCGCCAGAAGGGCCTCACCCTCGTTCCCCTGCGCCTGTACCTGAAGGACGGGAAGGTGAAGGTGGAGCTCGCCCTCGCGCGCGGACGCGAGCGCGCCGACAAGCGCCGCGCCCTCGCCGAGCGGGACGCGCAGCGCCAGATCGAGCGTGCGCTCAAGCGACGACGCTAGCCATGGGTTAGATTCGGCGCAGCCCCTACGAGGAGAGGAGGGCTGCGTTGAGACACGTAGCGCTGACCGTCAACGGCGTGCGCCACGAGCTCGACCTCGAGCCCCGCGAGCTGCTCGTGTACGTGCTTCGCGAGCGGCTCGGCCTGACGGGCACGAACGTCGGCTGCGACACGTCGTCCTGCGGCGCGTGCACGGTGCTCGTAAACGGCGAGTCCGTCAAGTCGTGCACGATGCTCGGCGTCCAGGCGGACGGGCTCGAGATCACGACCATCGAAGGCCTGGCCCGGAACGGGCAGCTGCACCCGGTGCAGCAGGCCTTCCACGACCACCACGGGCTCCAGTGCGGCTACTGCACGCCGGGCATGGTGCTGGCCGCCGTGAGCCTGATCGAGGAGGGCCGCGCCGCCGACGAGCAGGCGATCCGCCTCGGGCTCGAGGGCAACCTCTGCCGCTGCACCGGCTACCACAACGTCGTCAAGGCCGTCGCGGCCGCCGCGGGGGTGAGCTAGATGGCCGTCGTCGAGACGAAGAGTTTCATCGGCACGAGCGTCAAGCGCAAGGAGGACGAGTCGCTCCTGCGCGGCCGGGGGACGTTCGTGGACAACCTCACCTTGCCCGGCACGCTCTTCATGGCGGTCGTGCGCAGCCCATACGCGCACGCGCGCATCCGCGCCGTCGACCTGAGCGCGGCCCGCGCCGCCGAGGGCGTCGTCGCCGCGTTCAGCGCCGCCGACCTGGCCGACGAGTGGGCGGGGCCGCTGCCGATGGCCTGGCCGGTGACCGAGGACATCAAGAACCCGCCGCACTACCCGCTGGCCGCCGAGGAGGCGCGCTTCCAGGGGGACGGCGTCGCGGTCGTGCTCGCCGAGAGCCGAGCGCTCGCGAAGGACGCGGCCGAGCTCGTCGAGGTGGAGTACGAGCCGCTGCCCGCGGTCGCGGACGTCGAGCTGGCGCTCGCCGAGGGCGCCCCGCTCGTGCACTCCGACCTGGGCACGAACGAGTGCTACGTCTGGAAGCTCGAGACCGACGACTTCCAGGCCGCGCTGGACGCGGCCGACGTCGTCGTCACGCGCCGCTACCGGCAGCCGCGCCTGATCCCCACTGCGATCGAGCCGCGGGGCGTGCTCGCGCAGGCGGGCCCGGCGGGCGACGTCACCATCTGGTCGGCGACGCAGATCCCGCACATCCTCCGCTTCGCGACGCAGCTCGTGCTCGGGATCCCCGAGTCGAAGGTGCGAGTGATCGCGCCCGACGTGGGCGGTGGCTTCGGCTCCAAGCTCGACGTGTACGCGGAGGAGATGCTTGCGATCGCGCTCGCGCGCAAGCTCGGGCGGCCGGTCAAGTGGACGGAGGAGCGCTCGGAGAACGCGCTCGCGACCATCCACGGCCGGGACGTCGTGCACGAGCTCACGTTCGCGGCCACCCGGGACGGCACGATCACGGCGGTCAAGTCCGAGGCCTGGTGCGCGATGGGCGCGTACCTCCAGCTCGTCACGCCCGGCATCCCGCTGCTCGGAGCGTGGATCTACTCCGGCCCGTACGCGATCCCGAACTACAGCGTCACCTTCACCGGCGTCTTCACGAACACGACGCCGACCGACGCCTACCGGGGCGCCGGCCGGCCGGAGGCGACCTACGTGCTCGAGCGGACGATGGACGCGCTGGCCGCGGAGCTCGGCATCGACCGCATCGAGCTCCGGCGCAGGAACCTCGTCAAGGAGTTCCCGTACACGATGGCGTCCGGGCTCACGCTCGACTCGGGCGACTACGAGGCCTCGCTCGACCGCATGCTCGAGCTGCTCGACCTCGACGCCGTGCGGGCCGAGCAGGCCGAGCGACGGGAGCGGGGCGACGCGAAGCAGATCGGCGTCGGGTTCTCGACCTACAACGAGATGTGCGGGCTCGCGCCCTCGCGCATCCTGGGGGCGATCCGCTACGCCGTGGGCGGCTGGGACGCGGCGACCATCCGCGTCCAGCCGCTCGGATCGGTGCAGGTGGTGACCGGAACCTCGCCGCACGGGCAGGGCCACGAGACGGCGTGGTCGCAGATCGTGGCCGACCGGCTGGGCGTGGACGTCGCCGACGTGGAGGTGCTGCACGGCGACACGGCCGTCTCCCAGCTCGGGATGGACACGTACGGCAGCCGCTCGCTCGCGGTCGGCGGCCTCGCGCTCTGGCACGCGGGCGAGAAGGTGATCGCCAAGGCCCGCGCGATCGTCGCGCACCAGCTCGAGGTGGCCGAGGACGACCTCGAGTTCGCGGACGGCACGTTCACCGTCAAGGGCTCGCCCGACCGCTCCCTGACCATCAAGGAGGCGGCGTTCGCCGCGCACGCGGCGCACAACCTCCCGGACGGGATGGAGCCGGGCCTCGAGGCGACGGCGGTCTTCGACCCGCCGAACTTCTCCTGGCCCGCCGGCGCGCACGCGGCCGTCGTCGAGGTGGACACGGAGACGGGCGACACGCGGCTCCTCCGCTACGTCGCGGTGGACGACGTGGGCACGCCCGTGAACCCGATGCTCGTGGACGGGCAGGTGCACGGCGGGGTCACGCAGGGCATCGCCGCGGCCCTCTTCGAGGAGGGCGTGTACGACGACGAGGGCAACCTGCTGACGACGACCATGGCCACGTACCTGGTGCCGTCGGCGGCGGAGCTCCCGTCCTTCGAGACCGACCGCACCGAGACGCGGGCGGACAACCCGCTCGGCGTCAAGGGCGTGGGGGAGACGGGGACGATCGCGGCCGCGCCGGCGGTGATCAACGCGGTCGTGGACGCGCTCTCCCACCTCGGCGTCACCGACGTCCCCCTGCCGGCCACGCCGGAGCGTGTCTGGCGCGCGATCGAGGAGGCGAGATCATGATCCCGGCGCGATTCGACTACGAGGTCGCCGAGAGCGTCGAGCACGCGCTCGAGCTCCTCGGCGGGCGGGAGGACGCGAAGCTGCTCGCGGGCGGCCACTCGCTGCTCCCGGCCATGAAGCTGCGGCTCGCGCGGCCGTCGCTGCTCGTGGACGTGGGGCGCCTCGGCGACCTCGCCTACGTCCGCGATGCGGGGGAGCAGGTCGCGATCGGCGCGCTCACGCGCCACTGCGACGTGGAGCGGGCGCCGCTCCTGCAGGAGCACTGCCCGCTCGTGGCGGCGGTGGCCGCGCAGGTGGGCGACCCGCAGGTGCGCCACCGCGGCACCATCGGCGGTTCGCTCGCCCACGGCGACCCGGCCTCCGACCTCCCGGCCGCGATCCTCGCGCTCGACGGCGAGCTCGTCGTCCGCGGGGCCGGCGGGGAGCGGACGGTGCCGGCCTCGGAGTTCTTCACCGGCGTCTTCCAGACCGCCGTCGGGCCGGGGGAGATGCTGACGGAGATCCGCGTGCCCAAGCTCGGCGCCGGCGCCGGCTGGGCGTACGAGAAGACCGCGCGCCGCGCCCAGGACTGGGCGACGGTCGCGGTCGCGGCGGTCGTCCGGCGCACGAACGGCGCTCGGAGTGCGGCGATCGCGCTCACGAACATGGGCGCGACGCCGCTCCGAGCCGGCCGGGCCGAGGAGGCGCTCGCCGGCGGCGGCTCGGCTGCCGACGCCGCCGCGCTGGCGGCCGAGGGCACGGAGCCGCCCTCCGACCAGATGGCGAGCGCGGACTTCCGCCGCCACCTCGCGCGCGTGCTCGCGCGGCGCGCGCTCGAGCGGGCGGGGGCGTAGGAGAAGAGCGGGCCGCTCCGCGAGGAGCGGCCCGCTCAGACCAGCTCGTAGCGGAACGCGGGCTCGGGCGCGGGCACGCGCTCGAGCACGGTGCGCAGCACCTCGTCCGGCGTCCCCTCGCGCAGGATCAGCCGGTGGCGCAGCACGTAGGGCGCGATCTCCTGGACGTCCGCGGGCGTGACGATCCCGCGGCCGTTGAGGCGCGCGTTCGCCTTCGCGGCGCCCGCCAGGTGGATGAGCGCCCGCGAGCTGACGCCGAGCTCGACGTTCGGGAGCACGCGCGTCGCCCGCGCGAGCTCGACCATGTAGCGCCCGACCGACTCGGGCAGCTCGGTCGCGTCGAGCTCCTCGCGCGCCCGGTCGAGCCCGACGACGCCGAGCAGCGGGCGGACCTCGCCGAGCATGTCCGGCGCGACGCCCTTGTGCGGAAGGTCGAGCATCTGGTACTCGCTCTCGGCGTCCGAATAGCCGAGCTCGACCTTGAAGAGGAAACGATCGAGCTGCGACTCCGGGAGCTCGAAGACGTCGCGGTGCTCGTACGGGTTCTGCGTGGCGATGACGAGGAACGGGTCGGGGAGCCGGTGCGACTTGCCCTCGACCGTCACCTGGCGCTCCTGCATGGCCTCGAGCAGCGCAGCCTGGGTGCGCGGCGGCGTGCGGTTGATCTCGTCCGCGAGGAGGACGTTCGTGAAGACGACGCCCGGCAGGAACACCGGCTCGCCGGCCCGGATCGTGTTGACGCCCGTGAGCTCGGCCGGCGTCGTGTCCGGCGTGAACTGGATGCGCTTGAAGGTGGCGCCGAGCATGTGCGCGACCGCGCGCCCGAGCAGCGTCTTCGCGCTTCCGGGCGGGCCCTCGAGCAGCACGTGCCCGCGCGCGAGCGCGGCCACGAGGAGCAGCTCGACTGCGCGCTCCTGCCCGATCACGACCTTCGCGACCTCGCGCTGCGCCCGCTCCCGCAGCCCTTCCAGATTGTCGTAGCGCGCCTCCACGAGCAGTGCCACGTCCCATCCTCCCCTGTCTCGTCGTCGCGGGGAACACTACCCGCGCCCGCCGACTGCACAACCTTCCCCGACGCACTATCGGGGGCGGGGACGCCGGCGTCAACCGGCCGAGGGTCTAGCTGCCGGCTAGGAGAGGTCGACCGGCGTGGGCACGGGCGTCGGCACCGAGGACATCGCCTCGAGCAGCACCTCGTCCGGGCTCACGCCGTCCTCGACGATCAGCCGGTGGCGGAGGACGTACGGCGCCATCTCGCG
>DATLYU010000139.1:0-11050 GCA_035574435.1 Gaiellaceae bacterium | reverse complement strand
AGGGTGGGGACGGTCATGAGGGCGAGCCCGCCGCCGGCCATGGTGGCGCCGCCGTAGACGCCCTGGAGGACCGGGCCTCCCCCGCCGGCCCGGACGAGGTCGAGGCCCGCGACGAAGCCCGCGCCCGAGCCCAGGCCGACGAGCAGCCGCCCCGCGAGCGCGAGCGCGTACGCGTCCTCGAGCAGGAGCAGCCCGTTGCCGAGCAGCGTGGCCGCGACCGCGGCGAGGGCGACCGTCCGCGCGCCCAGCCGGTCGGCGCCCCGGCCCGCGGGCAGCTGGACGGCCAGGTGGGTGACGAAGAGCGCCGTCGTCAGCAGGCCGACCGCGGGAAGGGAGACGCCGTAGCGGTCGGCGAGCGGGTCGGCGACCGCGCCCACGTTGGAGACGTTCCAGGTCAGGCAGCCGCCGACGGCGAGGCCGGCCGCGACCGCGAGCGGGTCTCTCCGCAGCTAGCGCCCGCCTCCGCCCGCGACCCAGGCGATCGTCCTCGCCGCCAGGCGGTCGAGCGCGGCCACGGACAGCTCGAGGTGCTCCTCCTTCGTGTCCTCGAGCTTTGTGTGCGAGAGCCCGCGCAGGCTCTGCACGAAGAGCATCACGGTCGGGACGCCCGCGCGCGCGACCTCGGCTGCGTCGTGCAGCGGCCCGGAGGGCAGGCGGTGCGCCGCCCCCGCGACCTCGCGGATCGCCTCCTCGCCGAAGCCGATCAGCGTCTCGTCGAAGAGGATCGGCTCGATCGACCAGATGCGCTCCCACTCGACCTCGATCCGCTCCTCCTCGGCGAAGCCGGCCGCGGCCTCCTTCGCCTGCGCGAGCAGCGCGGCGAGCTTGTCGGCGTCGAGGTGCCGCTGGTCGAGGAGCTGCTCCGCCGTCTCGACCACCGAGGTCACGATTCCCGGCCTGCAGACGACGCCGCCCGAGGTGCAGACCGCGCCCTCGCCCACGCGGGCGGCGATGGAGCGGATCTCGAGCGCGAGCTTGGCCGCGCCCGCGAGCGCATCCCGGCGCTGATCCATGGGCGTCGATCCTGCATGCGCGGCCTGGCCGCGCCACGTGACGCGGTGGCGCTCGACGCCGAACGTGCCCAACACGACGCCGAGCGGCAGGTCGAGCGACTCGAGGACGGGCCCCTGCTCGATGTGCAGCTCCAGGTAGGCCGCCGCCCCGTCGAGCTGCCTCCGGGCCTCGAGCGCGCGGTCGAGGTCGACGCCGTGCTCGGCGAGTGCCTCCGGGAGCGCCACGCCGTCGCGGTCCTCGAGCTTGCGCAGCTCGTCCTGGTCGCGCATGGAGCCTGCGGCGGCCGAGGAGCCGAAGAGGCTGCGACCGAACCGGGCGCCCTCCTCGTCCGCCCAGTTGACGAGGCGGACCGTGACGGGCGGAGTGCCCTCCTCGGCGATCCGACGCAGTACCTCCACGCCGGCCAGGACGTTCAACGCGCCGTCCAGCCAGCCGCCGTTCGGGACCGAGTCGATGTGGCCGCCGATGAGCACGGCCCGCTCGGAGGCCCCGGCGAGGGTGAACCACTGGTTGCCGGCCTCGTCGAGGGTCTCGACCGCGCCCGTGGGGGCGACCTTGTCGCGCAGCCACGCGCGCGCCCGCTCCCACGTGTCCGTCCAGGCGACGCGCTGGGCGCCGTGCTCGTCTCCCGTGAGCTCGCGGAGCTCCTTTAGCTCGGCGACCGTGCGGCCCGGGTCGAGTGGCACGGCGCGAGCTTACTCCGCGCGGCGCGGCGAGGGTGCGGTAGGCGCGGATGGACGAGGGGTGCGCCGAGCGGTCGCGCTGCGGCCGCGCTTCAGGGGTCTTGTGCGCGGCCGCGGGTCTGCTTTCGCAGACCTGCGGCCTTGCGCACCGTTGGGGCGGGACGGACGGCGGATGCGCTCAGCGGCCGCGCTTCAGGGGTCTTGCGCACCGTGGGGCGGCACGGATGGCGGGTGCGCTCAGCGGCCGCGCTTCAGGGGTGTTGGCGCGGCCGCGGGTCTGCTTTCGCAGACCTGGGGCCTTGCGCACGAACTGTGCTGGAATAGCGCGGTGGCGGTGGCGGCGTCGGCGACGGGCGGCATGAGGGTGCGCGAGAGCGAGCGGCTCCGCTCGGCGGTCTCGCAGCTCGCGCTCTTCCTCGCCGTGCTCGCCGTCCTCTGGGCCGGCTGGGAGGGGTTCAAGGCGTTCGCCGAGACGGTCGACCTCCGGCTCGGGCAGTTCGTCGCCAACGACCGCACGATGCCGCACCTGCACGAGATCGTGGGCGAGCTCTTCGAGCCCTCCCGCCGCAACGGCCCGCTCCTCATCGACGTCCTCTGGGACGCGGCGCTCTTCACCGCCAAGGAGGCGGCCGCCGGGTTCGCGCTCGGCGCCCTCGTCGGGCTCGGGCTCGGGATCGCGCTCGCGCACTCCGGGCTGCTGCAGCGCGGCTTCCTGCCGTACATCGTGGCGTCGCAGACCGTGCCCATCCTCGCCGTCGCGCCGATGGTGGTGGTCTGGGTGAACCCCCGCCTGCCCGACGGGCTGAAGGACTGGGGCGCGGTCGCGGTCATCTCCGCGTACCTCACGTTCTTCCCGGTCGCCATCAACACCTTGCGCGGGCTCACCTCGGTCGACCCCCGCGCGCTCGAGCTCATGCGCTCGTACGCGGCGAGCGGATGGTCGGTCCTGTGGCGGCTCCGCTTCCCGGCCGCGCTGCCCTACGTGTTCGCGGCGCTCAAGATCGCCGCGCCGGCGAGCGTCGTCGGCGCGATCATCGGCGAGCTGCCCGCGTCCATCCAGGATGGGCTGGGCGGGGCGATCCTCAACTTCAACCAGTACTACGTGACCGCGCCGCCCAAGCTGTGGGCCACGAACCTCGTGGCCGCGCTCCTCGGCATCGCCTTCTTCCTCGTCGTCCTCGCCGCGGAGCGCGCGGTCGTGCGGCGCGCGCCGGAGCACGTGGGATGAGCGCCCAGCCCGTCGTCTCACTGCGGAACGTGTGCAAGACGTTCGCGGGCGGCGGCGTGACCGCGCTCGAGGGGATCGACCTGGACGTGCGCCCGGGCGAGTTCGTCTCCCTCATCGGCCCCTCCGGGTGCGGCAAGTCCACGCTCCTGCGCATCGTGGGCGACCTCGTGGAGCCGACCTCCGGAGAGGTGGTGGTGAACGGCAAGAGCGCCCGCCAAGCGCGGCTCGACCGCGACTACGGGATCGTGTTCCAGGACGCGGTGCTCTACGACTGGCGGACGGTGGCGAGGAACATCGCGCTCCCGCTCGAGCTGGGCGGCTGGTCCCGCGCCCGCCGGGCGCAGCGCGTGCAGGAGATGCTGCGCCTGGTCGAGCTCGACGGCTTCGCCGACCACCATCCGTGGCAGCTCTCGGGCGGGATGCAGCAGCGCGTCTCGATCGCGCGCGCGCTCTCCTTCTCGCCTGCCTTGCTGCTCATGGACGAGCCGTTCGGCGCGCTCGACGAGATGACGCGTGAGCGCCTGAACGCGGAGCTCCTGCGCATCTGGGAGCGGAGCGGGAGCACGGTCGTCTTCGTCACGCACTCCATCGCCGAGGCCGTCTTCCTCTCCACGCGGGTGGTCGTGATGTCCCGGCGGCCAGGTCGTATCGCCGCCCTCGTCGAGGTCGACCTGCCGCAGCCGCGCACGGCGGACACGCGCGAGGAGCCGCGCTTCTTCGAGCTCGTGACCGAGGTGCGCGACCGGCTGCGCGAGGGTGGCCTGGACGAGGACTCGACCGCCCCCGGGGAGGGCGAGCTGCTCGTGGGCGAGGAGGCGCCGTGACCGTCGCGGTCCGGCTCGGCCGCGAGTGGCTGCCAGCCGTGGTCGTGTTCGTGGCCGGGATCGGGCTCTGGGAGGTTCTCGTCCGTGGGCTGGACGTCCAGAACTTCCTGCTCCCCGCGCCCTCGGCGATCGTGGACACCCTCTGGACGGACCGGGGCGAGCTCTGGAGCGCGTCCTTCTTCACGTTCCAGGAGGCGCTCGGCGGGTACGTGATCGGCTGCTCCGCCGGCTTCCTGGTCGCGGTCGTGATCGCCCGCTGGCGGATGCTGCGGGCCGCCGTCATGCCGTACGCGATCGCCGCCGGCGCCGTCCCCATCATCGCCTTCGCCCCGATCACGAACAACTGGTTCGGGGTCACCGGCATGGCGTCGAAGATGGCGATCGCCGCCGTGCTCTGCTTCTTTCCCGTGCTCGTGAACACGATCCGGGGCCTGACCTCCGTGCCCGTGTCCGCGCTCGAGCTGATGCGCTCGTACGCCGCGAGCGACCTGACCGTGTTCCGGCGCGTCCGGCTGCCCACCGCGCTGCCGTTCGTCTTCTCCGGCTTGAAGGTGGCGACGGTTCTCGCCATGATCGGCGCCATCGTGGGCGACTACTTCGGGGGCGCGCCCGGCGCGCTGGGCGTGGAGATCCGGCGCTGGGCGGGCATCTTCGCCTTCGACCAGGCCTGGGCGGGCATCGTGCTCGCGAGCGCCCTCGGCATCGTCTTCTACGGGTCGGTCGCGGCCGTCGAGCGGCTGGCCATGGGCTGGCATCCCTCGGTACGGGGCGCCAGGCGGGAGTAGGGTTGCACTCGAGGCTCGAGAGAAGGAGGGAGAGATCGACATGAGGAGCCGCAGATGGGCCCTCGCGCTCCTCGCTCTCGTCGCCGCCGCAGCGTTCGTGGCGACGGGCTGCGGTGGAGGCGACGACGAGGCGTCCGAGGGGGAGCTCACGCCGGTGACGCTCCAGCTCAAGTGGGTGACGCAGGCGCAGTTCGCCGGCTACTACGCGGCGGCCGACCAGGGGTTCTACGAGGACGAGGGGCTCGACGTGACGATCAAGCCGGGCGGCCCGGACATCGTCCCGGAGCAGGTCGTTCTCGGCGGGCAGGCCGAGTTCGGGATCGACTGGCTCGACAACCTGCTCGCGACCCGCGACCAGGGCCAGGGGATCGTCAACATCGCCCAGGTCTTCACGCGCTCGGGGATGACCGAGCTCACGTGGAAGGACAGCGGGCTGGACGAGATCACGGACCTGCGCGGGAAGAAGGTCGGCGTCTGGCTCGGCGGTAACGAGCACAAGCTCTTCGCCGCGCTGACGAAGAACGGCCTCGACCCGCAGAAGGACGTGAACGTGGTCGCCCAGCCGTTCGACATGAACCTGTTCCTGAGCCGCGAGGTGGACGCCGCGGCGGCCATGACCTACAACGAGCTGGCGCAGGTGCTCGAGGTCGAGAATCCGGAGACGGGCGAGCTGTACCAGCTCGAGGACCTGAACGTCTTCAAGATGTCCGACCTCGGCACCGGGGCGCTCGAGGACGGGATCTTCGTGCGCGAGGACTGGATCGCCGACGAGGCGAACCAGGACGTGGCCAAGCGGTTCCTGAAGGCGAGCTTCCGCGGCTGGATCTACTGCCGCGACAACCCGGACGAGTGCGTGGACATCGTGCTCGCGAACGGGCCGACGCTCGGCGAGGGGCACCAGCGCTGGCAGATGAACGAGATCAATGCGCTCATCTGGCCCGCGCCGCTCGGGATCGGGATCATGAACCCGGACGACTTCGCGAACACCGCGCAGATCGCGCTCGACTACAAGATCATCAAGAGCCCGGCGAGCGAGGACGCGTACCGGACGGATCTGGCCGAGGCGGCGGTGGCCGAGCTCGAGGAGGACGGCGAGGACGTGAAGGGCGAGGACTGGGAGAAGCCCGAGGTGGAGGTCACGCCGGGAGGCGAGTAACGCGACACGGGACGCCCGGGCCGCCACGGCGGCCCGGGCTCCCCGGAAGGAAGGGACGTGACGTGTCGGTTCTGATCAAGAACGGGCGGATCATCACCGCCGCCGACGACTACGTCGGCGACGTGTACGTCGAGGGGGAGCGCATCAGCATGGTCGGCGAGTCGCTCGACCTGGACGCCGACCGCGTGATCGACGCGAGCGGGCGCTACGTGCTCCCCGGCTGCGTCGATCCCCACACGCACCTGGACATGCCCTTCGGAGGGACGGTCACGATCGACGACTTCACCTCCGGGCACACGGCGGCCGCCTTCGGCGGCACCACGTGCCACGTGGACTTCGTCATCCAGACGCCGGGCCAGTCGTTCGGCGAGGCCCTGGACGCCTGGCACGCGAAGCGCGAGGGCAAGGCGATCATCGACAACGGGTTCCACATGGCGGTCACCGACCTGCGCGAGGGCGGCTCGCTGGAGGAGCTCGCGCGCCTGCCCGAGCAGGGCGTCACCTCGTACAAGCTCTTCATGGCCTACAAGGGCGCGCTCATGGTCGACGACGAGACGCTCTTCCGGACGATGGAGGTGGCGGCCGAGACGGGCGCGCTCGTGATGGTGCACGCCGAGAACGGCGACGCCATCGACGTCCTCGTCAAGCAGGCGCTCGCCGCCGGGAACACGGAGCCGCACTTCCACGCCCTCACGCGGCCGCCGGAGACGGAGGGCGAGGCCACGAACCGCGCGATCCAGCTCGCGCGTGTGGCCGGCGCGCCGCTGTACGTGGTGCACGTCTCCTGCCGCGAGGCCGTGGAGCCGATCGCGCGCGCCCGCGAGCAGGGCTGGGACGTGTGGGGCGAGACCTGCACGCAGTACTTCTTCATCGACTACACGCACCTGGAGCGGCCCGGCTTCGAGGGCGCGAAGTACGTGTACACGCCGCCGCCGCGCCCGCAGGAGAACCAGGAGGTGCTCTGGCACGCCGTGCGCTCGGACATCCTCTCGGTCGTCTCCACGGACCACTGCGCGTTCCTCTGGGACGGGCAGAAGACGATGGGCAAGGACGACTTCTCGAAGATCCCGAACGGCGCGCCGGGCCTCGAGAACCGGCTGCACATGATCCACGAGTTCGGCGTGCGCGGCGGCCGCTTCTCGCTCAACCGGATGGTGGAGCTGCTCTCCACGAACCCGGCCAAGCTGTTCGGCCTGTACCCACGCAAGGGGACGATCGCGCCCGGCTCGGACGCGGACATCGTGATCTTCGACCCGGAGAAGCGGCATCTCGTCACCGCGTCGACCCAGCACTCGAAGTCGGACTACAACCTCTTCGAGGGCACCGAGGTGACGGGGTCGCCGGAGATCGTGCTCGTCCGCGGGACGGTCGTGGTCGAGAACGGCGAGCTGCAGGTCGAGCCCGGTCACGGCCGGTACGTCGAGCGCGCCGCCTTCGGGCAGGAGCTCCTGCCGGCGGCGGCGAGGTGATGGAGCGAGTCGAGGCTCTGGTGGGACGGACGAGCGGAACGATCGGCGACTGCGAAGCAGCCGCGCTCCAGGGGGTGTTCGCGCGGTCGGGAATCCGCTTCTGCGGATTCCCGACCTAGCGCACAAGCTGCGCGGCGGGCGCCGGGCTCCTTCCCCCTGGCCCGGCGCTCACCGCGCGGTTCTCGTGGTGAGCGTCCTAGGTGTCGAATCGGTGGCACGCGTAGTAGCCCGGGCCGACGCCAAGGAAGCCCCACTCGGGGAGCGAGTCCTGCGGGCACGCCGGGACATGTCCGTCGAACAGGTCGGCGCGGATGAGCAGCTCGGTCCCCGCGAACGTCCGACTTGCGTCGTCGTTGTAGACGCGGAGGGTGATGCTCGGTGCGCCGGCACCGATCGCCGCGCCGAGCGACGGCTTGCCCGGCGGTGTGCAGTGGAAGTAGCCGAAGATGGTCTCCGGCGGGTCGCCGCAGTCCCAGCCTGCGGCCTGAGCCTGCGCCATCGTGGCGCCGCCGCCGAGCGCGGAGCCCGCGAGGGCGACCGCCGCCACGACGGGCACGACGACGAGCGAGAGCTTGAGTGCCTTCACGTCTCGTTCCTCCCTTCCCTTGCTTGACGACCTCAGGCGGACGCCGGGACAGGGTCGGGGCGAACGACCACCGTGGTGCCGACCTTGACGATCTCGTCGACCGGAAGGTCCGCAGCCTCGGCGTGTCGCCGGATCGCCTCCGGGCTCGACGCCTGGAAGACGCAGAACGTGCCGACGGTCCCGTCGCGCTCCTCGAGCACGTAGCTGCGGATCCAGGCGACCTCGTCGGCCATGCGCGCGCCTTCGACGCTCGATCGCTCGGCCGCGGCGCTCAGCTCGGCGGCTGTCCGCCAGCCGTTCCGCCGGACGATCACGTATGTGTCCACGACGCCTCCCTTGGTCCGATGTCGAGACGGTAGGAGGCGAGGGAGGCGTGCGGCATCGGTGGAGTCACCCACCTTGGGAGCGCGCGCTACCGATCTTGGAAGACGCTCAGCCGTGCGGCGCGAGCGACTGCCTCGCCGCGCGTGCGGGCATCGAGCTTCCGCAGGAGCGAGGCCACGTGGTGATCGACCGTGCGGCGCGAGACGACGAGCCGCTCGGCAATCTCGGCGTTTCGAAGGCCGTCGGCGACGAGCCGGAGAACGTCCAGCTCGCGCGCTGTGAGACCGGCTGGATTGTCCCGAGTAGAAGGCCGCGGCCCGCGTGGCACAGACCCGCCGAGCTCGCGCAGACGCCGGGAGACGAGGGCCGCGAGCGGCCGTCCGCCGAGGCGGGCGCAGAGCCCGAGCGCCTCCCGAAGCGGCGCTTCACGGTCGGCCTCCGAGAGCGCCAGCGCCCTCTCGTAGGGGCAGCCGAGCTGCTCCCACGCGTCGGCAGCGCCCCGCCAGTCTCCCGCGATCTGCCGAGCGTACGGCTCGGCGATCCAGCCCGGTGCTTCGGCGCCGCCGCCGCACTTCCACCGCCAGTACGCAAGCTCACCTGCGAACCAGCGGTGGCGCCTGTCCATGGCGAGGTCGTATCCGATGCCGGCCTCGTCGAGGGCACGCTCGCGATCTCCCGCGAGCCACGCGGCTTCCGCTCGCGCCGCGGCCAGGAGGCCCAGGCGCCGGAGCTCCCCGCTGTCCACGGACATCTCCAGCGCGCGGTCGAGTGGCGGCCACGAGTCGGGGTCGCCGCGGCGGGCTCTGACCCGGCCGAGCGCGGTCAGGGCGATGAACGGCGCCAAGCCGGAGGTTCGAGCGGTGCTGAGGACGAGATTGGCGGCGTCCGCTGCCCCGGGCCAGTCTCCACCGGCGAGCAGCCGCCAAGCTCGAGCCGCCCCCACGCCCTGGCGGAAGTTTCCCAGCTCGCGGTCTCGGCAGTACTCGAACCCACGATCCAGGTAGCGATCGGCGAGCTCGTAGTCACGAAGCGTCACGCCGAGTCGAGCGAGGTGGTTGAACGCGCCCGCTGCGACCTCCTCGCACTCCTCGGAGAGCGCGTGCTCGAGCTCGCGCTCGAGATTCGCTCGCCCGCCGGGCTCACCGCTGGCGTACAAGGCGGCGGCGAGGCTGAGACGCGCCGAGGCGAGGATGTTCGACTCGTCGAGCTGCTCGGCGAGGCTGACCGCCGCCGCGCCCCACTCGGCCACTCCCCCGAGGTCGTCCGTTATCAATGACAGCTCTGCAAGCTGTGCATAGGCAAGTGCCAGCTCCCGTCCCGGGGGGAGAGACTCGAGGAGTGCGACTGCTTCGCGACCGAGCTCGCCTGCCTCCCGAGTACGGCCGGTCGACCACTGAAGCCTCGACAGCATGGTCAGGCACGCTCCTTCCCTCAGAGTGTCCCCGAGCTCCCGGTACCACTCGAGCGCCTGGGTCGATGCGGCGCTCGCGTCGCGAAAGTCCCCGGTGAGGTAGCTCTCGTACGAGAGGCTGTCGCAAAGCTTCGCTCGGGATTCGAGCGGCAATCCGCCGGCGAAGCGAAGCGCGCGCGCGTACTGCGCCGCCGCCTCACGATGCGCGCCGGCCGCGGCTGCCCGCTCGGCTGCTGCAGGGGCGAAGCGGAGGACGGCAGACACGTCGCCTGCGGCATCGGCGTGGTGCGCGAGCGCGGGGAGGTCAGGCACGCCGGACGCAGGCTCCGCGAGTGCGCCAACCGCTGCCCGGTTCAGGGCGACTCGCCGGCCGGGTGTCAGCGACTCCTCGATCGCGAGTCGGGCCAGCTCGTGCCGGAACCGGACACCGTGAGCGGTGCCTCCGAGAACTCCGGAGGCGAGGCACTCGTCGAGACGCGGCACTTCGCTCGGGGCCAGTCGCTCGAGCAGCCAGAGCTCGACCTCTCCCGGGACGACGGCGACGGCCTCGAGGAGCCGCTGTCCCGCGGCGCTCAGCCGCCCAGCGCGCGCGAGCACCGCGTCACGAACGGTCGCGGGGATGCTGTCCTCACCGGCCGCGAGCACCTCGGTCACGAAGAAGGGGTTTCCGCCGGTCACCTCGTAGAGCCCGCGCGCCGGACGATCGGCGCGCCGTGCGAGTTCCTCGACGGCGTCCGAGGAGAGGGGCTCGAGCCTGATGCGGGAGGTCGAGCGGCCCGGCAGCTCGCCAACCACGAGGCGGAGCGGGTGACGTGCCTCGAGCTCGTCGTCGCGGTAGGTGAGGACGACGAGGCTGCCTGTCTCGTGGATACGGCGGCCGACGTAGGAGATGACGTCGAGGGTCGCCTCGTCGGCCCAGTGGACGTCCTCGAGCACGACGAGAGTCGGTGTCGACTCGAGCTCGGCGAGAAAGGCGGAGTGGATCGACACGCGATCCGAGCTCGTCGCGAGCTCCTCCAGCAGACGCCCACCGACGACGCCCGCGACGTCGTGAATCGCTCCCAGCGGACGCGGCGTGAAGAGCGCCTCACAGGCGCCCGTCACGACGCGCATCCCGTCGCGAGCGATCTCCTCGAACGCGCGGACGAGGCTCGTCTTCCCGATCCCGGCTTCTCCCGACACGAGGACGATGCCACCGGCCCCGGCGGACGCCTCCGCGAGCGCGGACTCGAGAGACGCCAGTGCGGCCTCTCGCTCGAGGAGCGTGGACGAAGCCGCCCGCACTGACGCATCCTGCCGCCGGTCCGCTGCCCGCGCAAGCTGGTTACGATCGGGGGACGAGGAGAGCGAAGGAGCGAGGCATGGCCGTGATCGAGACCAACCCCAACCTCGGCGCGCAGATCGTCGAGGACGCGAAGGAGTACGTCCTCTACTCCTGGTCGGTGCAGGACGCGATCCAGCCGATCCCGGTCGCCGGCGCGGAGGGCCGCCACTTCTGGGACTACGACGGCAAGCGCTACCTCGACTTCGCCTCGCAGCTCGTGAACGTCAACATCGGACACCAGCACCC
>DATLYU010000138.1:0-4635 GCA_035574435.1 Gaiellaceae bacterium | reverse complement strand
CTCGAGCGGCTGGTCGAGCGGCTCGTGACGAAGGTGTTCCCGGCCGGATAGAGGCCCGTCACAGGCGGCTGGGAGGCGGGGGCCCGGGAACGGGCCCCCACCCGTTCTCGGGAAGCTCTGCGGGCACTCTCATCGTTCTCTCAGGTGCGCCCGCTTCACTTGGCGGCGCGTACCTCCCTCCGAGTGCCCGGAAGGCCCGCCCCGGCGGGCCTTCTGCCGCTCGAGGTCAGGCCGCGGTCTCGCTCAGCAGGCCGGCGGCCGCGCGCAGCGCGTCCGCCCTGTCCGTGCGCTCCCACGTGAAGTCGTGGTCCTCGCGGCCGAAGTGGCCGTAGGCGGCGGTCTTCGCGTAGATCGGGCGCAGCAGGTCGAGGTCGCGGATGATCGCGCGCGGCCGCAGGTCGAAGTGCTCGCGCACGAGCTCCTCGATGCGCGCGAGCGGCACCGTCTCCGTCCCGAAGCAGTCCACCTCGATGGAGACGGGGTGCGCGACGCCGATCGCGTAGGCGACCTGGAGCTCGCAGCGGTCGGCGAGACCCGCCGCGACGACGTTCTTGGCCACGTAGCGCGCCGCGTACGCCCCCGAGCGGTCGACCTTGGTCGGGTCCTTGCCGGAGAACGCGCCGCCGCCGTGCCGGGCGGCGCCGCCGTACGTGTCCACGATGATCTTGCGCCCGGTGACGCCCGTGTCCGAGATGGGCCCGCCGGCGACGAAGCGGCCGGTCGGGTTGACGAGGACGAAGTCGCGGTCGTGCGTGAGGCGGCGCTCGTCGTACAGCTCGACCGGGAGGATCGGGTGCAGGATCTTCTCGATCACGTCCGGCTTGAGCAGCGACTCGATGTCCAGGCCGTCCGCGTGCTGGCAGGAGACGAGCACGCGCTCGATCTCGATCGGCCGCTGCCGGCCGTGCTCGTCCACCTCGTAGCGGACGGTCACCTGCGCCTTCCCGTCGGGCCGCAGGTAGGGCATCAGCTCGGCCCGGCGGGCCTCCGCGAGCCGCTTCGTGATGCGGTGCGCGAGCACGATCGGGAGCGGCATGAGCGTCTCCGTCTCCGTCGTGGCGTACCCGAACATCATCCCCTGGTCGCCGGCGCCCGTCTGGTCGATCGGGTCGCCGTCGCCGTGCTGGTGCTCGTACGACGTGTCCACGCCGAGCGCGATGTCCTGCGACTGCTCGTCGATGGCCACGATCACGCCGCACGTGTCGGCGTCGAAGCCGTACTTGGCGCGGTCGTAGCCGATCTCGCGGATGCGGCCGCGGACGAGGCGCGGGATGTCCACGTACGTCTCGGTCGTGATCTCGCCCGCGACGACCACGAGACCCGTGGTGACGAGCGTCTCGCAGGCGACGCGGCCGTTCGGGTCGTCCGCGAGGACCGCGTCCAGCACCGAGTCCGAGATCTGGTCGGCCATCTTGTCGGGATGGCCCTCGGTCACGGACTCCGAGGTGAACGGGAAGGTGCGCGCGGCCATCGCCCGGGAGCCTAGCCGCTGCGGCGGTCCTACTCGGTCGTGGGCTCCCGGCGCATGAGCTGCGCGACGAGGTCGGTCAGCGAGACGCCGCCGAGCACTGCGCACACGCCCTCCGTGATCGGCATCTCGATCCCCAGGCGCTGGGCGAGGTCGCGGAGCACGGGAGCGGTGGTCAGGCCCTCCACGACCATGCCGATCTCCGCCACCGCCTCCTCGGCGCTCGCGCCGCGGGCGATCAGCTCGCCCGCGCGCCGGTTCCGCCCCGCCGGCGACCAGCAGGTCACGATCAGGTCCCCCATCCCGGCCAGGCCCGCGAAGGTGTCCGGACGCGCGCCCGCCGACTCGGCCAGCCGGCGCATCTCGGCCAGCCCGCGCGCGACGAGCGCGGCCTTGGCGTTGTCCCCGAGCTGCAGCCCGTCCGCGCCGCCCGCGGCGAGCGCGATCACGTTCTTGGCCGCCGCGCACAGCTCCACGCCCGCCGGGTCGTCGCTCACGTACACGCGGAAGACGCTCGAGTTGACCGCGAGCTGGATGCGCACGGCGAGCTCGAGATCGTCGCTCGCCACGACGGCCGCCGCGGGCAGCCCGCGCACGATCTCTTCCGCGATGTTCGGCCCGGAGAGGACGGCCACGGGGCGCCCGTGGACGAGCGTGGTCAGGCGCTCGCCGCTCGCGGGATCGAGCCCCTTGCTCAGGGAGAGGACGGGCGCCTCGCCCGGCAGCGCGCCCACGACCTCCGCGAACACGCGGCTGGGCACCGCCAGGGCGACCAGGTCGGCCTCCGCGACGGGCGCCTCGGCGAGCGGGACGGCGGCGATCCCGCGCAGGTCCGCGTGCCGGACGTAACGCGGGTTGCGTCCCGTGGCCGCGATCGCGGCCGCGTGCTCGGGGTCGCGCGCGGCCAGCGTCACCCGGTGCCCGGCGTCGCGCAGCAGGCAGGCGAACGCGGAGCCCCACGACCCCGCCCCCACCACGACGGCGTTCATTCCGAGGTCACGAAGTCGATGGAGACGGGCACGCCCTCGAGCCTAAAGCGTCGGCGCAGCTCGTTCTCCACCCAGAACCCGTAGTCACGGGTCACGAGCGAGCGGTCGTTCACGAACAGGCGGAAGCGCGGCGGGCGCGAGCTGACCTGAGTGCCGTACAGGAGGTTCAGCCGCCGCCCGCGCCGGCCGGGAGGCTGCCTCGCCTCGCGCAGCTCGCGCAGCGCGCGGTTCAGCTCGGCGGTCGGGATCCGGCCGGCGTAGCGGGCGAACACGTCCTCGACCAGGTCGAGGAGGCGCTCGAGGCCGCGCCCCGTCACCGCCGAGACCGCGATCACGGGCGGGCGCTGGCGCAGCCGCTCGGCCAGGAGCGGCTTCACCTCCTCGATCCGCACCCGGGACACGTCCCACTTGGAGAGGACGACGACGGTCGCGCACTGCGCCTTGCGGGCGACGTCCGCGACCGTCAGGTCCTGCTCGACCACGCCCTCGCTCGCGTCCACCAGGCACAGCGCGACGTCCGCGCGCTCCGCGGCCTCGCGCGTGCGCAGCTCCGAGAAGTACTCGATCCCCTGCCGCTGGCGGCGCTTGCGGCGCAGGCCGGCCGTGTCCACGAGCACGAAGGTCGTCTCGCCGCGGCGGAGCACGGTGTCGATCGCGTCCCGCGTGGTGCCGGGCACGTCGGAGACGATCACGCGCTCCCGACCGAGGAGCGCGTTCACGAGCGAGGACTTGCCGACGTTCGGCCGCCCGAGGATCGCCACCCGGATCGCCTCCTCCCCCACCGGCCGCTCCCGGCCGCCCGGGAGGCGGCGCACGATCTCGTCCAGCAGGTCGCCCGTGCCGTGCCCGTGCAGGGCCGAGAGCGGGATGGGATCGCCGAGCCCGAGGCGGTGCAGCTCGAGCGCGTCCGCCTCGTGGCGTGGGTCGTCCACCTTGTTCGCGAGCACGAGCACGGGCCGGCGCGAGGCGCGCAGGATCTCCGCCAGCTCCTCGTCGCCGGGCGTGACGCCCGCGCGCGCGTCGAGCACGAAGAGGACGAGGTCCGCCTCGGCGATCGCCTCCCGCGCCTGCGCCGCCACCTGCGGGCCGAAGGGGCCCGTGTCCGCGCGGTCCACCCCACCCGTGTCGATGAGCCGGAAGTGCGTGCCGGCCCACTCGCAGAGGAGCTCCTTGCGATCGCGCGTGACCCCGGGCGTCTCGTGCACGACCGCGGCGCGGGTCTGCGTCAGGCGGTTGACGAGCGTGGACTTGCCCACGTTCGGGAAGCCGACGACCGCGACCGTGCCGGCGAGCTCGACCGGCGGCGCCTCGGCGCTCATGCCGGCGGCGTGGCGCGTCGCGGCCGTCCGGCCTCGTGCAGGTCGCGCAGCCACTCCCACAGGCGGTGGATCTCCCGCTCGATCAGGAGCGAGGCCTCCTTGTAGCCGCGGCCGCCGGCGGGCAGCCCCTCGAAGGTGAGAGGCGTGCCCCAGGCGACGGACACGGGCGCGAAGTTGCCGGGCCGCCAGCGCTGGCTGCCGTGGATGGCCGCGGGCACGACGGGCACGCCCTCGGCGATCGCGACCATGGCCGCGCCGGGCTGCGCCTTGCCGGGGACCCCGCTTCTCTGCCTCGTGCCCTCCACGAACATGCCGAGGGCGTTTCCCTCCCGCACGATGCGACGCATCGTGCGCACCGCCTCGCGGTCGGACTCGCCGCGCCGGACCGGGAACGCGCCGAAGCTGCGCATGAGCTCGCCGAGGCCGGGGACGCGGTGCGCCTCCACCTTCGCCATGAAGTGGATGGTGCGCGGGCACGCCGCCCCGAGCGCGGGCGGGTCGATCCACGAGAAGTGGTTCGCGGCCACGACGAGGCCGCCCGCGCGCGGCACGCGCTCGGCCCCGTACACCCGCAGGCGCGCGAACAGGTAGACGAGCGGCTGCAGCGTCACCCGCCCGACGGCCCAGACGGCGTCCGTGCGCCTCACCTCCGGGCCTCCGCGACGAGCTCGGCGATCCGCGCCACCACCTCGTCCACGCCCAGGTCGGTCGTGTCCAGGCGGACGGCGTCCCGAGCGGGCTGCGTGTTCGCGGCGTCGCGCTCGTCCCGCGCCCGCAGCTCGGCGGCGAGCGCCGCCTCGTCCTCCCCCGGCCGCTCGCGCGCGCGCCGGCGGGCCCGCTCGGCCGCGCCCGCGACGAG
>DATLYU010000137.1:0-8321 GCA_035574435.1 Gaiellaceae bacterium | reverse complement strand
GTCGCGGCCGGCGCCGACCTCGACCCGCCCGCGCCGTCCGCGTCCGTGCTCCTCTCCCCGTTCGACAACCTGCTCTGGGACCGGGCGTTCGTGCGCCGCGTCTTCGGCTTCGAGCACGTGATCGAGGTCTACAAGCCCGCGCCGCAGCGCCGCTTCGGCTACTACGTGCTCCCGCTCCTGCACCGCGACCGGCTCGTCGGCCGCGCCGACCTCAAGTCCGACCGCGCCGGCGGGACGCTCCTCCTGAAGGCGTTCCACCGCGAGCCGGGCGTGCGCGCCTCCAGGGCGCTGGACGAGGCGCTCGAGCGGGCGCTCGAGCGCCTGCGGCGCACCGCCGGCCTGGAGCGCGTCCTGCGGTGAGGATCGTCTCGCCGGAGGAAGCACGCCGGATCGCGGTCCGGGCGCAGCTCCTGGACGGGCAGGCGGCGGGCGTGCTCGACACCGTCCGGCGGCTCGGCTTCCTGCAGCTCGACCCGATCGCGACCGTCGCTCCGGCGCAGCACCTCGTGCTCTTCAGCCGGCTCGGGCCGGGCTACGACCCGGGCGAGCTCGACCGCCTGCTCTGGGAGGAGAAGGCCCTCTTCGAGTGGGGCGCCTACGTGTGGCCGCGGGAGTCCCTGCCGCTCCTGCGCGCCCGCATGCGCCGCCGGCGCGGGAGGTACGCGTGGGAGCGGCGCGGGAGCGAGTTCCTCGCGCGCAACGCGAAGGCGAAGCGCTACGTCCTGCGGGAGCTCGAGCGCGAGGGACCGCTCCTCTCCCGCGAGCTCCAGGACCACGCGGTGCGCACGTGGACCTCGGACGGCTGGTACGGGAGCCGCAACGTGACCGTCCTGCTCGAGCTGCTCGAGCGCCGGGGCCTCGTCGCGGTCGTCGGCCGCCGCAACGGCCAGCGGCTCTGGGACCTGGCCGAGCGCTGGTACCCGGAGACGGAGAAGGTCACGCTGCGCGAGGCCGAGCGCGCCCTCGCCGAGCAGCGCTTCCGCGCGCTCGGCGTCCGCCTGACGCGGCGCGGCTTCGAGGCGCACCGCGAGGCGGAGGACGGGCCGGTGCCGGACCGCGCCGTCCTCCTCTCCCCCTTCGACCGCCTGGTGTACGACCGCGCCCGCACGGAGGCGCTGTGGGGCTTCCGCTACCGCCTGGAGATGTTCGTGCCGCAGGCGAAGCGCGAGCACGGCTACTACGTGCTCCCGCTTCTCGTCGGCGACCGCCTGACGGGCCGGGCGGAGCCGCGGCTCGACCGGGCCTCCGGGCGCCTCGAGCTGCTCGGGGCGTGGGGCGACACGAGCCGGCTGCAGGAGGCGCTCGACGACCTCGCCGCCTGGCTCGCCGCCGAGCGCATCTAGGATCGCCCCGTGGAGTTCGAGACCCGCGCCATCCACGCCGGTCAGGAGCCGGACCCGGCGACCGGCGCGATCACGACGCCGATCTACCAGACCTCGACGTACGTCCAGGAGGCGGTCGGCGTGCACAAGGGCTACGACTACGCACGCGTCGGCAACCCCACGCGAACCGCCCTCCAGGAGTGCGTCGCCTCGCTCGAGGGCGCCGCGCACGGGCGCGCGTTCTCCTCCGGCCTGGGCGCGGTGACGACGCTCATGCACCTCGTCTCCCCGGGGGAGCGGGTCGTGTGCGTGAACGACGTGTACGGCGGCGTGTACCGGATGTTCTCCCAGGTGTACGAGCCGAAGGGCTATCGCTTCACGTTCCTCTCGCCGGAGGAGATGTCCACGGGCCTCGCCGAGCACCTGGACGACGAGACGCGGCTCGTGTGGCTGGAGACGCCGACGAACCCCATGCTGAACGTCGTGGACGTACGGGCAGCCGCCTGGGCGGCGCACGACGCGGGGGCGCTCGTCGTCGTGGACAACACCTTCGCCTCCCCGTACCTGCAGCGGCCGCTCGAGCTCGGCGCCGACCTCGTGCTGCACTCGACGACGAAGTACCTGGGCGGCCACTCGGACGTCGTCGGCGGCCTCGTGGCCACGAACGACGACGCGCTCGCGGAGCGGCTCGCGTTCCTGCAGAAGTCGCTCGGCGCGGTGCCCGGGCCGTTCGACTGCTGGCTCGTCCTGCGCGGCGTGCGCACGCTCGCCGTGCGCATGGAGCGGCACTGCGCGAACGCGCGCGCGGTCGCCGACTTCCTGGTCGAGCACCCGCGCGTGGAGCGCGTCCTCTACCCCGGGCTCCCCGGCCATCCCGGGCACGAGATCGCGGCGCGGCAGATGCACGACTTCGGCGGCATGGTCTCGTTCACGCTCGCAAGCGAGGAGGAGGCCGCGGCCGCGGTCGCGCGCACCCGCATCTGGAAGCTCGCCGAGAGCCTGGGCGGGGTGGAGAGCCTGATCGAGCTGCCCGCGCGCATGACGCACGCCTCGACCGCCGAGGCGCCCTTCGCCGTGCCGCCCGCGCTCGTGCGCCTGTCGGTCGGGATCGAGGCGGTCGAGGACCTCGTCGCCGACCTCGACGCCGCGCTCGCAGGATGACGCCCGAGCCGATCGACCTCCTCCACCTGGAGGAGCCGCACATCATCGGCAGCTACCTGCTGGACACGGAGGACGGGCCGGCGCTCCTCGACTGCGGGCCCACGACGTGTGTAGAGGCGCTGAGAGCCGGGCTGCGCGCCCACGGGCTCGAGCTGCGCGACGTGCGTCACCTGCTGCTCACGCACATCCACCTCGACCATGCGGGCGCAGCGGGCGTGCTCGTCCGCGAGCACCCGGAGCTGCAGGTGCACGTGTCCGAGGTGGGCCTGCCGCACCTCGTCGACCCGGAGCGGCTGGAGGCGAGCGCGCGCCGGCTGTACGGCGAGCTCTTCGACGCGCTCTGGGGCGAGCTCGCGCCGGTGCCGGCGGAGAACGTCCGTCCCGCGCAGGGCACGATCGCGGGCGTGGAGTGCTTCCCCACACCCGGGCACGCCTGGCACCACGTCTCCTACGTGGACGCGCACGGGACGCTGTACGCCGGGGACGCCGCCGGCGTGCGGATCGCGCCCGGACGCTTCGTCCTGCCTCCCTGCCCGCCGCCCGAGCTCGACCTGGAAGCCTGGGAGGCGACCCTCGACGAGCTCGAGCGGCGCGCCCCGGCGCGGCTCGCGCTCATCCACTTCGGGGTCTTCGAGGACACGGAGGCGCACCTCGGAGCGCTCCGCGAGACGCTTCGCCGCTGGGCCGAGCGAGTGGAGGACGGGATGGACGAGGAGACGTTCGTCGCGGCCGCCCGCTTCGACGTCGCGCAGCTCGACCCGGAACTCGTCGACCGCTACGACCGCGCGGCGCCCTACTGGCACCACTACCGCGGGCTCGAGCGCTACTGGCGCAAGCGGCGCGAGGCGAGCGCCGCGTAGCCCGCGCCCGGCCCGTCAGTCTCGCAGCGCGTACGCCGTCGCCACGTCGCCGATGAGCGCGGCGAGCTCGCGCGGGCGCGACCACATGGGCCAGTGGCTCGTCGGCAGATCGACCCACGTGAGGTTGCGCAGCTCGGCGAAGCCGGCGAGCCACGCGTAGCCCTCCGCCACCGCCGCCTGGTAGGCCTGCGAGCTGAAGCCCGTGCAGATCGCAATGCTCGGAACGTCGAGGCGAGCGTCGTTTGCGAGCTTCGGCGCCTCGCGCAGCACGCCGCCGGGCTGCGGCACGGCCCGCCGCCGGAAGGTCTCGAGCTGCTCGTCGCTCAGGCCGTCGAGGTTCTCCTCGGCTGCGAGCTCCTCGGGCGAGGGCAGAGGCTTCTCGACCCCGTCGAACTCCGGGTCGAGCGCACCCGTCGCGGGACCGGAGTCGACGTACACGAGCGCGGCGATCCGCTCGGGAATGCGGTCGCTGGCCGCGTAGCCCGCGGCCCCGGCGCCGCTGTGGACCGCGAGCACGACGGGGAGCCCCGCCGCCTCCACCGCCCCGCAGATGGCGTCGACGTGGTCGGAGAGCCCGATCGCGGAGCGGTCGGCCGCGACCGACTCGAGGCCGGGAAGCGTCAGCGCGGTGACGTCGTGCCCGTCGTCCCGGAGCGCGGACGCGACCTCGTCCCACGCCCAGGCGCCGAGCCAGAACCCGGGCACGAGGACGATCGGCGCGCTCGGCACGCCCGGAACGTTAGCCCGAAGAGGGCCAGTAGGCGTGCGCCTCGAGATCGGCGAGGGCGACGAACTCGAGCGCGGAGGCGTGCGTGGCGGCGAGCACCACGGGCGGCGCCACGCCCGCCTCGAGCGCCTGCTGCCAGCGGGCGGCGACGACGCACCAGCGGTCGCCGGGCCGCAGCCCTGGGAACGACCACTCGGGCCGCGGCGTGGAGAGGTCGTTCCCGACCCGCTGCGAGAACTCGAGGAACTCCTCCGTCATCACCGCGCAGACGGCGTGGAAGCCCGGGTCGCGGCCCTCGGTGCGGCAGTGGCCGTCCCGGAAGAACCCGGTCGGCGGGTCGAAGGAGCAGGGCTCGAGCTCGCCCCCGAGCACGTTCACGCCGACACCCTACGCCCAGCCGACGACGAGCCAGCGCCCGCGCCGGAAGCGGGTCAGCATCGCCCCCAGGCGCACGCAGATGAGGACGACGAGCGCCGCCCACACGCCGCGGATCCCCCACTCGCCGGCCAGCGCGGCGGCGAGGACGGCCGCGCAGGCGAGGAAGGAGACGAGCATGGAGAAAGCCAGGAACGGCCCGTCGGCCGCGCCGATGAGGATCCCGTCGAGCGCGAACACCGCGCCGTTCAGCGGCTGCATGAGCGCGAACAGCGGCCACAGGAGCGCCGCCTCGGCGAGCACCGCCTCGTCGCCGGTGAAGGCGCGCGGGAGCACGCCGGCGAGCGCGAGCATGAGCAGCGCGAACGCGGCCCCGAGCGCGACCGAGAGCCAGATCATGCGCGCGCCAGCCGCGTAGGCGTCCTCGCGGCGCCCGGCGCCCAGCTCGCGCCCGACGATGATCTGCCCCGCGATCGCGACCGAGTCGAGCACGAGCGCAAGGAAGATCCAGAGCTGGAACGCGACCTGGTGCGCGCCGATGGAGGCGTCCCCGAAGCGCGTGGCGACCGCGCCCGCGAGCACGAACGAGGACATGAGCGCGGTCGTGCGCAGGAAGATCCACTTGCCGAGCGAGAGCACGCGCCGCGCGAGCGCGGGCCGCAGGCGCGTGTCCCCGGCGCGCAGGCCGCGCAGGATGACGACGAGGAAGGCGGCGCCCATGCCGAGCTGGGCGATCGCCGTCCCCCAGGCCGAGCCCGCGATCCCCCAGTCGAAGCCGTACACGAACAGCACCTCGAGGACGACGTTGGCCGCGTTCGCCACGACCACGATCTGGAGCGGCGTCTTCAGGTCGGCCACTCCGCGCAGGTACCCCTGCCCGCCGAGCGCGAGGAACGCCGCCGGGAGCCCGACCGCGGCGATGCGCAGGTAGGTGACCGCGTACTCGCCCGCCTGCCCCTCGCCGCCCATCGCGGCCACGATCGGCTCCGCGAACAGGGCGACCGCGGCGGCCACGGCCGCGCCGAAGGCGAGCGAGAGCCACACGGCCTGGGCGCCGAGCTGGCGCGCGGCCTGCGCCTGGCCGGCTCCCCCCGCCCGCGCGACCTGCGCCGTCGTCCCGTACTGGAGGAAGTTGAAGACGGCGAACAGGCCGCCGAGGACGGTGATCGCGATGCCGAGCGCGGCGAGCTGCGGCCGGCCGAGGTGGCCGACGATGGCGGTGTCCACGAGCAGGTAGAGCGGCTCCGCAGCGAGCGCGCCCAGCGCGGGGCCCGCGAGCCGGAGGATCTCGCGGTCGTAGGGGCTGCGCAGCCTCACGCCGTGCGCGTCGCCTCGATCGTCGCCTCGTACGCAGCCACGTAGTCGGCGATCATGCGCTCCGGGGAGAAGCGCTCCTCGACCGACCGCCGGATGGTGGTCGGGTCGAGGGAGTCGGCGAGCTCGAGCACCGCGGGATCCTCCATCTCGCGATAGTTGTCCACGAGCACGCCGGTGCGCCCGTGCTCGATGATCTCCGGGGCCGCGCCGCGGCGTGTGGAGATGACCGGCGTCCCGCAGGCCATCGCCTCCACCATCATCAGGCCGAAGGGCTCCTCCCAGTCGATCGGCGAGATGAGCGCCCGCGCGTGCATGAGCAGCTCGACCTTGTCCGCGTGCCCGACCTCGCCCACGTACTCGATGGAGCCGCCGAGGTGCGGGCGGATGAACTCGTCGTAGTAGCGGATCTCGGCCGGCTCGCGGCACTTGGCGGCGATCTTGAGCGGCAGGCCGGTCTCCAGCGCGACCGCGAGCGCGCGGTGCGCCCCCTTGTCCGGGCTCATGCGCCCCAGGAAGAGCAGGTACTCCCCACCCGCCTGGCGGCGGAACGGGTAGAGGGAGAGGTCGAGCGCGTTCGGGCAGTTCGCGATCCACGGGAACCGCGGCCGCGGCGCACGCTGGTTCATGGAGATGGAAATGAGCTTCGCGCGCGGGACGAGCGAGAGCACGTCCTCGTACATCGAGCCCGGCAGCCCGTCGAGCGGGCCGTGCACGGTGTGGCAGAAGGGGACGTCGACGAGCCCGCCGAGCGCGAGCCCGAGCAGGCCCGTGTGGTCGTTGACGATGTCGAACTCGCGCGAGCGCCGCAGCGCGAAGACCGCGTGGCGCAGCTCCCAGAACGTGTGCCCGATCCACTCGCTGGGCGCCGTCGGGAAGACGGCGTCCAGGTGCGCGCGCGTCTGCGAGTCGCCCGAGGCGAACAGCGTCACGTCGTGCCCGGCCGCGACGAGCCCGTCGGCCAGGAGGGCGACCACGCGCTCGGTACCGCCGTAGGCCTCCGGCGGCACCGGGAACCACACGGGACACACGAGCCCGACCTTCATCGCCCGCGAGCGGCCGCGTCGTCGGGCACGAGCAGGTGCGGTCGGCTAGACACCTTCCGCAATCGTGACAGCCCCGCGCTCGACTGCAACTGTCCACGGGCGGCCGAAGGCGCGGACGCCCTCGATGCGGAGCCCGTCCAGCCAGCTCGGAAGCTCGTCGGAGACCGTCGTCACGAGCCGCTGGCGGACGCGGTCGGGCTCGAGGCCGAGCAGGACGCGCACGAGCAGGATCGGCGTCCCGGCCGCCCAGGCCTGGGGGCGCGCCGCGGTCGGGTACGCGATCGGGAAGGGCGTCTCGTCGCGCGCGTAGCCCGCGAACACCTCGGGCAGCGACCACTCGAAGTGCCCGGCCGCCTCGACCAGGGCACGCGCCACCCGCCGGGCCGCCTCCACGTACCCGTGCCGGGCGAGCCCCCAGGCAGCGAGCGCGGTGTCGTGCGGCCAGACGGTGCCGTTGTGGTAGCTGAGCGGGTTGTAGGCGGCCTCGTCGCTCGCCATGGTGCGGATCCCCCACCCGCTCCAGAGCTGCTCGGTGAGGAGCTGGTCGACGACCGTGGGCACGCGCTCGGGCGGGACGATCCCGCTCCAGAGCAGGTGGCCCATGTTCGAGCAGCGCGAGTCCACCGGCCGCTTCTCCCCGTCCAGGGCGAGCGCGTAGAAGCCGCCGCGCTCCGGCACCCAGAAGCGCTCGTCGAAGCGCGCGCGCAGCTCGTCGGCGTCGCGCTCCAGCCGCTCGGCGAGGCCGCGGTCGCGCCACACCTCGCGCGCGATCTCGGCCAGCCGGCGCTTCGCGTCGTACACGTATCCCTGCACCTCCACGGGCGCGATCGGGGCCTCGGCGAAACGGCCGTCGTGGAAGCGCTGCGAGTCGCCGGAGTCCTTCCACGACTGGTTGGCGAGGCCGTGCTCGACCCGCCGCGCGTACTCGACGAAGCCGTCGCGGTCGCGGTCGCCGTAGCGGTCGATCCACTCGAGCGCGAGGAGCGCCGGCTCGCGCAGGCGCCGCGGGAGCGTGGCGTCGTCCGTCCAGCGCCACGTCTCCCCGAGCAGGACGAGGAAGAGCGGCGTCGAGTCGACGGAGCCGTAGTAGCGCGGGAACCAAGTCTGCGCCGCGCGCCCGTGACGCACCTCGTGCACGATCTTCCCCGGCTCGGCGTCGATCGTCGGGTCCTCCTCGCGCGCCTGCAGCTCCGCGAGCGCCTCCAGCGCGCCGACGGCGAGCTCCGGGCCGAGGAGCAGCGTCTGCAGCGAGGTGATGGCCGTATCGCGGCCGAAGACGGCCATGAACCACGGCATCCCGGCCGCGAAGAGCGGGCGCCGCGACTCCCCGGTCCGCATGCGCAACGCGGCCAGGTCGGCGATGGAGCGGTCGAAGGCGCGGCGCAGGCTCTCCCAGCCGCCCCGTACGCGCGGGACGCGCAGCGTCCAGGCCGCGACGGCGTCGGACACCGCCTCGCGCTCGTCGGCGAGGCGGTCGGCGGCCTCCCCGTTCTCCGCCCCTGCGAGCAGCGGGACG
>DATLYU010000136.1:0-10464 GCA_035574435.1 Gaiellaceae bacterium | reverse complement strand
GGCGAGCCGGGGACGATCAAGGACCGGTACGTCCTCGAGCTGCGCCCCCATCTCCTCGTGGAGGGGACGCTCGTGGCGATGCGCTTCGCGGAGGCGACCGAGGGCTTCGTCTACCTGCGCGAGGAGTACGGGCTCGCGCGCCGGCGGCTGCAGGCGGCGATCGAGGAGTTCCGGGCCGCGGGACTGCTGGACGGCGTCTCGCTCGAGCTCGTGATCGGGGCGGGGGCGTACATCGCAGGCGAGGAGTCAGCGATGCTCGAGTCCATGGAAGGCCGCCGCGCCATGCCCCGGCTGCGGCCGCCGTTCCCCGCGCAGGTCGGCTACCTCGGCCGGCCGACCCTGATCAACAACGTGGAGACGCTCGCGCACGTGCCGGCGATCCTGAGCCGCGGCGGCGAATGGTGGGCCGCACTCGGGACGCGCGGCGCGGGCGGGACGCGGCTCTGGTCGGTGTCGGGCGCGGTCGGGCGGCCGGGCTGCTACGAGGCGCCGAACGGGATCACGACGCGGGAGCTCGTGGACGAGCACGCGGGCGGGTTCGCCGGCGAGGTGGGCGCGGTCGTGCCGGGCGGTGCGGCGAGCGGCATCCTCCCGCCGTCGGCGCTCGACGCGCCTCTCACGCGAGACGGGCTGCGCGAGTACGGCGCCGGGCCCGGCTCGGGCGCCGTCCAGGTCTTTCCCGCCTCCTACTCCCCGCTGCGCTTGCTTTCAGAGACGATGCGCTTCTTCGCCGAGGAGTCGTGCCAGAAGTGCACGCCGTGCCGGATCGGCAACCGCGCGCTCCACCACCTGTGCGAGGAGCTGGCCCGCGGGGAGCGCGCGATGTCGCGCGAGAAGGTCGAGGAGTGGCTGGAGGCGATGGAGAAGACCTCCATCTGCGGCCTCGGCCAGGCCTCGCCCATCCCGGTGCGCAACGCGATGCGCTGGTGGCCCGAGCTCTTCGCTCCGCTCGGCGGGCCCGCGCCCAGCGCTTAACAATCGGTGTCAGACACCGGTCGCAAGTCGGTGACGACTTGCCCACAGACGCGCTTCGCAGCGACCGCGCGGCCTACGGTGGTTGCGTGGGTCGAGCGCCGCGCCAATTTGCACCGGAGGCCACGTACCACGTCTTCGCGCGGGGCAGCAACGGGCAAGCGATCTTCGTATTCGACTCCGACCGGATCGACTTCCTCGACTGCCTCCGCCAGGTGATCCAGCGTGCCGAGCTCTCCTGCCTTGCGTACTGCCTGATGACGAACCACTACCACCTCGTTCTCGAGACGCGCGACGGGAAGCTCTCCCGGGCGCTGCAGACACTGAACGGCCGCTACGCGCAGCGGTTCAATCGCCGCTACGACCGGGAGGCACATCTCTTCAAGAATCGGTTCGGTGCGGTCCGCCAGATGTCTGAATCGCAACTCCTCTGGACACTCCGCTACACGGTGATGAATCCGGTGGCGCAGGGGCTCTGCAGTGCACCGAGCGAGTGGCGATGGAGCAGCTACCGGGCACTGGCCGGTCTCGAGCCGCCACCTCCTTTCCTCGATGTCCGGCGGGCGCTCTCATATTTCGGAGACACGCCGGGCGAGGCCATGTCGAGATACCGCGCGTTTGTCGACGATCTCGCCGGTGTCTGACACCGCCTGTTAAGGCGCCGGGTTACGATGGCCGCGATGGTCGAGTTCACGCTCGACGGCCGGACGGTGTCGGCGCCCGAGGGGGAGCTCCTCGTGCACGCGGCGGCGCGGCACGGCGTCTTCATCCCCACGCTCTGCCACGACGACCACCTCGACCCCTACGGGGGGTGCCGGATGTGCGTCGTCGACGTGGAGGGAGCGCCGCGGCCCATGCCCGCCTGCGCGACCCGCGTGACCGAGGGCATGGTCGTCTCCACCAACGGTCGCAGCACGAGCTTCCAGCGCACGCTGACCGAGATGCTCCTCTCCGAGCACCTGAACGCCTCCCCCGCCGGCCGGCCGAACGAGCTGCTCGACCTGGCGAACGAGCTGGGCGCCGAGGCGCCGCTCATCCTCCCGGACGCGAAGCGCAAGCCCTACGACGACCGCGACCGGCTCATGGGCTACGACCCGGACGCCTGCATCCTCTGCGCCCGCTGCGTCCGCTACACGCAGGAGGTGATGCAGTGCTCGGCGCTCTCGCTCGAGGGCCGCGGGGGGCACGCGCGCATCGTCCCCACCTGGGAGCGCTCCTGGCTGGACACGGAGTGCGAGCTGTGCGGCGGCTGCCTCTCCGTCTGCCCGACCGGGGCCATCTACGAGAAGTTCCTGGAAGGCGCCCCGGCCGGGCACGAGCGCAGCCTCGAGCAGGTGCGGACGACCTGCACCTACTGCGGCGTCGGCTGCCAGGTGGACCTGAACGTCGATCCGCAGACCAAGCGGATCGTGAAGGTCACCTCCAAGCCCGAGTACCTGCCGAACGAGGGCAACCTGTGCGTGAAGGGGCGCTTCGCCTTCAACTTCGTCCACCACCCGGACCGGCTCACCCAGCCGCTCGTGCGCGGCGAGGACGGCGAGCTCCACCCGACCACGTGGGAGCACGCGCTCGAGACCGCCGCCGCCGGCCTCAAGGGCGTGATCGAGCGGCACGGCCCACAGGCGGTTGGCTTCCTGTCGTCTGCGCGCCTGACGAACGAGGAGAACTACCTCATCCAGAAGCTCGCGCGGGCGGTGGTCGGGACGAACTCCGTCCACTCCTGCGAGTCGACCTGACACGCTCCGACCCTGTACGGCCTGGTCAGGTCGTTGGGCAGAGGAGCCAGCAGCAACTCGATCCCCGAGATCGAGGACGCCCGCTTCCTCTTCGTCATCGGCTCGAACACGACCGAGGCGCACCCCGTGCTCGCGCTCCGCATCAAGAAGGCGGTGCGCAAGGGGGCGACGCTCGTCGTCGCCGACCCGCGCAAGATCTGGCTGACGAAGATCGCGAAGCGCCACCTGCAGCTCCGCCCGGGCACGGACGTGTGGCTCCTGAACGCGATGATGCACACGATCCTCGCCGAGGGCCTCCAGGACGAGGAGTACATCCGCGAGTTCACGGAGGACTTCGACGCCGTGCGCGAGGTCGTCCAGCGGTATTCGCCCGAGGAGGCCGAGCGCATGACCGGCGTCCCCGCGGAGGAGATCCGCGCCACTGCCCGCGAGTACGCGAGCGAGCGGCACGCGGCGATCTTCTACACCCTCGGGATCACCGAGCACGCCTGCGGCGTGGACAACATCTGGTCGCTCTCCAACCTCGTGCTCATGACCGGGCACCTCGGGTACGAGTCCACCGGGCTCAACGCCCTCCGCGGCCAGAACAACGTCCAGGGCCTGAACGACTCCGGCGCGAACCCCATGTACCTGCCGGGCTACCAGCCGGTCGAGGACGCGGAGATCCGGCGCAAGTTCTCGGAGGCCTGGGGCGCCGAGGTGCCGGAGACGCCCGGCTACCGGCTCGACCAGATGATGAGCGGCCTGCACGACGGGCGCGTGAAGGCGCTGTACCTGATCGGCGAGAACCCGGCCCAGACCGAGCCGAACGCCCACCACGTGGAGGAGGGCCTCGGCAAGCTCGAGTTCCTGATCTCCCAGGACATCTTCCTGCACGACATGACGCGCAAGCACGCCGACGTCGTCCTCCCCGCCTCCAGCTTCGCCGAGAAGGACGGCACCTTCACGAACACCGAGCGCCGCATCAGCCGCGTGCGGCCGGCGGTGCCGCTCCCCGGCGAGGCGAGGATGGACCGCGAAATCGTCCTCCTCCTGGCCAGGGCGCTCGGCGCACGCTGGCCGGAGTACCCCGACGCCGAGGCGGTCTGGAACGAGCTCGCCGACCTCGCCCCCGCCTGGTACGGCGCGCGCTACGACCGCCTGGAGGAGAACGGGATCCAGTGGCCCGTCCCCGAGCTCGGGCACCCGGGCACGCCGTTCCTGCACGCGCCGCGCCCCGCCCGCCCGCCCGGGAAGGGCAAGTTCTTCCCCGTCGAGTACCAGGAGCCGATCGAGCAGCCCGACTCCGAGTACCCGCTCGTCCTCTCCACAGGGCGCACCCTCTACCACTACAACTCGGCGACCATGACCATGCGCGAGGGCGGGATCACCGAGAAGCAGCAGGATCCCTTCTTCGAGATCTCCGCCGAGGACGCGTCCGCGCTCGGCCTGCGGCACGGGGACTGGGCGCGGCTCGTCTCGCGCCGCGGCGAGGTGCAGGCGCGGGCGCACGTGACCGACCGCGTCTTCCCGGGCCTCGTCTGGATGGCGCTGCACTTCGCCGAGCAGAAGGTGAACTGGCTCACGCACGACGTCGGCGACCCGCTCATCGGGACGCCCGAGTTCAAGGTGAGCGCCGTGCGGGTGGAGCCGCTGCGCGCCGCCCTCTCGGCCGCGGCCAAGTGAGCGCGGTCGCCACGGACACGCTCTCCTTCGAGGCGGTCGCGCCCTACCTGCGCGGCCGCTTCGGGAAGCCGTACCTGTACGAGCCCGAGTGCGAGTCCACGCAGCTCCTGCTGCTCGGGTCCGGGCTGCCCGAGGGCGCCGTGGCGGCGACCGACCACCAGACCGGCGGGCGCGGGCGGTACGGGCGCCCGTGGGTGGAGCCGCCGGGCACCTCCGTGCTCGTGTCCGTGATGCTGCACCCGCCGCCCGGCCGCCACCTGCCGGAGCTCTCGCTCGTGGCCGCGCTCGCGACCGCGGAGGCGGTCGAGGGGGCGACCGGCCTCTCCGCGCAGATCAAGTGGCCGAACGACGTCATGCTCAACCGCCGCAAGGTGGCCGGCATCCTCTCCGAGCTCGCGGACGGGGCGGTCGTCGTCGGGATCGGCGTGAACGTCAACCAGACGCGCGACGAGCTCCCGCTCGACGCGCCCACGCCGCCCGGCTCCCTGCGCACGCTGACCGGGCGGACGTACGACCGCGCGCCGCTCCTGGGCTCGCTGCTCTTCCGCCTGGAACGGATCTACGACGGCTGGCGGCACGGGGGGCTCGCCGACCTGTACGGCGAGATCGGGGCCCGCGACTTCCTGCGCGGCCGGCGGATCACGGTGGACGGCTCGCCGGCGACGGCGCTCCAGATCCTCCGCGACGGCCGCCTCGAGGTGCGCATGGACGACGGCGACGTCCGCCTCGTGGAGTCGGGGACCGTCCTCTTCGAGCGCTGAGCTACCGCTCGGAGAGGAAGGAGACGAGCAGGTAGACGACCAGGGCGAGCGGGACGAGGAGCGAGCGCAGGACGCGCCCGCGGCGCGGCTCCTCGACCTCCTCGTACCCGTCGGGCGGCTCGCCGGGGACCGGCGGCTCAAACGGCGGCGGCGCGGTCTCCGGCAGGCGCTCGAGCACGAGCTCGGGCAGGCGGCGGGCCGGCCCCGGCTCGGGCGGCGCAGCTTCGGCCGCGGCCGCGTCGTTCTCGAGGTCGAAGAGGCTCGCCCACTTGCCGCAATTGCGGCACGACGTCGACTCGGGCTCGTTCACGAACCCGCACTGCGAGCAGCGCCAGGGATTCGGAGCCGTGCTCACTTCCGCATCCGGAGCGGGATCTCGACCAGGTGGATGCGCGAGCCGTCCTCCGCCGAGCGCTCGAACACGATCAGCGCGCCGATGCCGTCGAAGGGCACCTCGAACGGGCGGGTGGTGAAGTCGAACGTGCCGCGCGTGCCCGTCCCGGAGGTCGCGGTCACGAAGTGCTCGTCCACGATGCGCCCGTCCGTGTCGGTCACCTCGTAGGCGAACGTCGCCTCGAACGTGTTCGCCGTGCCCGTCACGCGGAAGGGGCGGGAGACCTCCTCGAAGGCGAGCGGGGACTCGACGAGGATGGCCGGCGTGAGGTCCTCGAAGTCGGCTCGCGTGAGCCGCCGACCCGCGACCGCGACCGACTCGACGGTCGGGAACTGCGTCAGCGTGTACACGACCTGCGCGAGCGGCTCCTCCGGCAGCTCCTCGGACAGCTCCAGCCGCGCCGTCCCGCCCGCGACCGTCAGGCGCTCGACCTCCGTCCCCGCGGGGAGCGCGCTCGAGAGCCCGAGGTCGGCGGCCTCCTGCTCGGTGGGGCCCGCGAGCAGCTCCTCGAGCGCGGCGCGGGCGACCGCGTCCGCCTCCTCGACGTCGCGCCGCACGGGCCAGACCTTGCCCTCGCGCAGGAAGTAGACGCGGACGGCGCGCGTCGGCGGCGGCTCCGTCTCGGTCGCCGTCTCCGTCGTCGTGACCGTCACCGTCGTCGTCTCGCCGTCGCCGCCGCAGCCGGCGGCGAGCAGGACGACGGCGAGCGCTGCGACGAGGAGGGCGCGCGTCACGGGGAGAGCGTAGACCGGCCGCGCGGATCGGGCAGCACCTCGGCGATGCGGCGGCGCAGGTCGGCATGGTCCACGCTCGTCGCCAGGCCGAGGCGGCGGGCGGTCTCCTCCTCGAGCGCCTGCCAGAGATCGATCGCCGCCCAGAGCGCCCGGGCCGCGTCGCGCAGGTCGTAGCGCGCGTAGGTCCCCGCGAGCGCCGCGAGCGCGCCCGGGTCGGCCCAGCGCTCGAGGAAGCGCCCGCCGAACCACGTGTCCGTCCCGGGGTCGAGCGCCCGGGCATGCCAGGCGAGGAGCGTGACGAGACGGGCCTTGAGGTAGGCGTCGAGGCACTCGACGGCGACGAACACCTCGCCGCGCCGGAGCTTCCTCGCTGTCCAGAGCGCGTGGTACCAGAAGTCCGCGCCGAGCTGGTCGAGGTCGCGCTGCGCGGGCAGGGACGGCTCGGGCGCCGAGCGCGCCATGCGAGCCAGCCGGTCGGCGAGGCCGATCTCGTCCACGAGCACGCGGTAGCCGCGGGCGAGCACGTGCGCGATCTCCGGGTCCGCCTCGAGCTGCGCGAGCGCGGACGCCGGGAGCAGCGGGAGGTCGAGGTCCTCGCCCGTCTCGAAGAGGACGCGCCGCTCGACCTGCCCGGCAAGCGTGGGCTCGAGGAAGGTGAAGAGCGGCCGGCCGAGCTCCTCCACCCAGGAGGGATCGTCCGAGTACCTGCGCGGATCGTCGACCACGAGCAGCACGTCCAGGTCCGACCAGCGGTCGGCAGGGGTGTCCGCGCGGGCCCGGGAGCCGACGACGACGGCCGCCCGCACGTCCTCCTGCTCGGCGGCCCAGTCGGCGAGCGCGGCCTCGAGCAGGTCGATGCGGGTGTTCACGTTCGCGAGCAGGTGCTCGTCCAGCTCGACGACGCGCGGGACGAGCCCGCGCAGCGTAAGCTCCCCCGCCGCCACGCGCCGCTCGAGCTCGGGGAGGAGCGCGCGCTCGTAGACGCCCGGGAGCGGGCCGGTCTGCGGGACGGCGCGCTCGGCGAGCAGGGTGCGAAGGGCGTCCGCGGTCACGAGCGGCAGGTCCACGGGCAGGGCGAGGCAGGTCTCGTGCCGTGCCGCCCGCAGCCCGGCGAGGAGGCCGTGGACCGGCGCGCGGCCGGACGCGCCGTCGTCGAGCACGGGGAACGGGAGCGCGAGCCCGTCTGCCTCCTTGCCCACTGCCAGCACCTCGTCGCACACCTCGCCGAGCAGCCGCCACGCCCGCTCGGCGAGCGTCTGCCCGCGGAAGCGGGCGAGCGCCTTCGGCGAGCCGAACCGCTCGGAGCCGCCACCGACGAGCAGGATCCCGGTCGCGCTCAGGCGATCCGCCACGGCTCCGTGTAGACGGTGAGCCGGCCCTCGCGGACGAAGCCGCACAGCGTGAGCCCGCGGTCGGCGCCCAGCTCGACCGCGAGCGAGGTCGGCGCGCCCACGGCCACGAGCACCGGGCAGCCCGCGACCGCCGCCTTCTGCACGAGCTCGAAGGAGAGGCGGCCGCTCACGCACAGCACGTGCCGGGAGAGCGGGAGCAGCCGCTCGAGGAAGGCCCGGCCAACGACCTTGTCCAGGGCGTTGTGCCGGCCGACGTCCTCGCGCAGGCAGAGGAGCTCGCCGTCCGGCGCGAAGAGGCCGGTCGCGTGCAGGCCCCCGGTGGCGACGAACGCGCGCTGCGCGGAGAGCAGCCGCTCGGGCAGGGAGGCGACGACGGCCTCCGAGACGCGCAGGTCGCTCCGCACGGGGTCGGAGGCGACGCGCACCGCCTCGATCGCGCCCTTCCCGCAGACGCCGCACGAGGACGAGGTGTAGAAGTGCCGGCGCAGGCGCTCCGGGTCGAAGCCGCTCGCCTGCACGTCCACCGTGTTGGCCGGCAGGTCGGGCGGGACGCGCGCGGCGACCGGCTCGAGCCCCTCCGTCAGGCAGAAGCCGAGCGCGAGCTCCTCGTCGTGGCCGGGCGTCCGCATGGTGACCGCGACCGGCTCGCCGCCGATGCGGATCTCGAGCGGCTCCTCGACCGCGACCGCGTCCTCCTCCTCGCGCCCGCCCGGCAGCCGCCGCGCGCGGACCGGGGCGGTCGAGTAGGGAGGAGCCTGCGCGCGGGAGCCGTCCATGCGCGCCAGCGTACTGGCCGGGAGCGGGGAGAGACTCCCCGCTCCCGGCGCTCAGGTCAGGAGGTGGCGACGTTCGCGCAGAGCGCGTACGCCTGCAGCTGCCACGTGGCCGTCGTGCCGACGACCTCCGCGGCCCTCGCGTTCCACTTGTCGCCGTCCGAGTCCGGGAAGCTCTCCACGATGGAGACCCGGTTCGCGCCGGCGCCGAGCACGCGTGCGCCGCCGCCCACGACACGCTTGCCGGACGGGCAGTTCACGACGGCGCTCTTCGAGCTCACGGAGCTCGTCCCCGTGGCCACGTCCACGCGCCCGAGGTTGGCGAGGCCGGGCGGGCCCTGCGGGCCGGCCGGGCCGGGAACGCCCTCGCCGCCGCCGCTCGGAAGCTGCCCGGGCGCGAAGTCGGCGCGCAGGAGCGTCCCGTTGCGGATGCGGTCGGAGGTGATCGTGTTCCGCCGGATCTTGGCGGCGGTCACGGCCTGGTTGCGCAGCTTGGCGCTCGTGACGGCGCCGTTCTTCAGGTGCACCGTGCCCACGCTCCCGCGCGGGACGCTCTCGACGGCGGCGTAGCTGACGCCGCCGAGGGCGACGGCCAGGGCCAGCGAGCCCACGACCAGCCCGGGCGACGGCAGCCGGAGATGTCGCTTCAGCATCTTCGTCCTCCTTCTTCTCGTCGCGGCCCCGTCGAAGCGGGGCCACGCAGGAGGATTTCCCCCTGCTCGCGCGGGAAAACCGGCCTTTACGCGACCGTTACAGGCCCCCGTCGACGGAGCTACTCGACGGTGACGGTCTTCGCCAGGTTCCGCGGCTGGTCCACGTTCAGGCCGCGCAGGCGGGCGATGCGGTAGGCGAGGAGCTGCAGGGGCAGGATGGCGAGCACGACCTGCAGGAAGGCGGGCGTCTTGGGGACGTAGATGACGTCGTCCGCGTGGTGCTGGATGTCCTCGTTCCCGTCGGTCGCGATCGCGATCACGTGCGCGCCGCGCGCGCGGACCTCCTGGATGTTCGAGACGATCTTGTCGTACACGTGGATGTTCGTGGCGACGACGACGACCGGGGTCGCGTCGTCCAGGAGCGCGATCGGCCCGTGCTTCATCTCGCCCGCCGAGTAGGCCTCGGTCGGGATGTAGGAGATCTCCTTCAGCTTGAGCGCGCCCTCGAGCGCGACGGGCAGCCCGATGTGGCGCCCGAGGTAGAGGAAGAAGTGCGCGTCGTGGTAGCGCTGCGCGATCTCGTCGATCGGGTGGTCTCCGGCCAGGAACTGCTCGATCTTGCGCGGGAGCTTGTAGACGTAGTCGAGGATGAACTCGATCTCGCCGGGCGGGAGCGTCTCCCGGATCTGGGCGAGCTTCAGCGCGACCAGGTAGAGCAGCGCAACCTGTGCGGTGAAGGTCTTCGACGCGGCCACGCCCATCTCCAGCCCGGCGCGCGTGTACAGGACCGAGTCCACCTCGCGCGTGACCTGCGAGCCCATCATGTTCGTGATCGCGACCGTGCGCGCGCCGCGCTCGCGCGCGAGCTTCAGCGCCTCGATCGTGTCGCGCGTCTCGCCGGACTGCGTGATCCCGATGACGAGGTCGTGCTCGTCGAGCACGGGGTTGCGGTAGATCCACTCGCTCGCGATGTCGAACTCGACCGGCACGCGGGCCCACTCCTCGATCACGTAGCGGCCGACCACGCAGGCGTGGTAGGCCGTTCCGCAGGCGACGAGCACGATGCGGCGCAGCTCGCGCAGCTCATCGTCCGTCATGCCGAGGCCTTCGAGGACGAGGCGGCCGTGGCGGACGCGGTCGCCGATCGTCTCCGCCACCGCCTCCGGCTGCTCGTAGATCTCCTTGAGCATGAAGGTCTCGAACCCCTGCTTCTCGGCCGCCTCGTCGTCCCACTCCACCTCCGTGGCCTCGCGGACGACCTCGCCGCCGTCGCCGTCGAAGAAGCGGGCACCGGACGGGGTGATCTCGACGACTTCGCCGTCCTCGATGAGCTGCACGCGCCGGGTCTGGCGCAAGAAGGCGGCGACCGAGGAGGCGAGGAAGGTCTCGCCCTCGCCGAGCCCCACGAGCAGCGGGCACTGCAG
>DATLYU010000135.1:0-2430 GCA_035574435.1 Gaiellaceae bacterium | reverse complement strand
CGCCAGGTCGCAGGCCATCTGCAGCTCGTTCCCGCCGCCGACCGCGATCCCGTTGATGCGGGCGATCGTCGGCTTGCCGATCTCGCGCAGCCGGTCGTGCATGTCCTTGAAGGCCCCGAACCACTTCCAGTACTCCGCGGGCCGGCCGAGCAGGTCCTCGTCCCAGGAGCGCAGGTCGGCGCCGACGCAGAAGGCGCGCCCGGTGCCGGTCACGACCACGACGCGGACCTCGTCGTCCCAGGAGGCGTCCTCGCACGCGCGTGCGATCTCCCGCAGCATGCGGAAGTCGAACGCGTTCAGGACCTCGGGCCGGTCGAGGCGGATCGTCGCGCGCGGCGGCGCCTTCTCGTAGACGACCGTCTCGAGCCCCAGCTCGACCGGGTCGCGCGGCCGCGGGGAGGACGGCTCGCTCACCCGACCTCGGCGAAGTGGACGGTGAACGGGATGCCCATGGACATGGCGTCGCGCCCGGAGGCGGCGAACTCCTCCGAGCGCGCGGCCGCCTGGAACGCCTTCCGGTCCGGCCACTCGAACTCGGCGTAGTACCGGTAGGCGGGCTCTCCGAACGGGGCTCCGAACACCGGCCCGTGCCGGAAGGCGGCGGCTTCCACCTTGACCGCGTACTCCTCGACGTGCCGGCGGTAGCGCTCGGGGTCGGGGGCGGACTCGTACAGGATGATCGCTCGCACCATCGCGGTTCCCTTCCTCGCTTCCGCGGGGGAGCGTATAGCGTCCGGCGCGTGAGCTCGACGGGCGTCGCCGCCGTCCTCGCCCTCGTCGCGGGGCTCGGCGGCGCCGTGCAGATCGCGGTGCAGGGCAAGCTGGGCGACCGCGTGGGGAGCCTGGAGGCGCTCGCGTGGGCCGCTGTCTCGGGCGGAGTCGTGGCGCTCGTCCTCCTGCTCGCGCTCCGCCGCTCGCTGGGCGGCATCGCCGACGCGGCCGGCGCGCCCAAGTGGCAGCTCCTGGGCGGCGTCATGGGCGTGCTCATCGTCCTCGCCATCACCGTCGCCGGGCCGCGGATCGGCGTCGTGGCGACGACCGGGTTCCTGATCGCCGCCCAGTTCGCGCTCGCCTCGCTGATCGACCGCTTCGGCTGGTTCGGCGTCGAGCGCGTCGCCGTGACATGGCCGCGCCTGCTCGGCATTGGGCTCCTCGCCGCGGGCGCGTTCCTCACCCTGCGGCGCTGATCGCGCCGCGCGGGGTTTCCCCCGCGTGCCGTCCGGCACATAATGGGAGAGGTTCCCACGAAGAGGGGGAGGGCAGTCGTGACTCGCAACCGAGCCGCCGTCTCGGTCGGAGTCGTCGACGACGACGCGATCGTACGAGCATGGGTGCGCCACTCGCTCGTCGGCACGGAGTTTCGCGTCGCCGGCGAGGCCTCGAGCGCCGCCGCGGCGCTCGCCATGATCGAGCGCCGCCGTCCGGACGTCCTCGTCGTCGACCTCAACCTGCCCGACCAGCCGGGCACGGCGATCGTCCAGGCCCTCCGTCGCCGAGGCTCCACCGCTCCGGTCTTGGTCATCACCGCGGCCCCGCGGAAGGGCCTGAACGAGACGGTGCGGGAGGCCGGCGCGCAGGGCGTCATCCAGAAGCAGGCCGATCCGGACGAGCTGCTGCGGGCGCTGCGGGAGGTGGCCGCGGGCAACGTCGTCGTGGACCACCGGCACCCCAGGCGCCCGTCCGGCCAGGCGGCGCTCAGCCAGCGCGAGCGCGAGGTGCTCGCGCTCGCCGCCGCGGGCGCCACGAACGTCGTGATCGCGGCCCGTCTCGGCGTCAGCCGCCAGACCGTGAAGACGCTCCTCGGGCGGGCGTTCGCGAAGCTCGGCGCCGGCAACCGCATGGAGGCGGTCGCGGCCGCCCGGGAGCTCGGCATCTTCCCGTGAGCCTCGTCGAGGTGTTCCTCGCGGACGGGGCCGAGCGCGTCGGACGAGTGCGCGCGGCGCTGGCCGGCGAGACCAGGGGCGAGGAGGAGCTCGCGCGGGACATCCACACGTTCCGGGGTGCCGCGGAGACCGTGGGCCTTGCGCGCGCCGCCGCGCTCGCCCGGGAGCTCGACGACGCGATGAAGCGCGGCGAGCGGTCGCGCGCGCGGCGCGCGGCCGAGGAGCTCGACGAGGAGCTGGCCGCAGTGCGCGCCGGCGTCCGCACGGTCGTCTGCATCGACGACGACCCCACGAGCCAGCTGCTCGTCGAGCGGGTCGCAGCGCGCCTCTCCGCCGTGCGCCTCGTCCGCGCGCGAACGGGGGAGGCCGGGCTGGAGGCGATCCGGCGCGAGGCGCCTGATCTCGTCCTGCTCGACCTCACGCTTCCCGATCTGAGCGGCGACCGGGTCCTCGCCGAGCTCGCCCGCGACCCGGCGACGGCCGGCCTGCCCGTCGCGGTCGTGAGCGCCAACGCCCGGCCCGACCGCATCGCCGAGTTGCGTGCGAC
>DATLYU010000134.1:0-4407 GCA_035574435.1 Gaiellaceae bacterium | reverse complement strand
GCGCCGAGAAGTCGTCCGCCGGCACAGATGGCCCCGGGCTCCCCGAACCCCACTGGTAGTCGATCGCCGACTCGCACCGCGTCAACACCGAGGAGCCCGCCAGATCCCTGTTCGCGAAGTAGCTCGCCAGAAACTCGCCGGTCGAGCACGTCGTCGCGGCCGGGACGTACGTGGCCCTGTACGTCGCGCCGCCCGCGGGCGCCGTGACGTTGTGTGCCTGGGCGCCGCCGTCCGACCAGGACGAGAAGGCGTAGCTCGTCCCGTTCGACGTCTGCGGAGAGGGCGCGCTCAGCGAGTTCGACGAGCCCAGGATCACCGTGCGCGTGAAGGGCGTGGTCTGCGACGATGCGTTCACCGCCAGCGAGAGGCCGGCGGGCTCGCTCTCGAACGTGAGCGTCACCGTCTGAGGATCCAGACGCACGCTCGTCGCATCGGATGTCCCGGCGGCGTCGGTCGCCGTCAGCTCGAGCTCGAGGTGGGAGGGACTCTCGTGGTCCGGAGTCTGGAACGAGCCCGACGCGACGGCGTCCCAGGTCTGCAAGGTGTGCGTATGACAGTTCGACGGACAGTGCTGCAACAGCAGACGCCACGCGAGCGCAGACGCCGGGAGCTCCCCTTGCTCGGCGTCGCTCGCTCGACCGGAGAAGAGAATGGTGTCGCCCACCTTCCAGGTCAGCGTGGAGGTGGGGGTGTCGATCTGCGCGCTCGGCGGCGTGTTCGCGCTCCCGGTCACGACCGCGGTGGGGGCGGAGTCGGCGCTTGCCGAGCCGACCGTGTTCGAAGCCGTCACCCGCACCCGCAGCCGCGAGCCGACGTCGGCCGCGCCGAGCACGTAGCTCTGTGCGTTCGCACCCTGGATGTCGGCGCAGCCAGCACCCGAGCTGTCGCAGCGGCGCCACTGGTAGGCGTACGCGATGGGCGCCGTCCCACTCCACGTCCCGGCAGCGGCCGTCAGCGTCTGACCCTCCTCGGGCGTCCCCGAGATCGTCGGCGGCGAGCTGTTCACGGGCGCTCCCGACACCGGCCCGAACACCTCCGCATCCCAGAAGGAGAAGCCCCACGGAGTCGCCCGCGTCAGACCCAGCACGCGCACGTAGCGCGCACCGCGCTCCGGAAAGACCGTTGACAGCCAGCCCGGACTCGTCGCCTGTTGCTCCGCGGCCAGCGTGAAGCTCTGCCCGTCCTGCGAGGTCAGGATCTGGTAGCGAGACGCATACGCCGTCTCCCAGTTCAACCGCACCTCGCTGACCGAGCGCACCGAACCCAGATCCACCTGCCACCACTGACTGTCCGAAAACGCCGAGCTCCAACGCGTGAACGAGTCCCCGTCAACCGCGTTCCCCGGCAGATACGCCGCACCCTCCGACGACGAAGCCGACGCCGGACGCCCACGCGCAAGGTCGGCTCTTGCCACCCCCGTGGCGGAGATGCGGCGGATCGTGCCTCCGTCGAAGTCCGGGTAGTAGAGGTTGCCGTCGGGCCCGAACTCCAGGTTGACGGGATTGGCTGCGCCCGACACGAAGGTCTCGATCTGGCCGGGTGACGGGACCGGGTTGCCGCCCTTCTTCATCACCCAGATGCAGTCGCGCGAGTAGTCGGCGAAGAAGAGCGCTCCCTGATACGCCTGGGGGTATGCGCTGCCGCCCGGCGCGAACTCGAAGGCGAGCCCGGCGACCGAGGAGCTGCCGGCCGGACAGGTCTCGCCCGCGACGATCTTGTTGGAGTGGTGGTAGGAGAAGAACGGCTTGGTGTCTGCGTTCGGCGTCGCGTACAGGCTCTCGCACAGGTTCAGGTCGAGCGAGTCGTAGCCGGATTGACGATTGGGCCCCTCGTAGCACGGCCAGCCGAAGTTCTCCACGGTTCCGTCCGCGGGATCGAGAATGCGGTTGATCTCCTCCCACTCGGTCCAGCCGACGTCACCGAGCCAGATCTCGCTCGTGCCGGGGCGGAAGCTGAAGCGGAAGGGATTCCGGAGACCGTGCGCGACGATCCGGCGCGCGTTCGGATCGGCGCTCCCGGCAAGGGGATTCGTAGGCAGGCCGGCACCCGTGGCCGGATCGACCCGGATGATCGTGCCGTCCAGCGTCGTGGGATCGCCGGTCGTGCGCAGGTCTTGACTTCGCAGCGCACCGCCCTCGGCCGAGGGCGGGCTGAGTGATGCGCCCACCCCGCCCGGAGGGTCGCCGCACGGGTTGAGTGGACTTCCGTCCTGGCCGTAGTCGGCGAAGTTGAAGCTCGCCCCGTCGCCCGCGCCGGCGTACAGCGCGCCGTCGGGGCCGAACTCGACCGTCCCGACGGAGTGACTGGGGTACTGCTGGCACCAGTCCTCGACGAGCACCTGCTCCGGGCCAGTCATCACGTCACCCGACGCCTGCAGCCTCGAAAGCCGTGCGCTCGCGACGCAGCCGTCGGTGGTCGGACCCGGGGGCGTCGGACACGGATCCGAGGTCGTCCCGGGGGAGCCCCAGCGCGGCGGCGACGCCGGATCGCCGAGCACGTGATCGTAGGTGTAGAGCACGTAGACATACGGCGTAGCCGGGAAGTTCGGATGGAGCGCCATTCCCAGCAGGCCCCGGTCCCAGAAGTTGTGGACCTGCGTACGCAGGTCGGCAAACGTCGTCGGGCCCGGATCGGAGAGCGAATCGAAGACCTTGATCAGCCCGCTCTTCTCGGCCACGAAGATGCGCCCGTCGCGCGCGAACCGGACCACCGTTGGGTTGCTCAGCCCGCTGAGGACGACGGACTCTTCGAAGCCAGCAGCGGGCCCGGCGCTCGCGCCTTCCGGAGCCGGCGGCGGGGCGCCCGCCGGTGCGAGCAGCGCGAACGCGACCACGCCGGCGACTGCGGCTCCGACTCGCCGACGGATTCCCTGACGTAAGACGTGCCCGAGCACGCCTGTTCTCGCTGCCTCCCCCACTCCCTCTCTCGGCGCGATCCTACTCCCGAGCCGAACCCGCCGAACCTGGCCGAAAGTCGAGACCCGGCTCGCTACCCTGTGGGCCCGCGGAGGGGTGCCGGAGCGGCCGAACGGGGCGGTCTCGAAAACCGTTAGGGGTGCAAGCCCCTCGAGGGTTCAAATCCCTCCCCCTCCGCCTCGGCCTCGCCGCCTCCCGGCTGGCAGCGCGGGCACCAGTACGCGGTGCGGTTGTACGCGCCCAGGCCGCGGGCGCGCGCCCGCGACCGACGCGAGCATGGCGTCCCGAGCCCAGGCGAGCGCGCGCACGAGCTCCTCGGGCGCGACCTCGCCGACGCGCCGCCACGGCGAGAGCCGCGCGTGCCAGAGCGCCTCGGCGAGCCACATGTTCCCGAGGCCGGCGAGGAGCCGCTGGTCGAGGAGGGCCTCGCCCACGAGCCGATCGGGTGCAAGAGCGTGCAGCCGCTCGGCGACGTCGCCGACGTCGGTCTCGTCCGACAGCAGGTCCGGCCCGAGCCTGCGCGCGGGCCCGGCGTCGAGCGTAAGGACCGGCCCGTTCCACTGCGCTGCCTCCCACTCGCCCGCGCGCAGCACGAGCCACGGACGACCGCGCACGGTCGCGCCCCGCCGCCCGACTCGCCAGCGACCGCTCATGCGCAGGTGGCTGCGCACGACGACGCCGCCCTCGAAGCGGAGGAGGAGGTGCTTGCCGACCGCCTCGACGCCTTCCAGCACGCGGCCGTCCACGGCGCGCGCGACCCCGGTCGCGAGCCCTTGCGGATGCGGGCTCTCGGCCGCGACCCGTGTCCCGACCAGCACCTGCAGGCGGGCGGCGGCGCGGCGGAGGGAGTCGCCCTCCGGCACGGCTACGCGGCGAGCACCGCCTCGAGCTCGCGCAGCGCGTCGAAGATGGCCTCGGAGAACGTCGGGTAGGGCTGGATCGTGTCCAGCAGGACGTCGAGCGGGACGCGGGCGCGGACCGCGAGCGTGAGCTGCCCGAGCCACTCGCCCGCCTCGGGGCCGACCGCGAGCGCGCCGACGAGGACGCGCTCCTGGGCGTCGGCCGCGAGCTTGACGAGCCCCGGCCGCTTGGGTCGCTCGTAGGTGGACAACCGGCCGCCGGTGATCTCGTAGCGCGCGGTCGCGAGGTCCTCTCCCTCCAGCGTCCCGACGGACGCGACCTGCGGGTCCGTGAAGACCGCGGCCGGGATCGCGCGGTAGTCGGCGCGGGCCTCGCGCCCGGCCACGTTCGCGGCGGCGACGCGGGCCTGGTACTTCCCGACGTGCGTGAAGAGCGCCACGCCGGCCACGTCGCCGATCGCCCAGACGCCGTCGGCGGCCCGCATCCGCTCGTCCACCTGCACGCCGCGCGGCCCGATCCGGACGCCGAGCTTCTCGAGGCCGAGCCCGTCCACGCTCGGTCGCCGCCCGGTGGCGACGAGGATGCGCTCCGCCTCGAGCGCATCGCCGACCTCGAGCTCGAGCCGGACGCC
>DATLYU010000133.1:0-5238 GCA_035574435.1 Gaiellaceae bacterium | reverse complement strand
CTCGATGGCGGGCGCGCTCGCCGCAGGCGGCCTCGCCTACCTCGCCTGCTCGCGGGCGCTCGGGCTGCGCGAGCTGGAAGCGCTCCTCCTGCTCCGCCGCTCGCGCTGACGACGCGAAGCGACGCCGGCGAGCGAGCCCGGGGCCCGCTCGCCGAGCGCCTCCGTCCGTCGCCCGCCGCTACGCGACGGCGTCGCAGAGCGCCTGCCCGCCGCTCGCGATCGCGTCATGCGGCCCCGCCTCGAAGACAAGCCCGTCGCCCGAGAAGACGATCCTGCCCACGTCCTTGACGACTGCGCCCTCGCCGACCCTGGTCACGATGAACACCGGCCCGACGAACGTGTCGGTCCCGGCGGCGAAGTCGAACACGAAGTGAACGTGCCCGCGCACCGGCAGCGAGAGCCCGGTGGTCGTGTTCGTGAGGCTGCCCGAGACGTTGACCAGCACCTGCAGCCGCACCGGATTGCCCTCGCCGTCGAAGAACACCGTCACGCGGCCGTCGAAGCTCCGCTGCAGGACGGCGTCGAAGCCATCGCAGCTGACGACGTCGGTCCCCGCGTCGGTGATCGCCTCCGACCGCGGCTGCGCCGCCTGTGCCGGCGCGACGAGGGCCAAGGCCGCCGCGACCGCCGCCACGAAGATGCGTCCGTGCCTGCGCCTGCTGTCCATCCTCTGCCTCCTTTCCGTCAACGACGTCCGAACGTGATGAGCAGGCCCGCGACGAGGAGCACCAGCGCGACGACGGCGACTACGCCGACAGCCGCGTCCACCCAGTCGAAGCCCGCCTCGCTCATTCCGCCGCACACGCTGCGCGGGAGCGCTTGACGGCTCGTTGATCGCGCTTGAGCGGCGCTTGAGCGAGGAGCGACGCGGCTGTTAGCGTCAGGCGCGGTACGCGCGATGGACGTCCACGTGCTGGGGCCGTTCGAGGTGCTGAGCCGGGGGCGGCCGGTCGAGATCGGGCGCGGCAAGGAGCGCGCGCTGCTGGCGCTCCTCGCGCTGCGCGCGGGCGACGTGGTCTCGGTCGACCGGATCGTGGACGCCCTCTGGGGCGAGGCGCCGCCCCCGAGCGCGGTGAACAGCGTGCATGTGTACGTCTCCAAGCTGCGCAAGGCGCTCGGAGACGAGGCGATCCTCACCCGCGGGACGGGCTACGCGCTCGAGCTCGACCCGGACGCCCTCGACAGCGCGCGCTTCGAGCGGCTCCTCGAGCGAGGACGCGCCGAGCTCGAGGAGGGGGACGCCGAGGCCGCGGCCGAGGCGCTCCGCGCCGCGCTCGCGCTGTGGCGCGGGCCGGGGCTCCAGGACTTCGCCTACGAGGCGTTCGCCCAGACCGAGATCTCGCGCCTCGAGGAGCTCCGCCTGCTCGCCACCGAGACCCGAGTCGAGGCGGATCTCCAGCTCGGGCGGCACGCGCAGGTCGTGCCCGAGCTCGAGCGGCTCGTCTCCGAGCACCCGCTGCGCGAGCGGCTCCGCGGCCTGCTCATGCTCGCGCTGTACCGCTGCGGGCGGCAGGCCGACGCGCTCGCCGTCTACCACGACGCCCGCGCGACGCTGCGCGACGAGCTCGGGCTCGAGCCGGGGAGCGAGCTGCGGGCGCTGGAGCAGCGGATCCTCCAGCAGGACCCCGCGCTCGACCCGCCCGCGCGCCCGCTTCCGCGCCTGCTCACGCGTCGCGCCGGCGGCTCGCTCATCGCCGTGGGCGCCGCGCTCCTGCTCGGGGCGACCGTCGCGTTCGCCGTCACGCAGCTCGCGGAGGCCGACGAGGCGGTCCGTCGCGTGACCGTGCAGCCGAACGCGGTCCTGGCGTTCGATCGGCGCACGGCTCGCGTGTCGGCCGAGATCGCGGTCGGCGAGCGGCCCTCCTCGCTCGCAGTCGGCGAAGGGTTCGTCTGGGTGCTCAACGGCGACGATCGCACCGTCTCCCGCATCGACCCCGGCCGTGGACACGCCGTGCGCACCTTCGCCGGGCACGGGACGCCCACCGACGTGGCGGCCGGAGCCGGGGCGGCCTGGATCGCGACGGCCGAGAACGTGCTGCTCCGCGTCGATCCGCGAACCGCCCGCGTGGTGCAGACGCTCGCGCTGCCCCGTCCGCGGTTCGGCTCGCGCGAGGGCGAGCAGGCGGTCGTCGGGTCGGATACGCGGTACGTCGCGGTCGGGGCCGGGAGCGTCTGGGTCGGCGCCTACGAGCGAGGGTCGATCTGGCGGATCGACCCGGGGAGGGGAGCGGTGCAGGCGACGATCCACGCCGACGCCGGGGCGATCGCGGTCGGTCGCCGGGCTGTCTGGGTGACCGGATACCTCGGGGTGACCGAGATCGACCCGGTCTCGAGCACCGTTCGCGAGGTGATCCCGCTCGCGCTCGGCGAGCCGAACGTCGCGGCGGCCGGCGATGTCGTCGCCGTCGCCGCCGGCCCGGTGTGGCTCATCTCGCCGACGCGGCACGCGCTCTCGACCTCTCTCGAGACCGGGACGAATGCCTCGGCCGTCGCCTTGGACGGCGGCGTCGCCTGGGTGGCGAGCGCGCTCGACCGCGCCCTGACCCGCGTGGAGCTCGCCTCCGGCCGCGTCCTCGAGCGGATCGAGCTCGCCCGCCCGCCGACCGACGTCGTCGTCGGGCTCGACCGCGTCTGGGTCGCGGTCGCGTAGCGGGCTCGACCGCGGAGCGCGCCCCTACTCTTCCTTCGACCATGCAGCAGGAGCGCATCCGCAACTTCGCGATCATCGCGCACATCGACCATGGCAAGTCGACGCTCGCCGACCGGATCCTGGAGCTGACGGGGGCGGTCTCCGAGCGGGAGATGCGCGAGCAGCTCCTGGACACGATGGAGCTCGAGCGCGAGCGCGGGATCACGATCAAGGCGCAGGCCGTGCGCGTGCTCTGGCGGGGGCACGAGCTGAACCTGATCGACACCCCGGGGCACGTCGACTTCACCTACGAGGTGTCGCGCTCGCTCGCCGCCTGCGAGGGCGCGCTCCTGCTCGTCGACGCCGCGCAGGGGATCGAGGCGCAGACCCTCGCGAACGCGTACCTGGCGCTCGAGGCCGACCTCGACATCGTCCCCGTCGTGAACAAGATCGACCTCCCGCAGGCCGACCCCGACGGCACCGCCGCGGAGCTGGCCGAGCTGCTCGGGGAGCGACCGGAGCGCGTGCTCCGCATCTCCGCGAAGACGGGGCAGGGGGTGGAGGAGGTCCTGGACGCGATCGTGGAGCGGATCTCCCCGCCCGCGGGCGACCCCGCGGGCCCGGCCCGCGCCCTCGTCTTCGACTCCTCGTACGACCAGTACCGGGGGGTGGTCGCCTTCGTGCGCGTGGTGGACGGGCGCCTCGAGACCGGGGCGGAGCTGCGCGCGATGGCCGAGGGGACCCTGTTCGAGGCGGAGGAACTCGGCGTGATGACCCCGGCGCGCCGGCCGGTCGCCGCGCTCGCCGCGGGCGAGGTCGGCTACGTGGTGACAGGCCTCAAGGACGTCTCCCGGCTCCGGGTGGGGGACACGCTGACGACGCGACGGCAGGGCGCGAGCGAGCCGCTCCCCGGCTATCAGGACGTGAAGCCGATGGTCTTCGCGGGGATCTTCCCCACGGACTCCGACGACTACCCGGCGCTGCGGGACGCGCTCGAGAAGCTGAAGCTGAACGACGCCTCCCTCTCCTACGAGCCGGAGACCTCGCAGGCGCTCGGCTTCGGCTTCCGCTGCGGCTTCCTCGGCCTGCTGCACATGGAGATCGTCCGCGAGCGCCTCGAGCGCGAGTTCGACCTCGACCTGCTCATCACCGCGCCGAACGTCGCCTACCGGGCAGTGCGGCGGGGCGGGCAGGTGGTCGAGGTGCACAACCCGGCGGAGATGCCGCGCGACGTCGAGCGGGTCGAGGAGCCGTACGTGAAGGCGTCGATCATCGTCCCCAAGGCGTACGTCGGCGCGGTCATGGAGCTTGCGAACGAGCGGCGGGGGAGCTTCGACCACCTCGAGTACCTGAGCGAGGACCGGGTGCTCCTCTCCTACGAGCTGCCGCTCGGGGAGATCGTGCTCGACTTCTACGACCAGCTGAAGTCGCGCACCCGGGGCTACGCGAGCTTCGACTACGACCTGGCGGGGTTCCGGCCCGGCGACCTGACCCGGGTGGACATCCTCGTCGCCGGGGAGCAGGTGGACGCGCTCTCGCTGATCGTGCACCGGGACGCGGCGTACGAGCGCGGGCGCCAGCTCGTCGAGCGGCTGCGCGAGGAGATCCCGCGCCAGCTCTTCGACGTGGCGGTACAGGCCGCGATCGGCTCCCGGGTGATCGCGCGGGAGACGATCAAGGCGAAGCGCAAGGACGTGCTCGCCAAGTGCTACGGCGGCGACATCACCCGCAAGCGCAAGCTGCTCGAGCGGCAGAAGCGGGGGAAGAAGCGGATGAAGCAGGTGGGAGGCGTGGAGGTGCCGCAGGAGGCCTTCCTGGCCGTGCTCAACCTCGACGCGGAGCGGCGGCGGTAGCGGTGGCGGGCGGGGCGCGGCACCTGTACGTCCACCTCCCGTTCTGCGCGCACCGGTGCGGCTACTGCGACTTCGTGACCGCGGTCGGGCGCCGCGAGCAGCACGGGCCGTACGTGGACGCCCTGCTCGCCGAGCTCGACCTCGAGCGGCACGTGCTCGCCGAGCGGGTGGAGACCGTCTTCCTGGGCGGGGGCACGCCGACGTTCACCGAGCCGCGCGCGCTCGCGCGCCTGCTCGCCGCCCTGCCGCGCGCGGAGGAGACGACGGCCGAGGCGAACCCGGAGACGGTGACGCCCGAGCTCGCCCGCCTGCTGCGCGAGGGCGGCGTGACGCGCGTCTCGCTCGGCGCGCAGAGCTTCCAGCCGCGGCTCCTGGCCGTGCTCGAGCGCCGCGCGGGCCCGGACGACGTCCGGCGCGCCGTGCACACTCTCCGTGATGTCGGATTCGACAACATCTCCCTCGACCTCCTCTACGGCGTCCCCGGCCAGAGCGCCGCCGACCTGGAGCGCGACCTCGCCGAGGCGCTCGCACTCGCGCCCGAGCACCTCTCGTGCTACGAGCTGGAGGCGAAGCCGGGGACCCGCTTCACGCACGCGTGGGGAGCGGAGCTCAAGCGCCAAGCCGAGGCGATGGAGGGCTACTTCGAGCTCGTCGTCGAGACCCTGACCGCCGCCGGCTATCGCTGGTACGAGACGGCGAACTTCTGCCTGGGGCCGCAGGCGCCGCAGGCGAGGGGCCGCGACCTCCGCGCCCGCC
>DATLYU010000132.1:0-28877 GCA_035574435.1 Gaiellaceae bacterium | reverse complement strand
GGCCGCGAGCCAGCCGAGCGCCGCCGCCAGGTACGCGGGCGCGGTCACGCCGAAGCCCGCCGGCCTGCCGGTGGCCGCCATGGGGAGGCGGCGCACTAGCGCCGCACCGCGCGGCCCGTGACCTCGCGGATGCGGATACGGAAGCAGACGGTCCGCTCGGCGCCCGCGTCGTGCCGGCGGCGTGCCGGCCCGGAGCCGTCGCGCCCGAAGCGCGCGGCGAGGAGCGCGATCGCGCGCTCCGCCTCGTCGCCCGCGAGCTCCTCGTACTCGCCGTAGGCGATCGCGCTCCGCCAGCTGCCGCGCTCGTACTCGTCCACCTCGAAGCAGACCTCGGGGTTCGCTCGCATCATCCGCACCTTCTGGCCGTCCATGGAGGCGACGTAGAAGCTCTCCCCGTCGTAGGCGTAGATGACGGGGACGACGTACGTCAACCCGTCCACGTGACAGCCGATCCGCCCCACCACCTGCGCGTGCAGGAGCTCGTCCACCTGCTCGCGGCTCAGCTCGGCGATCACGGCCGTAGTCTGCCCCGCGGGCGCGCGGCGACGGGCGGCTACCCTTGCCGCGTGGCGCTCGACCCGCGCGTGGACATCGGTCACGTCCATCTCAAGGTGGCCGACCTGGAGCGCGCCCTCGCCTTCTGGCGGGACGTGCTCGGGTTCGAGGAGCAGGCGCGCTACGGCGAGCAGGCGGTCTTCCTCTCGGCGGGCGGGTACCACCACCACATCGGGCTGAACACGTGGGAGAGCCTCGGCGGCACGCCGCCGCCGCCCGGGCACACCGGGCTCTACCACGTCGCCGTCCGCTTCCCCGACCGGCGTACCCTGGCGGAGGCGGTGCGGCGCGTGCTCGACGCGGGGATCCCGCTCGAGGGCGCGTCCGACCACGGGGTGAGCGAGGCGATCTACCTCCGCGACCCGGACGGCAACGGCGTCGAGCTCTACCGCGACCGGCCCGAGGCCGAATGGCCGCGCCCGCCGGCCGGCACGGGCGTGGCCATGACGACGCGACCGCTCGACCTGCGCGGGCTCCTGGCCGAGCTCGGCTAGCCCGCGGCGCGACGCTCGTCAGGTTCGCCACTACACTCGCTCGCATGGCGCGAGCCGTCGTGTGTCCTCGGTGCGGCCGCGAGAACGGCGAGAGCGACCGCTTCTGCGGAGCCTGCGGCGCCGCGCTCTCCGCCGTCTGCCCGTCGTGCGGAGCCCCCAACCCGCCCGACGCGAGCTTTTGCTCCACGTGCGGCTCGACGCTCGCCGCCGGCCCGAGCTCACGACCCGGCTCCGAGCGCCGGATCGTCACCGTGCTCTTCGCCGACCTCGTGGGGTTCACCTCGCGCGCGGAGCGGCTCGACCCCGAGGACGTCCAGTCCATCCTCTCCCCGTACTACGCCCGCCTCCGGCAGGAGCTCGAGCACTTCGGGGGCACGGTCGAGAAGTTCATCGGCGACGCGGTGGTGGCGTTCTTCGGCGCCCCCGTCGCGCACGGCGACGATCCCGAGCGCGGCGTGCGGGCCGCGCTCGCGGTCCGCGACGCGATCGCGGAGATGAACGCGGAGGACCCCTCTCTCGACCTCCAGGTCCGGATCGCCGTGAACACGGGGGAGGCGATCGTCGCGCTCGACCGCGAGGCGTACGAGGGCGAGGGGCTCGTCGCGGGCGACGTCGTCAACACCGCCTCCCGCCTGCAGGGGGCCGCCCCCACGAACGGGATCCTCGTCGGCGAGGAGACGTTCCGCGCGACGCAGGGCTCGATCCGCTACCGCGAGCTGCCGCCCGTGGAGGTGAAGGGCAAGTCGGCGCCCGTGCCCGTGTGGCTCGCCCTCGAGGCGCTCGGCGCCCCGGCGGAGCGGCAGGGGACCCGGGTGGCCATGGTCGGCCGCGACCGCGAGCTCGCGGTGCTCACGGGAACCTGGGAGCGCGTTGTGGGCGACGCCCGTCCGCATCTCGTGACCGTCTTCGGGCCGCCGGGCATCGGCAAGACGCGCCTGACGACGGAGCTCTGCGACGTGGTCGCGGCCGGCGGCGCGCGCGTCGTGCGCGGGCGCTCGTTCCCGTACGGCGGGAGCTCGCCCTACGGCGCCTTCGGGTCCCAGCTCAAGCAGATCGCGGGCATCTTCGACACGGACCCGATTCCCGACGCGTTCGCGAAGCTCGAGTTGAGCGTCGCGTCGCTCCTCGGCGCGGAGGAGGCTCACGACGTGGCGGGGCAGGTGGCGACGCTCGTGGGCCTCGAGCCCGGCCGCGCCGCCGTCGACCGCTCGGTCGCGTTCTTCGCCGCCCGGAAGCTCGTGGAGGCGCTCGGCCGCGACCGCCCCACGCTCCTCGTCTTCGAGGACATCCACTGGGCCGAGCCCGGGCTCCTCGACCTGCTCGAGTCGTTCGCCTCTCGGCTGCGCGACGTGCCGGTCCTCCTGCTCACGCTGGCACGCCCGGAGCTGCTCACCCTCCGCCCCGGCTGGGGCGGCGGCCTGCCCGCCTACACCGCGCTACCGCTGGAGCCGCTCGTCGCCGGCGAGTCGCTCGAGCTCGCCCGGCTCCTGCTCGGCGAGGAGGCGGCCGCGGCCGCCCGCCTGTCGGAGACCGCCGAGGGCAACCCGCTCTTCCTCGAGGAGCTCGCGGCCTCGGTGCGGGAGGGCGTGGCCGCGCCGGACGAGCTCCCGACGAACGTGCGCGGGATCATCGCCGCCCGCCTGGACACGCTCCCGGCGGAGGAGCGGGCGCTCATACTCGACGCGGCGGTCGCCGGGAAGGTCTTCTGGCGTGGGATGCTGGCGCCTGCGCACGGCGCGGCCGTGGACGACCTCCTCGACCGCCTGGAGGGCCGGGACCTCGTCCGCCGTGAGCCTGTCTCCCGGATCGAGGGGGAGGAGCAGTTCTCCTTCAAGCACATGCTGATCCGCGAGGTCGCCTACGCCACGCTGCCCCGCGCGGTCCGGCGCGAGCGGCACACCGAGATCGCGTCCTTCCTCGAGGGCGCGAGCGGGGAGCGGGCGGGTGAGTGGGCCTCGCTGCTCGCGCATCACTGGCGGGAGGCCGGCGACCACGAGCAGGAGCTGCGCTGGGTGCTCGTCGCGGCCGAGCGTGGCTGGGCGAACGACGCGCTCGCGCTCTACGAGCGCGCGCTCGAGCTCATCCCCGCCGTCTCCGTCGAGCGGCGGCGGGACGTCGAGCTGGCGAGCGCGATCGCGCACGTGCAGGCCGGCGTCTTCGCGCCGGCGATCGAGGCGCTCGAGGCGCTGCTGCCGTTCCTCGAGGAGCGCCGCCGCTTCGACGCGCTGAGCGCACGCGGACGGGCGGCGTTCTGGCTCGGCGACGCCGCGGGCGCCCACCGCTTCTGGAACGAGGCGCGCGAGGTCGCGGAGGCGCTCGGCGACCACGAGCTGCAGGTGGCCACCAGCTCGCTGCTCGCGACCGCCGCCGCGATGGACGGCGCGGTCGTCGAGGCGCTGGAGCTGAACGAGCGGGCGCTCGCGGAGTGGACGCCCGGCGCGCGTCCGCGCGAGTACGCCGAGGCGAACCTCTGGTCGAGCATCCAGTTCTACTGGGTCGGCAACTACGTGGCCGCGGTCGAGCCCGCCCGGCGGGGCGCGCGGCTGAGCGAGGAGGCCGCGTTCGTCGAGGGGATGGTCAGCGGTCCCGCGCATCTCGGCCTCGCCCTCGCCGGTCTCGGTCGCCACGAGGAGGCCCTCGTCGCTTTCGAGCAGGCGGTCGCGGCGGGCGCGAACTTCGAGGTCGAGCCGCGCTTCACGAGCCGCGCCACCGCCATGTGGTCGGGGACGCTCCGCGAGCTCTTCGAGCTCGCCGACGCGCGCCAGCTGGCCGAGCGCGCGATCGCGCTCGGCGCGGAGGCGCGCTTCCCGGGCTCCCAGGTGAGCGGCAAGATCGACCTCCTCGTCCTCGACCTGCTCGAGGGCGAGGTGGGCCGCGCGGAGGCGGCCTGGTCGCCGCTCTGGGAGGCCTCCGTGCAGACGAAGGGCTGGCACCAGTGGCTGTGGACGACCCGGCTGCTCCACGCGAAGGGGGAGATCGAGCTCGCGTCGGGCCGCGCCCAGCCCGCGGCCGAGGCCGCCCAAGAGGCGCTCGAGCTCGCGCAGCGCTACCAGCGCCGCAAGTACGTGGCGGCGTCGCGCGCGCTCCTCGGCCGGGCGCTCCTGGAGCTGGGCCGGGCCCCCGAAGCGGTCGCCACGCTCCGCACCGCGCTCGCCGCCGCGCAGGAGCTCCGGCACCCGCAGTCGGTCTGGCCGGTCGCGGGCGCCCTCGCCCGCGCGCTCGAGCGCGCGGGGGACGACGCGGGCGCGGAGGAGGCGCTGGGCGTCGCGCGCGCGTCGCTCGACGACTTCGCAGCCGGGCTCACGGACGACCGGCGCGCCCGCTTCCTGGCCTCGCCCCACCTCGAGCCGTTCCTGCGGCAGGGAGGCTGAGGCGCGGCTCGGCCCCGCCGCCCGTCCGTAGCTTTCCGCGACGCCGCTCCCCCTCCCCGTCCGCTATACCTCGCCTGTGGCGAAGGCGAAGCCCGTCGAGACCGTCGATCGGGTCGTGATCCGCTTCGCCGGCGACTCCGGCGACGGCATGCAGCTGACCGGCGACCGCTTCACGAGCGAGACCGCCGCCTTCGGGAACGACCTCGCCACGTTCCCCGACTTCCCGGCCGAGATCCGCGCGCCAGCGGGGTCGTTGCCCGGCGTCTCCGGGTTCCAGGTCCACTTCGCCGACCACGACATCCTCACCCCCGGCGACCAGCCGAACGTGCTCGTGGCCATGAACCCCGCGGCGCTCAAGGTCAACCTCGGCGACCTGGCCAAGGGCGGCATGGTCATCGTCAACACCGACGCTTTCAACGAGCGCAACCTGCAGAAGGCGGGCTACGAGACGAACCCGCTCACGGACGGCTCGCTCGCCGACTACCACGTGCACGAGGTCGCGCTCTCCTCGATGACGGTGGAGGCGCTCAAGGACGTGGAGGGCATCACCTCCCGGGAGGCGGAGCGCTCGAAGAACTTCTTCGCGCTCGGGCTCATGTCCTGGCTCTACCACCGGCCGGTGGAGGGGACGCTCGCCTTCATCGAGCGCAAGTTCGCTCGCCGTCCGGAGATCGTGGAGGCGAATACGCGGGCGTTCAAGGCCGGGTGGAACTACGGGGAAACCTCGGAGGACTTCGCGAGCTCGTACGAGGTCGCGCCGGCGCGGCTGCGACCGGGCACCTACCGGCAGGTCTCGGGCAACACCGCGCTCGCCTACGGGCTGATCGCCGCCAGCCGGCTCTCCGGGCTGCCGCTCTTCCTGGGGGCGTACCCGATCACGCCGGCCTCGGGCGTGCTCGAGGAGCTCGCCGCGCTCAAGCACTTCGGCGTCCGCACCTTCCAGGCGGAGGACGAGATCGCGGCCGCGGGGGCCGCGCTCGGCGCGGCCTTCGGAGGGGCGCTCGGCGTGACCACCTCCGCCGGCCCGGGCATCGTCCTCAAGTCGGAGACCGTGGGGCTCGCGGTCACGCTCGAGCTTCCGCTCGTGATCGTTGACATCCAGCGCGCCGGGCCCTCGACGGGCATGCCGACGAAGCCGGAGCAGGCCGACCTGCTGATGGTGCTCTTCGGGCGCAACTCCGAGTCGCCGGTCCCCGTCGTGGCCGCGTCCACCCCCGCCCAGTGCTTCGAGGCGGCGATCGAGGCGGCGCGCATCGCCATCCGCTACCGCACGCCGGTGTTCCTGCTCTCGGACGCGTACCTCGCCAACGGGTCGGAGCCGTGGCTCATCCCCGACGTGGCCGACCTGCCGGACATCTCCACCGCGTTCGCGACGGCCCCCAACGACGGGGACCGCTTCCTCCCCTACAAGCGCGACCCGGAGACGCTCGCCCGCCCGTGGGCGGTCCCGGGCACGCCCGGCCTCGAGCACCGCATCGGCGGGCTGGAGAAGGAGGACGAGACGGGGAACGTCTCCTACGACCCCGAGAACCACGACCTCATGGTCCGGCTGCGGGCGGCGAAGGTGGCCGGCATCGCGGCCGACATCCCGGAGCTGGCCGTGGACGACCCGCAGGGCGACGCGGACACGCTCGTCGTCGGCTGGGGCTCGACCTACGGGGCGATCGGCGCGGCCGCTCGGCGCGTTCGCCAGAGCGGGCGCAGGGTGGCCACCGCCCACCTCCACCATCTGAACCCGTTCCCGCGCAACACGGGCGACGTGCTGGGTCGCTACGAGAAGGTGCTCGTGCCGGAGATGAACCTCGGCCAGCTACGCATGCTGCTGCGCGCGGAGTACCTCGTGGACGCGGTGGGCTACAACAAGGTGCGCGGGCGCCCGTTCCGGGCGGCCGAGCTCGCGGACGCGATCACGGCGCTGGTGGACGCATGAGCGAGGGCAACGGGAACCTCGTCCAGCTCACCGCGAAGGACTTCAAGACCGACCAGGAGGTGCGCTGGTGCCCGGGCTGCGGGGACTACGCGATCCTGAACGTGATCCAGGGGTTCCTGCCCGAGCTCGGGCTCGCGCGCGAGCGCATCGTCTTCGTCTCCGGGATCGGGTGCGCGGCCCGCTTCCCCTACTACATGCAGACGTACGGCATGCACTCCATCCACGGGCGCGCGCCCGCGATCGCGACCGGGCTGGCGGTGACGCGGCCCGACCTCTCCGTCTGGGTCGTGACCGGCGACGGGGACGCCCTCTCGATCGGCGGCAACCACCTCATCCACGCGCTCAGGCGGAACGTCAACCTCAAGATCCTGCTCTTCAACAACCGCATCTACGGGCTGACCAAGGGCCAGTACTCGCCCACCTCCGAGCTCGGGAAGGTGACGAAGTCCACGCCGCTCGGCTCGCTCGACCACCCGTTCAACCCGCTCTCGATCGCCATCGGCGCCGAGGCCTCGTTCGTGGCGCGCGCGATCGACACGGACAAGAAGGGCCTCGCCGAGGTGCTGCGCGCGGCGGCCGAGCATCGCGGCTCCGCGTTCGTGGAGATCCTCCAGAACTGCAACATCTACAACGACGGGGCCTTCGACTACGTGCGCGAGGAGAAGGGGAACCGCATCTTGCTCGAGCACGGCCGGCCGATCCGCTTCGGGGCCGAGGGGGAGAAGGGCGTGGTGCAGGATGCCGACGGCTCGGCCAGGATCGTGGATGTCGCCGAGGTGGGCGAGGAAGAGTTGCTCGTGCACGACGCGCGCCACCGCGAGCCGAGCCTCGCCTTCGCCCTCTCGCGGCTCACCTACGAGCAGGACGGCGCCGTCCCGCTCGGCGTCTTCCGGAGCGTGGAGCGGGAGGTCTACGACGACCTGATGGGCGAGCAGCTCGAAACCGCACGCGAGCGCTTCGGCGAGGGCGACCTCGCCGGCCTGCTCCACTCCGGCGACACCTGGGTCGTCTCCTAGGCGTCACCTCCGCGCGGTTGCCGCCGCCGTCCCCGCGCGGAACAATGGGCGTGGCAATCGGCACATACGGATAGGAGGGCGAGATGCGACGCATCGACTGGGATCGGTGGGCGCCCCTCACCGGGATCGTCTTCGTAGCGCTGATCGTGGTGACGTTCTTCGTGCCGGCGGCCTCGCCGCCGTCTGCCGAAGACCCGGCCTCGGACGTCGTCGCCTGGTTCGCCGACCACGAGACGGCGCTGCTCACGAGCGGCTACCTGAGCGGCCTCGCGCTCGTCTTCTTCGTCTGGTTCCTCGGCAGCCTGCAGCGGCGCCTGACGGACGGCGGGGAGCCGCGCATCGCGGTGGTCGCGTTCGGCGGCGGTCTCGTCCTGGCGGGGATCGCCGTGATCGGGAACGCGATCTCGCAGTACCTCGCCTGGGGCCTCGCTCGTGAGCTCGACGAGGAGACCGTTCGCGCGCTCTGGCTGCTCGGCTTCGGCGGCCTCGCGTACGCGTTCCCGCTCGTCGTCCTCGTCGAGGCGACGGCGCTGGCCGCGCTCCGGTCGAAGGTCTTTCCCCAGTGGTACGGCGCGCTCGGGTTCCTCGCCGGGCTCTGGTACGCGATCGGAGGCGCCGCGTACGCGAACGACGGCTTCTTCTCCCCGACCGGGGCGTACGGCTTCATCGGCTTCCTCGTCTTCCTCGTCTGGGTGCTGCTGACCAGCATCCTCATGCTCGTGCCCCGCGAGGCGGAGCAGCCTGCGGCGCGCACCGCCGCGGCGACGTAGAGGACGGGGCGCCGCGAGACGCCCCCGTGCCGTTCAGGTCTCGGCGAGGAAGCGGACGACGCGCGCGGCGATCTCCTCGCCTGCCTCCTCCTGCAGGAAGTGGCCGGCGCCGCGGACGATCTCGGCCGGCCCGGCGCCCGGGATGCGCGCCGCCATGCGCTCCGCGGCACGCGGGGAGAAGATGGGGTCGGAGTCGGAGAAGAGGACGAGCGCCGGCTTCTCCCAGCGCGTCAGCGCGTCGCGCACCTCCAGCATCTTGGCCGCCGACGGGTGATCGGCCTCGGTCGGGACGAGCTCCGGGAACGCCAGCACGCCGGCCTTCGACTCAGGTACCGGGAAGGGCGCGTTGTATGCCTCGACCACGTCGTCTCCGGGATCGGTGAGGCACGAGATCCGGACGAGCTGCCCGGGGACGAGGTCGGTGCCCACCCGCCGCACGAAGTCCCGGAAGCGCAGCCACTCCGGCGAGGGGGCGCGGCCGGCGCCGACGCCCGTGTTGAGGATGACGAGGCGTGCCACCCGCTCGGGGTGCTCGACGGCGAGGCGGAGGCCGATCGGCCCGCCCCAGTCCTGCACGACGATCGTCGCCTCGCGCAGGTCGAGCGCCTCGGCGAGCCGCTCGATCGAGGCGTAGTGGCCCTCGTACGAGTAGTCCCCGATCCGGGTCGGCTTGTCCGAGCGGCCGAACCCGAAGTAGTCGGGCGCCACCACGCGCGCGACGCCGGCGAGCGGCGGGATCATCTTCCGGTACAGGAAGGACCACGTCGGCTCGCCGTGCAGGAGGAGCACCGGGTCGCCGGCGCCTTCGTCGAGGTAGTGCATGCGAAGGCCGTCCTGCTCGAGGTAGCGCGGCTCGAACCGGTACCCCGGGAGATGCGCGAAGCGCTCGTCGGGCGTGCGGTAGACGTCCACGCGCTCTAGCGCGTGACCGGCGCGCCGTCCCGGGCGACGCGCTCGATCAGCCCGGCCGCCTTCACCGTGCCCGGATCGGCCTGTACCCGCTCGGCGATCCCGCGCATTCGCGCGCGCAGGCTGTCGTCTCCGACGAGGCGCTCGAGCGCGCCGAGCAGCTCCCCCTCCTCGAACGCGTAGGTCGGCAGGCGGATCCCGTAGCCGGTCTCGTGCACGCGCTGGGCGTTGTCGTACTGGTCCCAGAAGAGCGGCAGCGCGACCATCGGCTTGCCGAAGTGGAAGCACTCCGTCGTCGTGTTGTTGCCCCCGTGCGTCACCACCGCGTCCACGAGCGGCAGCAACGCGGGCTGCGGGAGGAGCTCCTCGCCCCACATGTTCTCGGCGAGCTCGAACTCCGCGTGCTGCGGTCCCTTGGACACGATCACCCGATGCCGCGAGCGGGAGAGGACGTCCACGAGGCGCTTCATCAGCTCCACGTCGGCGGAGCCGAGGCTGCCGAGCGAGAGGTAGAGGAGCGCCCCCTCGCCCTCCGCCACGTGCGGGGGCAGCTCGACCGGGGCCGTGTCCGCGCGCCGCACGCACGTGTCCAGGCGGTGCCAGGTGGGGGCGAGCGGGCGGCTGCGCTCGTAGTCCACCTCGGCCGGGTAGAGGTAGAGGTTGAGCCAGTCCGATTCGTGGATGAACTCCTCGGGCGCGAGCGGCGGCGCCCCGCGCTCGGTGCAGAAGGCGGAGAACTCGCCGTGCAGGTCCGCGATCGCGCGGCGGTACTCCGCCCGGAACTCGTCCCATCCGCTGCGGTCGGCGCTCGGGTAGCCCGAGAAGACGGGCGGCAGCTCCGGGTCCTTCAGCTCCAGCGGATTGCAGGAGACGATGCGCACCCAGGGGCGCCCGGAGTCGTGGATGGCCGGGAAGCAGACGACGTTGTCCTCCACGATCGCGTCGGGCTGGAGCTCGGCGAAGATCTCGCGCAGGCGGTCGTCCACGTAGCGGGCGCCGTCGCAGAGCGCACGCCACGTCGGCTCGATGAACTCGGAGAGCTGCTCGAGCGTCGGCTTGCGGAACACTGGCGCCGTGTCGCGGATGAAGTCCTTCCAGAACTGCCCCGGCTCCTCCTCCACCTCGGGAGGCGGGCCGAGCCGCATGAGCCGCTCCTCGAAACCCTGCGCCTCCAGGCTTCCCGCGAAGGACTCCTCGAGCACGAAGACGACGCGGTGGCCGCGCTCGCGCAGCACCTGGCCGATCCCGACGCAGTTGTTGGTCGGCCCGTAGGCGCCCTCCGGGAAGAAGACGATGGTCGCAGGCTGCACGGCGCGATTCTCTCAGCACGGGCCGGCTTGCATCGGTCGAAGGCGCCGAGTAGTGTCGTTTCAGTTTTCTTCGATGACCTCGCAGCCCACTTCAGCGGAGAGCGGCATCGACGTCGGCGAGCGCCTGCGGGCCATCCGCCGCCTGCGCCGCGTCACCCTGCGCACGCTCGCGGAGCGCGCCGAGCTGTCCGAGAGCTTCCTGAGCCAGGTCGAGCGCGGCCGGGCGAACGCGAGCGTGGCCTCGCTGAAGCGCATCGCGGCCGCGTTGGGCGTGAACGTGGCCGACCTGTTCGAGCCGAACGGCTCCCAGAGCCGCCCGCGGGTTCTCCGCCGGCAGGCCCGGCCGACGCTCGCGTTCGGGACGCTCGGGCGCAAGTACATGCTCACGCCGCGCCCGCTCGAGCACCTGCAGGTGATCGTGGGCGAGCTCGGCGCCGGTGGCTCGACCGGGGACGAGCCGTACGTGCACGGCGACTCCGAGGAGCTGCTCGTCGTCCTCTCGGGCTCGGTGCACCTGCAGCTCGGAACCGAGGTGTTCGTGCTCGACGAGGGGGACTCGATCGACTACCGCAGCTCGACGCCGCACCGGCTGACGAACTCGGGAGACCGCCCCGCGGAGGTGATGTGGATTATCAGCCCGCCCAGCTACTGACCCCCGAGCGGCCCGTGGCCGGCCCCGCCGCGCCCGTGGACGTCGAGCTCGTCGGCGTGACGAAGCGCTTCGGCGGCGTGGTGGCCGTGGACGACGTCGACCTCGAGGTGCGCCAGGGCGAGTTCCTGTCGCTGCTCGGTCCCTCGGGCTGCGGGAAGACCACCACGCTCCGCCTGATCGCCGGCTTCGAGCGCCCGGACGCGGGCGAGGTGCGGATCGGCGGCCGGGACGTGTCCCGGCTGCCGCCCTACAAGCGGGACGTGAACACCGTCTTCCAGTCGTACGCGCTCTTCCCGCACCTGAACGTCGGCGACAACGTGGCCTACGGGCTCAAGCAGCGCGGCGTCCCGCGCGCCGAACGGCGTGCCCGCGCGCTCCAGCTGCTCGAGCTCGTGCACCTGGGCGGCTACGAGAAGCGCAAGCCGCGCCAGCTCTCGGGGGGCCAGCAGCAGCGCGTCGCGCTGGCGCGGGCGCTCGTCATGCAGCCGCGCGTGCTGCTCCTGGACGAGCCGCTCGGCGCGCTCGACCTCAAGGTGCGCAAGGAGCTGCAGATCGAGCTCAAGCGCATCCAGGAGGAGGTCGGGATCACGTTCGTGTACGTGACCCACGACCAGGAGGAGGCGCTTGCCATGTCCGACCGGGTCGCGGTCATGAACGCCGGCCGGATCGAGCAGCTCGGCGCCCCGCGGGAGGTCTACGACCACCCCGCGACGCCGTTCGTGGCTGCGTTCATCGGGGACACGAACTTCGTCCGGGTGCCGGGCGCGGGCGAGGTCGCGGTGCGGCCGGAGCGCGTCCGGCTGGTCCGCGACGGCGAGGGACTCCCGGGCAGGGTGGTGACGACGATGGTGATCGGGCCGGCCGTGCAGTGTCTCGTCCGGCTCGACGACGGACAGGAGGTGCTGGTGCGCGAGCAACGAACCGCCGGCGGCGGCGGGCTCGAGTCGCTGCGCGAGGGCGACCGAGCAGTGGTGACGTGGGCCGAAGACGCGGCCCTGGGCCTCGAAGGACGAGGAGGGAGGATCGATGCCTGAGATCGACGAGCTCCTGGCGAGCGGCGCGCTCACGGAGCGGCGGTACGACCGCAAGGGCGTCCTGGCCGCGGGCGCCGCCCTCGTGGCGGGCGCGTACGCGGTCCAGGCCGAGCGGGCGCTCGGCGCGCTCGCCGGCGGCGGCCAGAGCGGGACGCTCCACTACTTCAACTGGGCCGCGTACGTGAACCCGAAGACGTACGCGGACTTCACGAAGGCGACCGGCATTCGCGTGAAGAAGAGCTTCTACGTCTCCAACGAAGCGCTGCTGGCGAGGCTCAAGGCGGGAGCCCGGGGCTACGACCTCGCCGTGCCAACCGGCTACATGGTCCAGATCCTGGCCGCGGAGAAGCTCCTGGAGCCGATCGAGTGGTCGAAGCTCCCGAACGTCCGCAAGAACCTCGATCCGAAGTTCAAGGGCCTGCCCTTCGACCGCCAGGACCGCTGGTCGGTGCCGAAGGACTGGGGCACGACGGGCTTCATGTACCGGACCGATCTGATCAAGGAGCGGCCGCGCACCTGGAAGCAGTTCTTCGGGCTGTTCAAGAAGTACCCGAAGCGCTTCACGCTCCTGGACGGGAGCCCGGAGGTGATCGGCTCCGTCCTCGTCATGCTCGGCCACTCGTACAACAGCGACTCGGCGAGCGAGCTCGCGGACGCGCGGAAGTTCCTGCTCGACCTGAAGCCGTACGTCCACTCGCTCGACTCGGTCACCTACAAGCAGAAGATCATCTCCGGGAAGGCGTACGGCGGGCTCGGCTGGAACGGGGACGGCGCCGTCGTCGCCTCGAAGAAGCCGGCCGAGTACATCGTCGCGGAGGAGGGCGGCGAGTTCTGGGTGGACTCGTACGTCATCCCGGTCGGGGCCAGGAACCCCGACGCGGCGCACCGCTGGATCGACTTCTGCTACCAGCCGCGCGTCAACGCGCAGGAGACCTCGTTCACGTACTACGGGTCCCCGCTCAAGCGCAGCCTGCTGCGCGGCGTGCTGGCGAAGTCCATCCTGACCAACCCGGACGTGTTCCCGCCGGCCAACCTGGTCGCGAAGCTCGAGGCCAACGCCGTCTCGGCCCGCGGCACGCGCCTGCGCGAGCGCATCTGGACGGAGTTCAAGTCCGCCTAGTAGTTGGCGACCGTCGAACCGACCGCTGACCGCCGGCGCGGGGAGGCCCGCGCCGGCGCCGGCGGCCCGCGCTACCCGGCCTGGCTCGCGCTCCCGGCGGTCGCCTGGTACGTCCTCTTCTTCCTCGGGCCGCTCGGGATCATGGCCGCGTACAGCTTCGCCGAGGTCTCGGGCTTCACCGACGTCGCCTTTACCTGGAACGTCGAGAACTACCGCTACCTGTGGGACCCGCTGTACGGCGAGATCTTCCTGCGCACCCTGAAGCTCGCCCTCATCGGGACCGGCCTGACCCTGCTCGTCGGCTTCCCGTTCGCCTACTACCTGGCCCGCTACGCCCGCCGCAAGACGCTGCTGCTCCTGCTCGTCATCGTCCCCTTCTGGACGAGCTTCCTCATCCGCACCTACTCGTGGTTGATCATGCTCGACCCCGAGTTCCCGCTCTTCCGCGCGCTCGACCTCTCGGACGTCGTCGCCGACCTCGAGCTCCTGTACACGACGAAGGCGATCTACGTCGGGGTGGCGTACAACTACCTGCCGCTCATGGTGCTGCCGCTGTACGCGGCGCTCGAGCGGATGGACTGGACGCTCGTGGAGGCGGCGCAGGACCTCGGCGACAGCCCGCTGCGCGCCTTCCGGCGGGTGACGCTGCCGCTCGTCCTCCCGGGCGTGCTCGCGGGCTCGCTGCTCGTCTTCATCCCGCTCACCGGGGAGTTCCTCATCCCCTCCATCCTCGGCGGGGACAAGGTCTTCTACGTCGGGAACCTGATCGCGCAGCAGTTCGGCGAGGCTCGCGACTGGCCCTTCGGCGCCTCCATCGCGATGGTCGTGATCGGCGGAATGACCGTCGCGCTGCTCGTGTACGCGCGCCTGCTCTCGCGCCAGGAGTCGTACGGTGGCTAGGCGGCTCCTCTCGCTGCACGCGCTGCTCGTGTACGTCTTCCTGTACGCGCCGATCGCGGTCGTCGTCGTGCTCGCCTTCAACGGCGGCCGCCAGGTCCTCTACTGGGAGGGCTTCTCGACGCGCTGGTTCGGCGCGGCGCTGCGCAACCCGGACATCCGCGACGCCCTGCAGACGAGCCTGGTGGTGGCGCTCGGGAACGCGGTGCTCGCCTGCCTCCTCGGCACCGCGCTCGCTCTCGCGCTCTCGCGCATGCGCCCCTGGCTGCGGGTTCCGATCGACGCGCTCGCCTACATGACGCTCGTGACGCCGGAGATCGTGTTCGGGATCTCGGCGCTCATCTTCTTCGTGGAGGCGTCCGCGCTCCTCGGGGTCGAGTCGCCGCTCTCCATCTGGACGATCCTCGCCGCCCACGTCGTCTTCAACGCGTCCGTGGTCGCGCTCATCGTGCGCGCGCGCTTCGTGAGCATGGGCCAGACCCTGGAGGAGGCCTCCTACGACCTCGGCGCCGGGCCGCTCGCCACCTTCCGGCAGGTGACGCTCCCGCGCCTCGCACCCGCCGTCCTCGCCGGCGGCCTGCTCGCCTTCACGTTCTCCTTCGACGACTTCTACACCTCGTTCTTCGTCGCCGGCGTGGACAGCCAGACGCTGCCCGTCTACATCTTCGGGCAGCTCCGCTTCGGCGTCTCGCCGGAGATCAACGCCACCGCGGCCATGATCCTGGGGGTGACGCTGGCCGCGATCGTCGTCGCCTACCTCGTCCTCCGGCGCACCGGTCAGGAGCGGGAGGCGACTGCCGTGCCCGGCGTCTGAGCGCGCACGCGCCGCGCGCTCGCGAGCGCGATGGTGCCGAGCGAGGCGCTTCCCGCGACGGCGAAGGCGAGCGCGGTCCCGCCGACCTCCGCGAGCCAGCCGGCGAAGAGGCCGCCGAGCGGTGCCAGGCCCACGAACGCGAACAGGTAGAGGCCGATCAACCGCCCGCGCAGGTGGTCGGGCGCGCCGAGCTGGACGAGCGCGTTCGCGTTCGCGGTGAAGAGCGTGAACGCGATCCCGATCCCGACGAGGAGGACGGCCGCGAGGAGCGCGTTCTGCACGGGCGCGAGCGCGAGCGCCCCGATCCCGAAGCCGGCGCCGCCCCAGGCGAAGAGCCGCCAGCTCGCCTCCCGGAAGGTCGCCGAGGCGAGCGCGCCGACGAGCGCGCCGAGGCCGAACGCGGCCGAGAGGAGGCCGAAGCCCTCGGGCCCGACGTGGAGCGTGTCCGCGGCGAGCAGCGGGACGAGGACGTGGAAGTTGAAGCCGACCGTGCTCACCACCGTGACCACGAGCAGGATCGCCCGCAGCTCCGGCGTGCGCCGGGCGAAGTCGAGCGCGCGGCGCGTTCCCTCGACGAGCCGGGCCCCGGGGTCGCGCGCGACGGGGTGCAGCTCCTCCTCCCGCAGGTGCGCGAGCGCGGCGAGGACGGCGAGGAAGCTGAAGGCGTTGAGCACGAAGCAGACGCCGGTGCCGGCCGCGGCGATGACGACCCCGGCGATGGCCGGGCCGACGATGCGCGAGCCGTTGAAGAGACCGGTGTTCAGGGCGACGGCGTTGGGAAGCTCGCGCGGCCCGACGAGCTGGAAGGTGAGGGACTGCCGCCCGGGCGAGTCGAAGGCGAGCGTGATCCCGCCGGCCGCGGCGAGCGCGTACACGAGCGGCAGGCTCGCCGTCCCGGTCAGCGTGACTGCCGCGAGGGCGATCGAGACGGCCATCGCCGCGCCCTGCGTCGCAGCCACGAGACGCCGCGATTCCACCCGGTCGGCGACGACGCCCGCGACCAGTCCGAAGACGGTGAACGGCACGAAGCGCCAGAAGGCGAGCGCGCCGACGGCGAGCGCGGAGCCGGACAGCTCCAGCACGAGCCATGCCAGGGCGACGTTCTGCATCCACGTGCCGGCGACGGAGACGAGCTGGCCGGCGAAGAAGATCCGGTAGTTGCGGTGCCTGCGCAGGCTGCGGAACGTGCGCGCGCGGAGCGCGAGGACGAGCGCGGTCACGACTCCTCCCCGAGCAGGCGCTCGAGCGCGGGCACGGCCGCCTCGATCGCCTCCAGCTCCGCGGGCTCGAGAGCGCGCAGATGCTCGGCCAGCCAGGTCGTCCGCCGGGCCCGCACGCGGCGCAGGAGCTTCGCCCCCTCATCGGTGAGCGCGAGGCCGACGCGCCGCCGGTCCTCGCTCGAGCGCACGCGCTCGAGCAGGCCGGCCCGCTCGAGCCGGTCGACGCTGCCCGAGAGGGCGGGCGGAGAGATGCCCTCCTCGGCGGCGAGCTCGGCGAGCGACAGCCCGGGGCTCCGCTTCACGAGCCAGAGGAGCGTCGCCTGCCGGGCGGTGACTCCGAGCTGCTCGGTCTCTCGGCGCAGCTCCCGGGCGAGGCGGAGGAGGACCGGGCGCAGCTCGTCGGCCAGGAGCTCGGGAGAAACCGTAACGTCGCTAATCATTAACCTGGCTAAGCATACCTGAAGCCGCGTGTCCGGCAGGCCCCCGCGTATGGTTCGCCCGTGAGCGCCGACCCCGCGCCGAGCCGCCAGCTCCGGGGCGCGGAGGTGCTCCGCGATCCGCTCGTGCGCGAGCTGCTCGCGGCACGGGTCGTCGGAGTGCTCGCGACGTACGGCGAGGGCTCGATCCACGCGGTGCCGATGTGGTTCGCCCTCCGCGGCGACCGCATCGCACTCGCGACCGGCTCGCGCAGCCGGAAGGTGCGCAACCTCGAGCGCGACCCGCGCGCCACGCTCGTGGTGCACGACTCCCGCGCGGGCTTCGAGGTGTGCGGCGTCTCGCTCGCCGGACGCGTCGAGCTCTGGCGCGGAGCGGACGCGGCGGAGCTCGTGGACGCCGTCCACCGGCGCTACGTCGCACCCGCGGGAGAGCGCGACCCGGCCGTGCGCGAGTTCCTCGCCTCGGACGACACGGCCCTGCTCCTGGCCCCCGAGGCGGCGCTCGCCTGGGACGAGCGCGGGAGCGCCGCGAGCGCGGCCCTGCGGGCAGCCGGTGCCGCGCTCCCGCTCCTCCCGAGCGAGCCGCGGCCGTAGCCGCGCAGCTCAGGCCTTGGGCTCGGGCTCGAGCTTGTAGCCGACGCCGTAGCGCGTGTGGATGAACGTGTGGCGCGGCGCCCTGCGGTCGACCTTGTCGCGCAGCTTGCGCACGAACACGTCCACGGTGCGGTCGCGGTGCGTCGCGCGGCGGCCCCAGACGCGCTGCAGGAGCTCGTCCCGGCTCAGCACGCGGCCGCGCTCGCGGGCGAGCGCGTACAGGAGCCGGAACTCGGTCGGCGTCAGCTCCGCGCTCTCGCCCTCCACGTAGGCCTGCACGTTCGCGGGGTCGAGGCGGAGCTCCTCGACCACGATCTCGTCGTCGCGCGCCGGGAGGGCGTCCCGGACGCCGCGCCGGGCGGCGGCGCGCACGCGGGCGGTGAGCTCCCTCATGGAGAAGGGCTTCACCAGGTAGTCGTCGGCGCCGATCTCGAGCGCGTGCACGCGGTCGTGCTCGGTGCCCCGGGCCGAGACGACCACGATCGGCGTTCCGATGCCCTCCGCGCGCGCCTGCTCGAGCACGCGCCAGCCGTCGAGGCCTGGGAGCATGAGGTCGAGCACGCAGACGTCCGGGCGCTCGTAGCGGAGCCGCTGGAGCCCGGTCTCGCCGTTCGCGACGCCGACGGCGTCGAAGCCCGCCTCCTGCAGGTGCCGCGCCATGCCGCGGGCGATGACGTCGTCGTCCTCGATGATCAGGACCTTCGCCACCCGCGGCGAAGTGTGCCGCTCCGCCGCGCGCGCCGCGTGGCCAGCCGGTGACCGCGAGGTGAACGTCCGGTGAAGGAGCCCGGGCGGCGCGGCGGCCGGCCGGGCTCCCTCGGCGCCCTACGCGTCCGCCTCCGCGTCCGCGTCGGCGTTCTCGCCCTCCTCCTGGTCGGCCGTGAGCTCGTCCACGAGCTGCACCTGCTCGCAGCCCACGAGCGCGGTCCGCGACCGCTCGGAGCGGCGCACGACCGCCTTGTCGTGGCCCGAACCGCAGTCCAGCAGGTCCGGCTGCCCGTCCGGGGCGAGCGCGTGCAGCTCGTCGTTCCCGGAGCCGCCGAGCACGCGGTCGGCGCCCCAGCCGCCGAAGAGCGTGTCGTTGCCGTCGTGCCCGGACACGGCGTCGTCGCCCCGGTTCCCGGCCGCGCGGTCGTTCCCGCTCCCGCCGAGCACGCGGTCGGCGTCGGAGCCGCCGTACAGCCGGTCGTTGCCGTCGCCGCCGGCGACCAGGTCCGAGCCGCGGCCGCCGTACACGAGGTCGTTCCCGGCTCCCGCCCGCGCCGCGTCGTCTCCCGCGCCGGCACGGACGTCGTCGCCGCCGCCGCGGGCATACGCCTGGTCGTTCCCGGCGAGCGCGTGGATCTCGTCCGCCCGCTCCGTACCGCGCAGGACGTCGTCGCCGGGCGTGCCGACGATCACCGCCGCCGCAGCCAGCGCGGCCGCGAGGAGCGCCGCGGCCGCGACGCCCGCGAGCGCGAATGCGAATGCCCTCCCCTTCATGCTCACTCCTTTCCCGTGGGGACGGGCGCATTGACGGCGACGCCTGTGCGGAAGCCGTGTGCGACGCGCAAGCCTCGCGCAAGCGTTGTGTTAGAACGCGATGAGGATGGACGCGGATGCCGCCCGCGGCAGGGCGCTCGTCGAGGAGAGCCGCGAGGCGGTGGTCGTGCTCGACGACGAGGATCGCGTCCTGCTCGCCAGCCGGCGCGCGCGGCAGACCTTCGAGGGTGTGGAGGAGGGCGAGCGGCTCCCCGCCTCGCTGCTCTCAGGGGCGGCCGGCGTCGTCCCGCACGTCGTCGCCTACGAGCTGGAGGGGCGGCGCGAGCGGCTCGTGTACCTCTCGCGCGAAGGCGACCACGCCGCCTACGAGGAGCTGCGCTCGGGGTTCACCGCCGCCGTCTCGCACGAGCTGCGCACGCCCCTCGCCAGGCTCCTGACCGTGCTCGAGACCGCGCGCCTGCCCGGCGAGGACGTGGGCGCGCTCGTCGAGCAGGCGGTGCGCGAGGTGGAGCAGATCACGGAGCTGATCGACGAGGTGCTCTTCCTCTCGGAGCTCGAGTCCGGGGCGCGGGTCGTGGCCCTCGGGCCGGTCGCCGTCCGCCCGGTCCTCGAGGAGGCGCTGGACGAGCTGGCCGAGCGGGCGGCGCGGGCGGGCGTGGCGCTCCGCCTGCGCTGCGAGCCCGGCGTCGAGCTCGCCATGCGCCCGCGCATGCTCCGCATCCTCGCCCGCAACCTGGCGGAGAACGCGGTGCGCTACGCCGGGCCGGGGGCCACATTCGAGCTCGCCGCCGAGACGGAGCCCGACGGCGGCGTGGTCGTGACCGGCCGCGACGACGGCATCGGCGTCGAGGAGTCGGACGCGGCACGCCTCTTCGAGCGCTTCTACCGCGGCGACCGCGCGCGGGCGTCTCGGGGCACCGGGCTCGGGCTCGCCATCGTCAAGCACATCGTGACGCAGGCGGGCGGCACGGTGGAGGCACGCGGCGCCCGCGGCCGCGGCCTCGCCGTGACCTGCCGCTTCCCCGCCGGGTAGTCGTTCACCGGATCGACACCGGATCTTCACCACCCGGCGCCCCGGCGGCCACGTTCCGCCCGGGACACTCGGGGCATGACGAAGACGAGGACGACGGCTCTGGCGGCCTTCGCCGGCGCCGCACTGCTCGCGGCCGGGTGCGGAGGCGGCGGGGGCGGGAGCGCGACCATCACGGCCGACGGCTCGAGCACCGTCGGCCCGTTCACCACGAAGGCGGCCGAGGACTTCCGCGCGGAGAACGCGGACGTGCAGATCACGGTCGGGATCTCGGGCACGGGCGGCGGCTTCGAGCGCTTCTGCCGGGGGGAGACCGACCTCTCGAACGCGTCCCGACCGATCGAGGACGACGAAGCGGCGATCTGCGCCGGCAACGGCGTCGAGTACGTCGAGCTCCAGGTCGCGCTCGACGCGCTCACGAACGTCGTGAACCTGGAGAACGAGTGGGCGACCTGCCTGACCCTGGAGCAGCTGCGGGCGATCTGGGAGCCGGGCTCGCGGGTGACGAGCTGGCGCCAGGTCGACCCGTCGTTCCCCGACGTGCCGCTCCGGCTCTTCGGCCCCGGCACCGACTCCGGCACCTTCGACTACTTCACCGACGCGGTCGTCGGAGAGGAGGGCGCGAGCCGCACCGACTACTCGCCGAGCGAGGACGACAACGTAATCGTCCAGGGCGTCGCAGGCGAGCGCGGCGGCCTCGGCTACTTCGGCTTCTCGTACTTCGAGCAGAACCGCGACCGGCTGCGGGCGCTCGCGATCGACGGCGGGGAGGGCTGCGTCGCCCCGAGCGTCGAGACCGCCCAGGACGGGTCGTACGCGCTCTCGCGCCCGCTCTACGTGTACGTGAAGCGGAGCGCCCTGGAGGAGCGGCCCGAGGTGGGCGACTTCCTCCGCTTCGCGCTCGAGAACGAGCAGGCGATCGCCCAGGAGGCGCTGTACGTGCCCCTGAGCCGCGAGCAGATCGACGCCGAGCTCGCGAAGCTCCAGGGGGCAGCCGGGTAGGTGGCGACGCACGCGCTGGCCCTGCCCCGCCGCCGGACCCGGTGGGGCGAGAGGCTCGTCCAGGGCCTGCTCTTCCTCGCCGCGGCGGTCTCCGTCCTGACGACCGCGGGCATCGTCCTCTCGCTGGTGCTCCCGGCGGCGGAGTTCTTCTCCGAAATCTCGCCCTGGGAGTTCCTGACCGGGACGACGTGGGCGCCGCTCTTCGAGCCGGGCTCGTTCGGCGTGCTTCCGCTCGTCGTGGGCACGGTCACGATCTCGTTCTGGTCGGCGCTCGTCGCCTTCCCGCTCGGTCTGGGCGTGGCGATCTACCTGAGCGAGTACGCGCACGCGCGCGTGAGCGGGATCCTGAAGCCGGTGCTCGAGATCCTCGCCGCGATCCCGACCGTCGTGCTCGGCTACTTCGCGCTCACCTTCGTGACGCCGCTGCTCCGCGACCTGGGGCTGGACGTCGAGATCTTCAACGCGCTCTCGGCGAGCCTCGTCCTGGGAGTCATGCTCATTCCCACGGTCGCGTCGCTCTCGGAGGACGCGATGGCCGCGGTGCCCCGGGAGCTGCGCGACGGCGGCTACGCGCTCGGCTCGGACAAGCTGCAGGTCTCGACGCGCATCGTCGTGCCGGCGGCCATCTCCGGGATCATCGCCGCCTTCGTGCTGGCGTTCTCGCGCGCGGTCGGGGAGACGATGATCGTGCTCATCGCCGCCGGGCAGCTCCCGCAGATCGTGTTCGACCCGCGCGAGACGATCGAGACGATGACCGCGTTCATCGGCGCCACCGGCAACGGCGACGTCCCGACGGGCTCGATCGAGTACAAGACGATCTTCGCGGTCGGGCTGACGCTCTTCGTCATCACGCTCGCCATGAACCTGCTCTCGATCCGGCTCGTGCGCCGCTTCCGGGAGGTGTACGAATGAGGAGGCGCCGCGCCTGGCGGAACCGCCTTTTCCAGGGGGCCATGCTCGCCTCGCTGGTGGTCGCGTTCGGGACGCTCGCCGTCCTGCTCGCCGACACGATCCTCACCGGCTGGCCGGAGCTCGACCGTCAGCTCTTCTCCGACCCGCCCTCCACGGTCGCCGCCGAGGCGGGAGCGCGCCCGGCCATCCTGGCCACCCTCTACCTCGGCCTGCTCGTCCTCCTCCTCTCCGTCCCGATCGGCGTGCTGACGGCGATCTACCTCGAGGAGTACGCCGACCGCGAGCGCTGGTGGAACCGGCTGATCGAGGTCAACATCCAGAACCTGGCGGCGGTGCCGTCGATCGTGTACGGGATCCTCGGGCTCGCCTTCATCGTGCGCGGGATCGGGCTTGGCCGGGTCGTCCTGGCCGGGGCGCTGATCCTCACGCTCGTCGTGCTGCCGACGGTGGTCGTCGCCTCCCGCGAAGCCATCCGCGCGGTGCCGGACTCGATCCGGCAGGGGGCGTTCGCGCTCGGGGCGACGAAGTGGCAGGTCGTCCGGCGGCAGGTCCTGCCCGCAGCGATCCCGGGGATCGCCACCGGTTCCATCCTCGCCCTCTCCCGCGCCGTCGGGGAGACCGCGCCCCTGATCATGGTCGGGGCGATCGTGTACGTCGCCTTCGACCCGACCCTGCTCGGCGCGTACACCGCCCTGCCCGTGCAGATCTACAACTGGACGCGCCAACCCGACCCGGCCTTCCAGACCCTCGCCGCCGCCGGCGCGATCGTGCTGCTCGCGACCGTGCTCTCCATGAACGCCGTTGCGATCGTCCTCCGCAACCGCTACCGAAAGCGCTGGTGAGGTCATGACCCAGATGGAGTCGCCCCGGATCGGAGGCCCCCGCGTGGGCGAGCTCTCCCGCGGCCTCGAGCGGGTGGAGATCGAGCGCCGCGAGAAGGTGTTCTCGGTCGCCGGCCTGGCCGTCTCCTACCACGGCCGGACGGCGCTCGAGGGCGTCACGCTGGACGTGCACGCGAACACGGTGACCGCCTTCATCGGGCCGTCCGGCTGCGGGAAGAGCACGTTCATACGCTGCTTCAACCGCCTGAACGACCTCATCCCCGGCGCCCGCGTGCAGGGCACGGTCCTCTACCACGGCCAGGACCTGTACGGGCGCGACGTCGATCCGGTCGACGTGCGGCGGCGGATCGGGATGGTGTTCCAGAAGCCGAACCCCTTCCCGAAGTCGATCTACGACAACGTCGCCTTCGGGCCGCGCGTGCTCGGCCTGAAGGAGCGGCTGGACGAGCGGGTCGAGAAGGCGCTCCGGGACGCCGCCCTGTGGGACGAGGTCAAGGACCGGTTGCGCGACGGCGCCCTGGGTCTGTCCGGAGGCCAGCAGCAGCGCCTCTGCATCGCCCGGGCGCTGGCCGTGGAGCCCGACGTGATCCTCATGGACGAGCCGGCCTCGGCGCTCGACCCGATCGCGACGGCTCGGATCGAGGACCTCATGCACGAGCTCAAGCGGTCGTACACGATCGTGGTCGTCACCCACAACATGCAGCAGGCGGCCCGCGTAGCGGACATGACCGCCTTCTTCAGCGTCCTCGTGGACGAGGAGACGGGCTCGCGGCGGGGCACGCTCGTCGAGTACGACGCGACGGCCAAGATCTTCACGGCGCCGGCCGACCGGCGGACGGAGGACTACGTGACCGGGAGGTTCGGCTGATGCCCGAGCTGCGCGCCACCTTCCAGGAGGAGCTGCGCGAGCTCGAGCGGCTCCTCGCCGCCGAGGCGGAGCTCGTCCTGCGCTCGCTCCGGGCGGCGCTCGAGGCCCTCGTCACGGGCGACGCCGAGCTCGCGGACGAGGTGATCGCGTTCGACGACGACGTGGACGCCGTGTACCTGCGCACGGAGCAGGCCATCGAGCTGCTGCTCGCCCGGCAGACGCCGGTCGCCGGCGACCTCCGGCTCGTGCTCGCCATCCTGCACTCGAACCTGCACCTGGAGCGGATGGGCGACCTCTGCACCACGATCGCCAAGCTGACGAAGCTCTCGCTCGAGCTGCCCTCCGACGACGTGCTGCTCGCGGCGTTCCGGGAGATGGGCGAGCGCGGGGAGGAGATGATCCGGATCGCGCTCCGCGCCCTGCACGAGCGCGACGCCGCGCTCGCGGAGTCGCTCATCGCGCTCGACGAGCTCATCGACCGCTCGAACCGGCGCGTCGTCTCGCGCCTCGTCGAGCTGGGGCCGGAGCGCCTGGAGTGGGGCCTGCGCGCGATCGTCGTCTCCCGCTGCCTGGAGCGCATCGGCGACCACGCGGTGGACATCGGCGAGCAGGCCGCGTTCCTCGCCACCGGCGAGTTCCGCGAGTTCGGCGATGCCTCGCACGACCCGCGCCCGCTCGTCTAGCGGAGCCGTTCACCACACCGCCACCGCTCCTTCACGGCCCGTCACCCCACCGTCGCGCGGGCGACCGCGAGCATCCGAGCGGTAGCTGTCAGCGACAGAGGGAGCTGGGAGAGAGATGAGAGAGCAACTGGGAAGCCGCGTGCTCGCGGTCGGCGCTGCGGTCGTCGCGTGCCTCGTCGCGGCCTCGGCGGCGGTCGCCGCCTCGGCAGTACGGAACCCGACGTACGACCTGCGCGCCCTGTCGGGGACGATCACTGCGGACGGGTCGTCCACGGTCGGGCCGTACACGACCGCCGCGGCGGAGCTCTTCAGCCGGGCCGGTGCGTCGCGCGTGCGCGTGACGGTCGGCATCTCCGGCACGGGCGGGGGCTTCGAGCGCTTCTGCAAGGGCGAGACCGACCTGTCCAACGCCTCGCGCCCCATGCGGGTGAGGGAGGCGCAGGTCTGCAAGGACAACCGGGTCGGCTCGTGGCGGGCGTTCACCGTCGCCAACGACGCGCTGACCGTCGTCGTGAACCGGGACAACACCTGGGCGACGTGCCTCTCGGTCGAGGAGCTCCGGAAGATCTGGGATCAGGGCTCGAAAGTGGACAGCTGGAAGGACGTCCGAGCAGGCTTCCCGGACGTGCCGCTCAAGCTGTTCGGCGCAGGCACCGACTCGGGGACGTTCGACTACTTCACGCTCGCGATCAACGGCCGCGAGAAGCGCAGCCGCTCGGACTACCTGGCGACCGAGGACGACAACGTCACCGTCCGCGGCGTCGCCGGCGAGCGCGGCGGCCTGGGCTACTTCGGCTACTCGTACTACGAGGAGAACAAGGACACGCTCCGGGCCGTCCAGATCCGCAACCCGAAGACCGGGCAGTGCGTGAGCCCGAGCATCGCGAACGTCCACAACAACACGTACAAGCCGCTCTCCCGGCCGCTCTTCGTGTACGCGAAGGGATCCTCGTTCCAGCGGCGCGAGGTTCAGGCCTTCATCGACTTCATCTTCGACAACGAGGCGCGCATCGCCACCCGCGCGGAGTTCGTCCCGCTCACGAAGGCGCAGCTCAAGCGAGCGCGGACGAGCTTCCACCTCGCGGTTGCGGCGGTGCGCCGGGGCTGAACTGGTCGGAGCCCGTCTGACGCGGGGGACGGCGGGCGGCCGACCCCCGCGTCACTCGGCGGGCAGGAGCTCGCCGACCAGGCGCTGGACGCGCGCGTCGATCTCGTCGCGGATCGCCCGCACCTCCTCGAGCGAGCGCGCCTCCGCCGGGTCGGGCAGCTCCCAGTCCTCGTAGCGCTTCCCCGGGAACACCGGACAGGCGTCGCCGCAGCCCATCGTGATCACGACGTCGGCGGCGCGGACGTCCTCGTCCGCGAGGCGGCGCGGGAGCGCGCCCGCGAGATCCACGCCGAGCTCGGCCATGGCCTCGACGGCCAGCGGGTTGACCTCGTCCGCGGGGTCGGAGCCGGCGGAGCGGACGCCGATGCGGCCGCCCGAGCGGAGCGTCAGGAGCCCGGCGGCCATCTGGCTGCGGCCGGCGTTGTGCACGCAGACGAAGAGCACCTGGGGGCGCCGTGCCTCCACGATCCGACGATAGTCGTCGCGGCTATGCGCGCGCCGGGACGAGCCGCCGCGCCTGGCGCGTGCGCGCCGAGAAGGCGATGGCGGCGATCACGCCGGCGAGCGCGAAGACGACCGCGTCGCCCGCGGGCAGGCGCGTCACGAGCTCCATGCCTGCGCCCACCAGACCCGCCAAGGGGACGGTCATCACCCAGGCCAGGAGGATGTTCCCCGCCACGCCCCAGCGTACGGCGCTCAGGCCCCGGGAGGCACCCGCGCCCATGACCGACCCCGTGATGGTGTGGGTCGTGGACACGGGGAAGCCCGCATGGGCCGTCGTATACAGGATGGACGCCGTCGCAGCCTCCGCGGCGAAGCCCTGAATCGGCTCCAGATGGGCGATCCGCTGACCCAGCGTCCGGATGATGCGCCAGCCGCCCGCATACGTGCCGAGCGCCATCGCGCTCGCCGCCGACAGGATCACCCACATGGGCACCTCGAAGTCCTCCGCGCTCACGTGGCCGCTGGCGATGAGCGCGAGGGTGATCACGCCCATCGTCTTCTGAGCGTCGTTCGTGCCGTGCGTGAACGCGACGAAGCCGGCGGTGACGATCTGCGCTCTCCGGAAGACGCGATTCACGAGGCTCGGCGAGCGGTAGCGGACGATCCAGACGAGCCCCGTGATGATGATCGCCGCGCCCAGGAGCCCGAGGAGCGGCGCCGCGAGCGACGGGATCATGACCTTGTCCACGATCCCCTCCCAGAGCAGCACGTCGAAGCCGTTGGCGGCGACCGCGGATCCGGCGACTCCGCCGATGAGCGCATGGCTCGAGCTCGTCGGCAAGCCGAGGTACCACGTGAAGAGGTTCCAGGCGATCGCGCCCACGAGGCCCGCGAGCACGACGTCGAGCGTGATCACGTCGGCGTTCACGATTCCCTTGGCGACGGTGGCCGCGACCTCGATGGAGATCAGGGCGCCCACGAAGTTGAGGACCGCCGCCATCGCCACGGCCACGCGCGGTGAGAGCGCTCGGGTCGACACGGAGGTCGCGATGGCGTTCGCCGCGTCGTGGAAACCGTTCGTGAAGTCGAAGAAGAGCGCGACGGCCACGACCGCGATGAGCGTCGCGTCCACCGGGGCCCCGTCTCAGGCGTTCTTGACGACGATGTTCGCGATCACGTTCGCGGCCGTCTCGCAGGCGTCGAGCGCTTCCTCGAGAGCCTCGTAGATGTCCTTCCAGCGGATGACGATGAGCGGGTCGATCGCCTCGTCGCGGAAGAGGGCAGCGAGCGCGTCGCGGACGACGCGGTCGCCCTCGTCCTCCAGCCGCTTCAGCTCGACGAGGGCCCCCTGCACGCCGCGCATGCCCTTCAGGTTCTCGCACGCGAGCGCGAGCTGCTCGCACGCGCGGACGATGATCGCGCACTGCTCGACCGCGTGACGGGTGGGCATCTCGACGCCGTACAGGCCGAGCAGGTCCGAGGCCTCCTCCAGGTAGTCGACGACGTCGTCGATCTCGGTCGCGAGCAGGTAGATGTCCTCGCGGTCGAAGGGGGTCACGTACTGCGTGTTCAGGAGGTTGATGAGATCGCGCGTGATCGCGTCCCCCTCCGTCTCCTCCTTCTTGACCTGCTCCTGGCTCACCCCGGAGTTGGGGTGCTCGCGAAAGCGGCGCTCGACGAGCCGCGCGACCTGCAGCGCGTTCTCGCCGGCCCGCGCGAAGAGCGTGAAGAACTCGGTCGTACGCGGCGTCAGGCTGATCCGCATGCCGGCGGGACGTTAACGGAATGGTTCCGGTCACGAGAGCGCTTCGAGCACGAGCGCCTGGAAGTGCGCGACGAGCCGCTCGGAGGCCGGGAGCAGCCGGCCGTCCTCGAGCACGCCGGAACGCACGCCCTGCTGCACGCGCTCCACGAGCGCCGCGTCCTCCGCGCCCACCTGCCCGTCGAAGTCGAGCAGCTCCCGGACCCACGCCTCGTCCGCGTCCGGGGCGACGAAGTAGTCGAGGAAGCGGGCCGTGCGCTCGGGCCCGGTGGGCACGAGCGGCCCGATGGAGAGGTTCGGGCGTCCCGGCATGACGTTCACGACCGTTCCCGGGAAGAGCAGGTGGAACTGGCCCTGCACGACCTCGCCGCTCGGGTCGAAGGAGCCGCGCGGCGAGGGCCTGGGCGGCGTCCACTGCGACAGGCGCGGGCCCTCGGCCTCGAGCACGTAGGTCTCTTCGGCCACGTCCATGACCGCCGAGAAGCCGGGGTGCGCGGTCGGGCAGTGGTAGCACTCGAGGTAGTTCTCGGCGCACACCTTCCAGTTCGCCGCCACCTCGGCCTCCCAGCGCTCCAGGAAGCGCAGCCCGTCCACGTCCACGCCCGCGGCGGCGAGCCGCGCGGGCACGTCGCCCAGGAGCTCGGCGAGCGGCGCCGCGTCCGCGTCCGGGTTGACGAAGAGGAGCGGCCCCCAGCGCTCCAGGCGCAGCGGCACGAGGCCCAGCTCCTCGCGCTCGAGCCCGCCCTCCCGCTCCGAGCGCGGCGCGGCGAGCAGGCGCCCGTCCAGTCCGTACGTCCAGGCGTGGTAGGGGCACTGCAGCGTCGCGCGGCGCCCGCGGCCCTCGCACACGAGCGACCCGCGGTGGCGGCAGACGTTGAGGAGCGCGCGCAGCCCGCCCTCCTCGTCGCGGACGAGTACGACCGGGACCCCAACCGCCCGCGTGGCGGCGTAGGAGCCGGGCTCGGGGAGCTCGCCCGCGTGGCCGACGTACTGCCACGAGCGGCGGAAGATGCGCTCCTCCTCGAGGCGCAGCACGGTCGGGTCGGAGTACCAGCTCCAGGGGAGCGTGCGGGTCGCGCTCGCGCTCACGGGGCGAACGCTACTCGGCTCCGGCGGGTATCCTCGCGCGGCGGCCCATGGACGACGCGCGCGCTCTCGCCGACCACGCGGAGGAGAGGCTCCGGCCCCTGTCCCGGGAGCGCAACCTCGCCTGGTGGGACGCGAACGTGCAGGCGACGGCGGAGCACGAGCGGCGCCGCGCGGCCAGCGAGCTTGCGTACTCGAACGCCCTCGCGGACGCCGAGCTCTTCGCCTCCGTCCAGGCGGCGGCCGCCGACGGCGACGCCCACACGCGCCGGCGGCTGCAGCTCCTCCGCAACCGCATGCTCCCCCACCAGGTGCCCGCGCGCCTGCGGGAGCGCATCGTCGAGCTGGAGGCCGCCGTCGAGGCGCGCTTCTCCCGCCATCGGGGCGTCGTGCACGGCGAGGAGGTGGACGACAACGAGATCAAGCGCATCCTGCGCGAGAGCGACGACCCGGCCGAGCGCCGGGAGGCGTGGGAGGCCTCGAAGACCGTCGGCGCCGCGGTCGCCGACGACGTGCGCGAGCTCGCGCGCCTGCG
>DATLYU010000131.1:0-2022 GCA_035574435.1 Gaiellaceae bacterium | reverse complement strand
CGTCGAGCCGTGGCGCATCTTCGCCCAGTACATGGGCCGCGAGGGCGGCCCCACGCGCGGCCGCGACGGGAACGTCCACATGGCCGTCCCCGAGCTCGGGCTGCATCCCATGGTCAGCCACCTGCCCGCGATGCTCCCGGTTGCGACCGGGATGGCGCTCGCGTTCGCGATCCGCGGCGACCGCCGCGTCGCCGTCGGCTGGCTCGGGGAGGGCGCCGCGGCGCGCGGCGACGCGCACGAGAGCATGAACTTCGCCGGCGTGCGCCGCCTGCCGATCGTGTACGTCTGCGACAACAACCAGTGGGCGTACTCGACGCCGACGTACCTCTCGTACCCGGTGGAGCACATCGCCGACCGCGCAGCCGCCTACGGGTTCGACGGGGTGGTCGTGGACGGGACGGACGTGCTCGCCGTGTACCGCGAGGCGAAGCGCGCGATCGAGAAGGCGCGGGAGGGCGGCGGGCCGACGCTGCTCGAGTGCCTGACGCTCCGCATGGAGGGGCACGCGGTGCACGACGACGCCTTCTACGTCCCGCGAGAGATGTTCGAGCGCTGGGCGCTCCAGGACCCGATCGAGCGCTACCGGGCCTGGCTGCGCGACCACGCGAGCATGTCGGACGACGAGGAGGACGAGATCACGTCCGGCGTGAAGCGCCTCCTGAACGACGCGCTCGAGCGGGCCGAGGCCTCCCCGCTCCCGGATCCCTCGGACCTGGAAGCGGGCGTGTTCGCCTCCCCCGAGGACCTCGACACCCCCCACCACAAGTAGCCATGGCCGAGCTGACCTACATCCAGGCGATCTCCGACGGGCTCCGGCAGGAGATGCGCCGAGACCCGCGCGTCTTCGTGCTGGGCGAGGACGTCGGCGTGTACGGCGGCGCGTTCAAGGTGACGCTGGGCTTCCAGGAGGAGTTCGGCCCCTGGCGCGTGCTCGACACGCCGCTCTCCGAGACCGCGATCGTGGGCGGCGCGACCGGGGCGGCGCTGATGGGCCTGCGGCCGGTCGCGGAGATGCAGTTCGCGGACTTCGTCTCGTGCGCCTGGGACCACCTGACCACGGTCGCGGCGAAGCAGTTCTTCCGCGGCCGCACGCCGGTGCCGATCGTCGTGCGCCTGCCTTCCGGCGGCGGGTTCTCGGGCGGGCCCTTCCACTCGCAGAACCCGGAGAGCTCGTTCGCGCACATCCCCGGGCTCAAGATCGTCTGCCCGGCCACCCCGCACGACGCCAAGGGGCTGCTCGTGTCGGCGATCGAGGACCCGAACCCGGTCCTCTTCTTCGAGCACAAGCACCTGTACCGCCGCATCAAGGGCGAGGTCCCGGAGGAGCGCTACACCGTGCCGTTCGGGCACGCCCGCGTGCACCGGCCGGGCGACGACGTCACCGTCGTCACCTGGGGAGCGATGGTGTACACGGCGGCGGAGGCGGCCGAGCAGCTCGCGCAGGAGGGCGTCGAGGTCGAGGTGCTCGACCTGCGCACGCTCGTCCCGTGGGACAAGGAGAAGGTGCTGGAGAGCGTCCGCCGCTGCTCGAAGGTGCTCGTGCTGCACGAGGACACGCGCACGGGCGGCTTCGGCGCCGAGATCGCAGCCACCATCGCCGAGGAGGCGTTCGAGCACCTGGACGCGCCCGTGAAGCGGATCGCGGCCCCCGACACGCCCGTGCCGTTCTCCCCGCCGCTCGAGAAGGCCTTCATCCCGCAGGTCGAGGACGTCGCCGCGGGCCTTCGCGAGCTCGCCGCGTACTGACCAGGAGGAGCGAGTGGCAACCGGAACGCAGATCGACGTCGTGATGCCCCAGATGGGGGTCTCCGTGTCCGAGGGGACGATCACGAAGTGGCTCAAACAGCCCGGCGAGCCCGTGGCCGCGGACGAGCCGCTGCTCGAGATCTCGACCGACAAGGTGGACACGGAGGTCCCGAGCCCCGGCTCGGGGACGCTCCTCGAGATCCTCGTGCAGGAGGGGCAGACCGTGGACGTCGGCACCGTGCTCGCGCGGATCGGACCGGCCGGCGCGCAGCCGGC
>DATLYU010000130.1:0-25365 GCA_035574435.1 Gaiellaceae bacterium | reverse complement strand
CGCGGCTGCTCCGCCGCCTCCGGAGGCGCAGGCCGCTCCGGCCGCGGCGCCTGCAGCACCCGCCGCTCCTCCCCCGACGGCTCCCGCGCCGGCCCAGCCGGCGCCCGCGGCAGAGGCGGAGCTCGCGCCCGGCGAGGCGATCGAGCCGATGAGCGCGATGCGGCGCGGCGTGATGGAGCACATGCGGCGCTCGCTGGACACGGCCGCGCACGTCACCAGCGCGATCGAGGTGGACATGTCCCGCGTGGTCGCGCTGCGCCAGAAGCTCAAGCCGGAGCTGGCCGCGCAGGGCGTCAGCCTCACCTACCTCGCGTTCATCGCCCGCGCGGCGGTCGAGACGCTCCGGGACTACCCGTGGGTGAACGGCGAGATCCGCGGCCAGAGCATCGTCACCCGCTCGTTCGTGAACCTCGGCATCGCGGTCGCCCTGGAGGAGGGCAAGGGGCTGATCGTCCCCGTGATCCGCAACGCGCAGGACCTCAACCTGACCGGGATCGCGCGCGCCATCCAGGACCTGGCCGAGCGCGCGCGGACGAAGAAGCTGCTGCCCGACGACGTCCAGGGCGGCACCTTCACGATCACCAACCCGGGCAGCTTCGGCACGTTCCACGGGACGCCGATCATCAACCAGCCGCAGTCGGCGATCCTCGGCACGTACGCCCTCGTCAAGCGACCGTGGGTGGCACAGGACGAGCTCGGCAACGACGTGATCGCGATCCGCCCGCTCATGAACCTCACGCTGACGTACGACCATCGGCTCGTGGACGGCGCGTACGCGGGGATGTTCCTGCGCGACCTGCGCGAGCGCCTCGAGAGCTGGGACGAGGCGGCGTACTAGCGCGCGATGCCGACGCTCACCGGCAGCTGCCTGTGCGGGGGCGTGCGCTTCGAGGTCACCGAGCCGTTCGAGCACGTCGGCGCCTGTCACTGCTCGAGCTGCAAGAAGATCTCCGGCGGGGCGGGCACGGTCAGCGGACGAGTGCGCACCGACGCGATCCGCATCCTGGCCGGACAGGACCTGCTCGAGCGCTACCAGCCGGCCGAGGGGAGCGCGAAGACGTTCTGCCGCGTCTGCGGGACGAACCTCTTCGGCGGCGGCTGGCCGGACTCCCCGAAGACGCCCGTGCGGCTGCCCGCGCTCGACGAGCCGTACGAGGGGCGTCTCGAGTCCCACATCTTCGTGCGCTCGGTGGCGCCGTGGGAGATGCTCCCGGAAGACGGCGCGCCGCGCTTCGACGAGCGCCCGGCGTAGCCGCGTGCCGGCGGACGAGCTGGCGCGACTCACGGTCGTGCCCACCGAGCAGGAGGCGGAGATCGTGCGCGGCCTGCTCGCCACGGCGGGCATCCCGGCGCTGATCCGGGTGACGGACTTCGCCGCGGGCGCCTGGGACGCGGCCACCACGGGAGTCGGCGCGAGGGAGGTGCTCGTCCGAGCGGACGACCTCGAGGTCGCCCGCGAGCTGCTCGCGGGCGAGTAACCTCGACCCGTGGCCCGAGGCGCGTACCTCCTCCAGCTCGGCCTCGTCCCGTACGGCGAGGCGTTTGCGCTCCAGCGTTCGCTCGCGGGCGCCGTCTCCCAGGGGGCCATTCCGGACACGGTCGTGCTGCTCGAGCATCCGCCTGTGATCACGCTCGGCCGCCGCACCGAGCGCGAGCGCGAGCTCCACGTCCCTCCGGGAGCGGAGGTGGAGATCGCGGAGACGGACCGCGGCGGCAAGTCCACGTTCCACGGGCCGGGCCAGCTCGTCTGCTACCCGATCCTCGACCTCCGCCACCACGGGAAAGACGTCAAGCGCTACGTCCGCCTCCTCGAGGAGGCGCTCATCGGCACGCTGGCCGCGTTCGCGCTCGAGGGCGTCCGCTACCAGGGCCTGACCGGCGTATGGCTTCCGCCCGGCGGCGGGCAGGGGCCACGCAAGATCGCCTCCATCGGCGTGCACGTCTCCCGCTGGGTGACGACGCACGGCTACGCGCTCAACGTCGACCTCGACCCCGCGCCGTTCACCGACTGGATCACGGCCTGCGGGCTGGACGACGCCGCGTTCACGACCATGGCCCGGGAGCTCGACCGGCCGCTTCGCGTGGACGAGGTGCGACCGGCCGCGGTGGAGGCGCTCGCGGACGTCTTCGGGCTCGCGTTCGAGGAGCTGCCCGCAGACGGCGGGCCCGGGCTGTGGGCGCAGCCGGTCCACGCCGCGCTCGCCGCCCGCTGACGCTCGCGCCCGCCGGCGGGGAGCACGCTCTCTAGACTTCCTGCGATGCAGAGGTCGCTTCCCGTGGCGGAGCGTCCGCGCCGGCCCGAGTGGATGAAGGTGCGCGCGCCGAGCGCCGACTCGCGCTACTTCGAGGTCAAGGGGCTGCTGCGCGAGGGCCGCCTGCACGCGATCTGCGAGGAGGCGCGCTGCCCGAACATCGGCGAGTGCTGGGGCCGGGGGACGGCGACCTTCCAGATCCTCGGCGACACGTGCACGCGCGCGTGCCGGTACTGCTACGTGCACTCGGGGAAGCCGGACGGCCCGCCCGACCCGCTCGAGCCGCTGCGCCTCGCGCAGGCGGCCGCCCAGATGGGGCTCTCGCACGTGGTCGTCACCTCGGTCGACCGCGACGACCTGTCCGACCGCGGCGCCGGCCACTACGCGGCCACGATCCGCGCGCTCAAGCGCAAGCTGCCGACCGCCTCCGTGGAGGTGCTGACACCGGACTTCCTGGGCGTCGAGGAGGAGGCGCTGCAGACGGTGCTGGCCGCGCGCCCGGAGGTCTTCAACCACAACATCGAGACCGTGCGCCGGCTGCACGCCCGCATGCGCGGTGCGAAGGCGAGCTACGAAAAGGCGCTCTGGCTCCTGGCCCGGGCGAAGGAGCTCGCCGACTACCCGGTGCTGACGAAGTCGGGGATCATCGTCGGGCTCGGCGAGACGAACGAGGAGGTCGTGGACACGATGCGCGACCTGCGCGACCACGGGGTGGACGTGGTCACCATCGGCCAGTACCTCCAGCCCTCGCCCAGGCACGCGCCCATCGACCGCTGGGTGCACCCGGACGAGTTCCGCTGGCTGCGCGAGCAGGGCGAGGCGCTCGGCTTCGGCTCGGTCTTCGCCGGCCCGCTCGTGCGTTCTTCGTACCGCGCCGACGAGCAGCGCCACGCGGCCGAGAGCGGCCGCGGCGCGGTTGCGTACTGAGCGCCCGCCGCCGGCTCCGGCTTCACCGGACAGACGAAGGGCCGCCCGCAGGCGGCCCTTCGCGCGAGTCGTCTCGAATCCGCGGCCTACGGCAGGAAGCCGTCGAGCCAGTTCAGATCGTCGGCCCGGTCCACGCGGTAGACGCCGCCCGTGCCTGCACAGTTCCCGTTCAGGCCGAACGAGGTCACGCCGGCGACCACGTTGCTGTTGCCGACGAAGTTCGGGCCGCCGGAGTCGCCGAAGCACGTTCCGCCCGTGTGGCTGTTGTTGCTCAGCAGCATGGCGAAGTCGCCCACGATGCCGCCGTTGATCTGGTTCAGCTTCGGATGCGCGATCATGCGCGTCCGCAGCGCCAGGTTGTGGGAGGCGACCGGGCTGCTCAGCTGCAGGCCGTAGCCGACGGCCGTGAAGGTGCGGTCCTGCTGCCCGCGCCTCGTCGTCAACGCGTCGAGCTGGTTGAGACTCGGCAGGATGCCGTACTCCGAGCGCGGGAACGGCGTCGAGAGCTGCACGACGCCGAGGTCGAACAGGAAGAACGCGTTCGGGTCGTAGCTCGGATGCGTCTGCGGCGTGCCCTCGGCGTCGCCGTCGCATGGATACCCGGACTTGCCGGCGCACGAGGTCCCGGGGCCGGCCCAGTTTCCAAGCGGGATCGGCGTCGGGTAGCCGGAGCTGAAGAAGATCTCGACGTGCGCGGCCGGTGCCTCGGTGCAGTGGCCGGCGGTCAAGAACACCGTGGACGAGAGCATCGTCCCGCTACAGCGCCAAAGCGGGACGCCGTTCGCGGCGTGGGCGACCATCAGGCCGACGTGCGGGTAGTCGTTCGCGGCGTCCGGCTGGCCGTCGGTGATCGCGCTCGCGGGCACGATGCCGATCGCGAGCGCTGCGGCGAGCGCGGCGCCCAGCGCAAGGATCTTTCGCACTCTCTCTCCCCTTCGTCTCTCGGAGCCCGGCCCACCCGGGCCCGAGCGCACTATAGGCGGAAGTCCCTTCGGTGGGGATGCCCGGCGGCTCGAGCTACCCGTGCGGCTTCGCCATGGCGCGGTAGTCGAGCGCCTCGTCGAGGATCGCCTCGTCCACGCCGGCCTCGCGGGCGACCTCGCGCAGCGACCGGCCCGAGGCCGCGGCCTCCTTCACGATCTCGGTCGCCTTGTCGTAGCCGATGTACGGGTTGAGCGCGGTCGCGGCGGAGAGGGTGAGCTCGGCGTAGCGCTCGCACTGCTCGCGGTTCGCCTCGATCCCGTCCACGCAGCGCTCGGCGAGCAGGCGGCTCGCGCTCGCGAGCAGCTTCACCGAGTCGAGCAGGTTGCGCGCCAGAAGCGGGACGTAGACGTTCAGCTCGAAGTGGCCGTTCATGCCGCCCACGGTGATCGCGGCGTCGTTCCCGATCACCTGCGCCGCCACCTGCGTGACCACCTCGGGGATGACCGGGTTGACCTTCCCGGGCATGATCGAGCTGCCCTTCTGCAGCTCGGGGAGGAAGATCTCCGTGAGCCCGGCCCGCGGCCCCGAGCCCATCAGCCGGAGGTCGTTCGCGATCTTCGTCAGCGAGACGGCCACCACCTTGAGCGCGCCGGACGTCTCGACGAGCCCGTCGCGGGCGGCCTGCGCCTCGAAGTGGTCGGCCGGGGCGGAGACGACGAGCCCCGTCTCGCGCGAGAGCAGCTCGCGCACGCGCGGGGCGAACTCCGGATGCGTGTTGAGGCCCGTCCCCGTGGCCGTCCCCCCGAGCGGGATCTGCCCGAGCCGCGGCAGCGCGGCCTCGATCCGCGCGACGCCCTGCCGGACCTGCGCCGCGTAGCCGCCGAACTCCTGGCCGAGCGTGACGGGCACGGCGTCCATCAGGTGCGTGCGGCCGGACTTGACGACGTCGTCGAACTCGAAGGCCTTCTGCTCGAGCGAGGCGGCCAGGCGCTCCAGGGCGGGCAGCAGGTCGTGCGCGATCTCGTCCAGGGCGGCCAGGTGCACGGCCGAGGGGAAGACGTCGTTCGAGGACTGGCCCATGTTCACGTCGTCGTTCGGGTGCACGTCCGGGCCGGCGAGCGAGGCGATCACCTCGTTCGCGTTCATGTTCGAGCTCGTGCCGGAGCCCGTCTGGAAGACGTCGACCGGGAACTGGTCGTCGAAGTCGCCGGCGGCCACGCGGTCGGCGGCGGCCGCGATGCGCTCGGCCTTGTCCGGGTCGAGGAGCCCCAGCTCCGCGTTCACGCGCGCAGCCGCAGCCTTGATCCGGCCCAGCCACCGTGCCACCGCGACCGGGATGCCCTCGCCGGACACGGGGAAGTTGTCGATCGCCTTCTCGGTCTCGCCTCCCCAGAGGCGCTGGATGGGGGTCGTCTCGCTCATGCGGGCGAGTGTAGACCCGGGAGCGCTCGCCCACGTCGTGGATTCCCCGCAAGGACGTGCGAGGATCACGGGATGCTGTCCGCCGCGAGCCAGGCGCCGTGGACGCCCGCGGGGACGTACCTGAACACGGCCTCCTACGGGCTCCCGCCGCGCCCGGCGTGGGACGCGCTGCAGGCCGCCCTCGAGGACTGGCGCGACGGACGGACGAGCTGGGAGCACTGGGGCGTCCCCGGCGAGGAGGCGCGCGCCTCGTTCGCGCGGCTCGTGGGCGTGCCCGTCGAGCGGGTCGCCATCGGCTCGAACGTGTCCACCTTCGTCGGGCTCGTCGCCGCGTCCCTGCCCGACGGCGCGCGCGTGCTCGCGCCCGACGTGGAGTTCACATCGCTGCTCTTCCCGTTCCTCGTGCAGGAGCGGCGAGGCGTGCGGGTGCGTCTCGTGCCGGCGGCGGAGCTGCCCGGGGAGATCGGCCCGGACGTGGACGTGGTCGCCTGGAGCGCGGTGCAGATGGCGACCGGGGAGGTGGCGGAGCTGGACGCGATCGCGCGTGCCGCGCAGGAGCACGCGGTCCTCACCGTCGTGGACGCCACGCAGGCCGCCGGCTGGCTGCCGCTCGACGCGAGCCGCTTCGACGTGGTCGTCGCGCACGGCTACAAGTGGCTCTGCTGCCCGCGCGGAACCGCGTTCCTCGCCATCCGACCCGAGCGCCTGGAGGAGGTCGTGCCGCACGCGGCCGGCTGGTACGCGGGCGAGGACCCGCTCGCCACGTTCTTCGGGCCGCCGCTCCGGCTCGCCGCGAGCGCACGCCGCCTGGACACCTCCCCGGCGTGGTTCATGTGGGTCGCGAGCGCCCCCGCGCTCGCGCTCCTCGAGGAGCTCGGCGTGCGCGCGATCCACGAGCACGACCTGGCGCTCGCGAACCGCTTCCGCGCGGGCCTCGGACTGCCGCCGGGCGACTCGGCGATCGTCTTCTGGGACGCGCCGGACGCCGCCGAGCGCCTCGAGCGGGCCGGGATCCGGGCGGCGGTGCGCGGAGGGCGCCTGCGCACCTCCTGGCACCTGTACAACACCGAGGCGGACGTCGCGCGGACGCTCGAGGCGCTCTCAGCCTGAGCGAGCGGCCGCGAGCAGCTCCTCCCAGGTGCACAGCTTTACCCGCGGGCGACCCTGCTCCTCGCCGCGTGCGCGCTCCAGGCGGTCGATCGCCTGCCAGCCCGCGTAGCCGACCACCTCGACCCCGCGCTCGGCGAGCACGGCCTCGATGCTCGCCTCGGGATCGCGCCGCGGCAGGAGGCCGGCCCGGGCGTCCTCGAGCAGGTGCTCCACGGTCTCGGCCGCGTCCTTCTTGTTCGTCCCGATCACGCCCGTCGGGCCGCGCTTGATCCAGCCCGCGCAGTACAGGCCCGGGATCGGCCGGCCGTCCTCCCCGAGCACGCGACCGCCCTCGTTCGGCATCGTCCCGCGCGCCGGGTCGAAGGGGACGCCCGACAGCGGGACGCCGTGGTAGCCGACGCTGCGGAAGACGAGCCCGCACGGGATCGTCTCGCGCTCGCCCGTGCCGACCGCGCGCACGCGGCCGTCGGGACCGGCCTCGAGGCGGTTCCGCTCCACCTCCACGGCCTCCACGCGGCTCTCGCCGAGGATGGCGACGGGCGAGAGGCGGAACCGGAAGACGACGCGGCGCGGCTTGCCCTCCGGGACGCGGGCGGCGTAGCCGCGCAGGATCTCCAGGTTGCGCTGGACGACGTTCGAGGCGCCCGAGAGCTCCGCCTCGCTCGCCGGGTCGAGCTCGAGCTCGGAGGGGTCGACGACCACGTCCGCGCCGGCGAGCTCGCCCATCTCCTGCAGCTCGGTCGAGGTCCACGACGCCTGCACCGGCCCCCGGCGGCCGACGACCACGATCTCGCGCACCGGCGAAGACGCGATCGCCTCGATGGCGGCGTCGGTCGCGTCCGTCGGAGCGAGCTCCTCGCGCGTGAGCGCGAGCATGCGCGCGACGTCGAGCGCGACGTTCCCGTTCCCGACCACGACCGCCCGCTCCACCTGCAGGTCGAGCGAAAGGTCCTGGTAGTCGGGGTGGCCGTTGTACCAGGCGACGAGCTCGGTCGCCGGCCACGAGCCGGGCAGGTCCTCACCCGGGATGCCGAGCCGGCGGTCGGTCTGCGAGCCGACCGCGTAGATCACCGCGTCGTACGCGCGCGCGAGCTCCTCGTGCATGACGTCGCGGCCGACCTCGACGTTGCCGAGGAAGCGGAAGCCGGGCCGCTCGGCGATCTTCTCGAACGCGCGCGAGACCGTCTTCAGCTGCGGATGATCGGGCGCGACGCCGAGCCGAACGAGCCCCCACGGCGTCGGGAGGCGCTCGAGCAGGTCCACCTCCACCCGCGGGTCCTCGCTCTGCAGGAGCTGCCCGGCGGCATAGAACGCGGCCGGCCCGGAGCCCACGACGGTGACGCGCAGCGGAGGCTCGGACACACGCGGATGCTATTCGGCCGGCCGGAGCGGCCCCTCGAGGAGCGGCCAGGCGCGCGCGACGTCCTCCGGCTCCGCAGGCGCCGGCCCCAGGTCGAGGCCCTCGGTTACGCCGTAGCGCCCGAGCGAGAAGCGACCGCCGACCGCGCGCAGGACGGCGCCCGAGACGGTGCACGCGGAGGAGGCGAGGAAGACCACGCCCGGGGCGACGTGCTCGGGCAGGAGCTCGCCCGGAGGCGCCTCGCGCCGGTACATCCGCGTGGCCGCGACCGGCGACACCGCGTTCGCGAGCACGCCGTACGGCGCTCCGGCGTCGGCGAGGACGTGGACGAGCCCGAGCGTTGCGGCCTTGCAGACGGCGTAGGCGGCGAGGCCCGCCTCCCCGGTGCGGTACAGACCGTGCCCGGAGACCGTGAGGACGAAGCGGCCGTAACGGCGCTCCTTCATGGCGGGCAGCGCGGCCTGCGCGAGCCAGAGCGGCGCCTCGAGCTGGACACGCCGCAGACGCTCCCAGGCTTCCGGGGCGAGCGCCTCGAGCGGCCCCTCGAGCAGGAAGCCGGCGTTGAGGACGGCCGCGTCCAGGCGCCCGCGCTCGGCCAGCGTGCGCTCGACGAGCGCGCGGCAGGCGTCGCGCGAGCCGAGGTCCTCGTAGGCCGCGCTCGCCCGGCCGCCCTCGGCCTCGAGCTCGCGCACGACCGCATCCGCCACGTCCGGATCGAAGCCCGAGCCGTCCGGCCGCACGCCCGCGTCGTGGACGACGACGTGCGCGCCCCGGCGCGCGAGCAGGCGGGCGTAGGCGCGGCCGAGCCCGCGGCCGGCCCCGGTCACGAGCACGACCTGGCCGTCGAAGCGGATGCTCGGCACGCCGGTGTCGGAGGTCACGGCCGAGGCGCGCGTCAGCGCGCGCGGCGACGCCCGCCGTGCGGGCGCATCAGTGCGAGCAGCCGGAGCCGCAGCCGCCCAGGTGGGTGCCCTCGGGCAGCTCCTCGTCCTCGGCAACCGTGAACGAGTGACCGCAGCCGCAGGAGGCGACCGCGTTCGGGTTGTCGATCTTGAACCCGGACTCCTGGATCGTGTTCAGGAAGTCGATCGTCGCGCCGCGCAGATAGGGCGCGCTGAAGGGGTCGACGACGACCGGCACGCCCTCGAGCTGGAGCTCGAGGTCACCCTCGGCGGCGCCCGCGTCGAACCCGAGCCCGTACTGGAAGCCGGAGCACCCGCCGCCCTGGATGGCGACGCGCAGGACGAGCGTGTCGCCGTCCGGCTCCTCCGCCAGCAGCTCGCGGATCTTGTCCGCCGCGCGCGGGGTGAGCGTGATCAGCGTGTCGGTCGGGTTCTCGATCGTGGCCACGGGCGCATGGTAGCGGACGGGGGCGGCGGCGCCGGGCTGCCGCTTGTAACAGTCGCATCGGCATTTCCGTGCGGGATTGCATACCCCTTCGTGAGGCGGAAGGGGGAGTGGTACGGTTCGCCGCGGAACGTCGAGCGAGGTCCACCAACCGGGTCCGATCCCGTGCTTTCGAACTGGCTGCCCTTCCTCTTCTACGCGCTCTTCGCCGCGGCGATCCCCGCATCGCTGATCGCGCTCTCGTCGCTCCTCCCGCCGCGCCCCGTGAGCCGCACGCGCCAGCGCCTGCTCCCCTTCGAGTCGGGCGTGTCGGAGGGCGCGCCGAGCCGCGAGCGCCGCTTCACGGTCAGCTTCTACCTGACCGCGATCCTCTTCATCCTCTTCGACATCGAGATCGTCTTCCTCTACCCGCTCGCCGTGCGGCTGGACGCGCTCGGCTGGTTCGGGCTCGTCGAGTTCGTCGTGTTCATCGCGATCCTCGCCGTGGCCTACGTCTACATCTGGCGGAAGGGAGCGCTCGAGTGGCACTGAGCCGCCGGTGGCGATGAAGAAGGACCTGCCGGTCGTCCCCGAGCGCCCGCTCGCCCAGGCCGGGCTGCAGTCGGAGCGCCTGCTCTGGCCGGGCAAGGGGCCCGGCGTGTTCGAGCGCGAGGTGTCGGAGATCGAGGACGCGCTCCTCCTCACGACGGTGGAGAAGGCGGTCGCCTGGGCCCGCTCGAGCTCCGTGTGGCCGGACACGTTCGGGCTCGCGTGCTGCGCGATCGAGATGATGTCGATCGTCTCCTCCCGCTACGACATCTCCCGCTTCGGGATGGAGCGCTTCTCCTCCTCGCCGCGGCAGGCCGACCTGCTCATCGTCTCCGGGCGCGTCGCGCACAAGATGGCCGCGCCGCTGCGTCAGGTGTACGACCAGATGCTGGAGCCGAAGTGGGTGATCGCGATGGGCGCGTGCGCGAGCTCCGGCGGGATGTTCGCGAACTACGCGACGCTGCAGGGCGTGGACAAGATCGTCCCGGTGGACGTGCACGTGCCGGGCTGCCCGCCGCGGCCCGAGGCGCTGATGGAGGGAATCGTCCGCCTGCACGAGAAGATCCGCGCCGGCGTCCCGCCCGCGTACGAGATCCGCGGGGTCGGCGAGTGACCCTGGAGGGCGTCCCCGGCGTCGTCGAGACCCGTGTGGCCCTCGGCGAGACGACGCTCGTCGTCGACCCGGCCCGGCTCGTGGAGGCGTGCACGTACCTCCGCGACGAGGAGGGCTTCAACGTCCTGAGCGACGTCGTCGCCACCGACTACCTGGGCTGGGGCGAGGTCGGCGTGTCCGGGTACCTCGGCACCGCGGCCGGGCGCGACCTGAACGAGCCGGGCGCGCAGGGCTACCAGCGCGTGCCCGACCCGAAGCCGAAGCGCTTCTCCGTCTCCTACCACCTGCTCCGCGTCTCCGACGACCCGGCGCGGCTCCGCGTGCAGGTCTGGGTGGAGGACGGCGAGCCGGTGCCGACGGTGATCGAGGTCTGGCCGTCCGCCGACTGGTACGAGCGCGAGCAGTGGGACCTGCTGGGCATCCCCTTCGCCGGCCACCCGAACCTCGTCCGGCTGCTCATGCCCGAGGACTGGGAGGGCCATCCGCTGCGCAAGGACTACCCGGTCGGGGGCGAGCCCGTCCGCTTCTCGGACGAGGAGTGACGGTGGCCGTCTTCGCGAAGCCGCGGATCTACGAGGGCAGCCGCATCCCCAGGCCCGTTCCGACCATCCTCGAGGTGGACACGGCGCGGCACGACCCGAGCGACATCCTGCGCGTCAACTTCGGGCCCAACCATCCCTCCACGCACGGCGTCCTGCGGCTCGTGGTCGACCTCGACGGCGAGACCGTGGCCGGCATCCGCGCGGTCGTCGGCTACCTGCACACGGGGTTCGAGAAGAACATGGAGGCCAAGACCTGGTGGAAGGCGATCACGTACGCGCCCCGGATCGACTACCTCTCCTTCCAGGCGAACGAGCTCGTCTTCGTGCTCGCGGTCGAGAAGCTCCTCGGCCTCGAGGTCCCGCGCCGCGCCGTCTGGACGCGCATGGCGCTCGCCGAGCTCAACCGCATCCACTCGCACCTCGTGTGGCTCGGCACCTCCGGCCTCGAGCTGGGCGCGATCTCGCTCTTCTGGTACGCGTTCGACGACCGCGACCGCGTCCTCGACCTGTTCGAGATGGTGGCGGGCGCGCGCATGCACACGCGCTACTTCCAGGTGGGCGGGCTCGCGGAGGACGTCCCGCCAGGCTTCACCGCGCAGGCCCGTCGCTTCTGCGACGAGTTCCCGGCCGCGGTGGACGAGTTCGAGGCGCTGCTCGACCGCAACGCGATCTGGCTCGAGCGCACGAAGGGCGTCGGGCTGCTGTCCGCGGAGGACGCGCTCGCGCTCGCCCAGTCGGGGCCCATGCTGCGGGCCTCGGGCGTCAACTGGGACCTCCGCCGCAACCTGCCCTACCTCGCCTACGACGAGGTGGAGTTCGACGTCCCCGTGTACCAGAACGGCGACGTCTACGACCGGTACCGGGTGCACATGGACGAGATGCGCCAGTCCGTGCGCATCGTCCGCCAGTGCCTCGACCGCATCGACGAGACGGAGGGCGAGCCGTGGGTCGCCGACGAGCGCAAGGTCGTGCTCCCGCCGCGCCACGAGCTGCACACGTCCATGGAGTCGCTCATCCACCACTTCAAGCTCGTCACCGAGGGATTCCGGGTGCCCGAGGGCGAGGTGTACGTGGCCGTCGAGTCGCCGCGCGGGGAGCTCGGCTGCTACGTCGTCTCGGACGGGGGGACGAAGCCCTGGCGCGTGAAGTTCCGCCCGCCGAGCCTGGCCGCCCTGCAGGCGACCGCGACCGTCGTGCAGGAGGTGCTCGTCGCCGACCTGATCGCGGTCGCCGCGTCGCTCGACCCGGTCATGGGGGACGTCGACCGGTGAGCGCCCTCGCGAGCGAGCTCGCGAAGCTGCGCAGGCAGTACCCGGAGGCGCGGTCGGCCGTGCTTCCGGCGCTGCGGCTGGCCCAGGCCGAGCACGGCGGCTGGCTCCCGCCCGAGGCGCTGCGCGAGGTGGCGGAGGCGCTCGACGTGACGCCGGCCTACTGCCTCTCCATCGCCTCCTTCTACGACCAGTTCCACCTGGAGCCGCTCGGCCACCGCCTGATCGAGGTGTGCACGAACGTCTCCTGCGCGCTCGTGGGAGCCCAGCAGGTGGTGGAGGCGTTCGAGCGCGAGCTCGGGATCCACGCGGGCGAGACCTCCGAGAGCGGCGGCTTCACGCTGCGCACGGTCGAGTGCCTGGGCGGCTGCGGCTGGGCGACCGTGGTCGCGATCGACAACCGCCACCGCCTGCGCGTGCAGGCGGAGGAGGTGCCCGGGATCGTGGAGGAGCTGCGCGGTGCCTGAGCAGGCGCCCGAGCTCGTCTTCGCGGGGACGGACGGCGGCGCCGTCCGCTCGCTCGCGGAGTACGAGGCGCGCGGCGGCCTGCGGGCCCTGCGCAAGGCGCGCGGGCTGGAGCCGGACGCGGTCATCGCGGAGGTGGAGGCCTCCGGGCTGCGCGGGCGCGGCGGCGCGTTCTTCCCCACCGGGCGCAAGTGGGCGTTCGTGCCCAAGCCCGACCAGCTCCCCAAGCCGCACTACCTGGTCGTGAACGCGGACGAGTCCGAGCCGGGCACGTTCAAGGACCGCGAGATCATGCTCCGCGTCCCCTTCCGCTTCCTCGAGGGCTGCCTGATCGCGGCGCACGCGATCCAGTCGCAGCACGTGTTCGTGTACATCCGCGGCGAGTACGAGGAGGAGTTCGAGGTCCTGCGGGACGCGCTCGCGGAGCTGCGCCGGGCTGACCTCCTCGGCGGCGTCACCGTCGTCCTCCACCGCGGCGCCGGCGCCTACATCTGCGGCGAGGAGACGGCGCTCCTCGAGTCGCTCGAGGGCCGGCGCGGGCAGCCGCGCACGAAGCCGCCGTTCCCGGCCGTCGCGGGCCTGTACGCCGCGCCGACCGCCGTGAACAACGTGGAGTCGATCACGACGGTGCCGATCGTCCTCGAGCTCGGCGCCGAGGAGTACGCGAAGCTGGGCGTGCCGAACTCGACCGGCACGCGCGTCTTCTCGCTCTCCGGGAACGTCGTGCGCCCCGGCAACTACGAGCTCCCGCACGGGGTCACGCTCCGCCACCTGATCGAGGAGGTGGGCGGGGGCATCGCCGGCGGCCGGACGCTGAAGGCCGTCATCCCGGGCGGCTCCTCGACCCCGGTGCTGAGCGCCGAGGAAGTGGACACCCCGCTCGACTTCGACTCGCTCGTGCAGGCGGGCTCGTCCATCGGCTCCGCCGGCGTGATCGTGATCGACGACCGCTGCTGCATGGTGCAGCTCGGCATCCGCGTCTCCCAGTTCTACGAGCACGAGTCCTGCGGCAAGTGCACGCCCTGCCGCGTGGGGACGCGCTGGCTGACGCAGATCCTGCAGAAGATCGAGGACGGCCGGGCGGGCCAGGCCGACCTCGACCTCCTCCTCTCCGTCTGCGACCGGATCCTGGGCAAGTGCCTGTGCCCGCTCGGCGACTCGGATGCAATCGCGGTCGCGAGCTACGTGGCCAAGTTCCGCGACGAGTTCCAGGCCCACGTCGACCTGGGCGGCTGCCCCTTCGGCGGCTCCTCGTCGCTCGAGGGCATCCTCGCCCCCTCCGCCGTGCACGAGCGCCACCTGCGCGAGGCCGTGCATGCCTGAGCTCGTCACGGTCACCGTGGACGACCGCACCGTCTCCGTGCCCACGGGCACGGGGCTCGTGGAGGCGGCGCAGGCGGCGGGGATCGAGATTCCCGTCTTCTGCTACGAGCCGCGGCTCGGGCCGCCCGTCGGCGCCTGCCGCATGTGCCTGGTCGAGATCGAGGGCATGCCGAAGCTGCAGGCGGGCTGCACGCTGACGGTGCAGGAGGGCATGGTCATCCACACGGCGGCCACCTCGGCGAAGGCCGCGCAGGGCCAGGAGGCGACGCTCGAGTTCATCCTCGTCAACCACCCGCTCGACTGCCCGGTTTGCGACAAGGGCGGCGAGTGCCCGCTGCAGGACCTCACCTTCCGTTACGGGCCGGGGAACACGCGCATGTCGTTCTCCAAGCTCACCTTCGACAAGCCGATCCCCATCTCGCCGCTGATCGCCCTCGACCGCGAGCGCTGCATCCTCTGCTACCGGTGCACGCGGTTCTCCGAGGACGTGGCCGAGGACGGGCTGCTGATCGCGCGCAACCGCGGCGCGCACACGGAGATCGCCACCTTCGGCGACGAGCCGTACCGCTCGCCCTTCTCGGGCAACGTGGTCGAGCTCTGCCCGGTGGGGGCGCTCACCTCGTCGCTGTACCGCTTCGAGGCGCGGCCATGGGAGATCCAGAACGTGCCCACCGTGTGCACGCACTGCCCGGTCGGCTGCAACGTCTCGGCCACGATCCGCGAGGGCAAGGTGCGCCGGATCCTGTCGCGGAACCACCCGGAGGTCGACCGCGGCTGGCTCTGCGACAAGGGCCGCTTCGCGTACCCCCACCTGCGGGCCGAGGACCGCATCACCTCCCCCCTCCGGCGCGGCCGCAAGGGCCTCGAGGAGGTCTCCTGGGACGACGCCCTGGACGAGGCGGAGCGCCTGCTGCGCGAGGCGGAGGGCGGGATCGTGACCGCGCTCTCCGGCTCGGAGACGAACGAGCTCGCCTTCGCGCTCGGCCGGCTCCTGCGCGGCGGGCTCGGCGCGCACTCGGCCGTCCTCCCCGAGGCGACCTCGGACGCGCTCGACGCGTTCCGCCTCCCGCTCTCGGCGATCGCGGAGGCAGAGCTCGTCGTCGTCGTCGGGGACGACCCGGTCGTCGAGCGCGCGCCGGTCGTCGAGCTGTGGATCCGGGAGGCCCGCCGGCGCGGCGCCGAGGTCGCCGTGTACTCGCCGACGGGAACGGTGCCGACGCCGCCCGGTGGCGGCACGAGCGTGTGCGAGCAGCTCGCCGGCCCGCGGAGCGCGCTGGGCAAGCGCCTGCGCGCCTCCGAGCGCGCGGTGCTCGTCTGGTCGGGCCCCGGCGGAGGAGGCGGCGCTCGCCTCGCGGAGCTCGCGCACGAGCTCGGCTTCGAGGGCAGGCCCGGCTGCGGCGCCTTCCACCTGCCATCGACGCCGAACGGCCGCGGCGTCGCGCTCGCCTGGTCGTGCGCGGCGGACGCGGACGAGACGCCGCCCGAGAGGATCGGGCTGCTCCTCGTCTCCGGAGACGAGGCGGCCGCGGACCCGAACGTGCGCGCGCTCGCCGAGCAGGCCCAGCGGACGGTCGTGGTCACGATGTTCCACGAGCTCGCCGGCGGGTGGGCCGACCTCGTGCTCCCGGCGACCGCCGGCCTCGAGCGCGAGGGGACGTCGCTGAACCTGGAGGGACGCCTCCAGCGGTTGCGCCGCGCCGTGCTCCCCCCGTGCCCCGACGAGCTCGCCTGGCTCTCCCGGCTCGCGGGGCGCTTCGGCGTCGAGCTCGCGCCCACCGCCGCGGGCGTGTTCGACGAGCTCGCGGCGCAGCTCTTCCGCGACCTCACGCTCGAGGACCTCGGTTTGCGTGCGCCGCTGCCCGGCCGACAGCCGTTCGCGGCCCCGCCTGCGCCGTCCACTCCCGCCCCGCCGCCGCTCGGGACGGCGGCGGACGAGCGCTTCGTCGGCGAGCTGCGCCTGCAGCGCTACCGGCCGCTGTTCGCCGGCCCCGCGGTCGAGCGCGTGCCCGAGCTGCGCTTCCAGCGGCCTGAGCGGGAGCTCGAGCTCGCGCCGGGCGACGCCGAGCGGCGCGGGATCGCCGACGGCGACACCGTGCTCGCCCGCTCCAACGGGACCTCCGTCGAGCTGCGCGCCCGCGTCAACCGGCGGCTCGTGGAAGGCGTCGCCCGCGTGGCCGACGAGCACGCGGCCGACCTGCACGCGACCGTCGAGGTGGTGAAGGCGTCGTGAGCACGCGGCAGGCCGAGTGGTGGGTGAGCCTCATCCAGGCGTTCGTGATCATCAACCTGGTCATGGGCACGTTCGCCTACCTCACGCTCGCCGAGCGCAAGGTGATGGGCCGCATGCAGCTCCGCTACGGCCCCAATCGCGCGGGCCCGTACGGGCTGCTGCAGCCGATCGCCGACCTGCTCAAGCTCCTGCACAAGGAGAGCTTCTACCCGGCCGCCGCGATCGACTGGCTGTACCTGTTCGCCCCCTTCCTGGCCGCGTTCACCGCGCTCTCCACCTTCTCGGTGATCCCCTTCGGGCCGGGCTGGGAGATCGGGGGGGTGTACGTCCCGGGCCAGGTCGCCGACCTGCCGATCGCGCTCATCCTCGTCTTCGCGATCGGGTCGCTCGGGGTGTACGGCTTCATCGTCGGCGGCTGGGCGTCGGACTCGAAGTACGCGCTCCTCGGCTCCATGCGCACGTGCGCGCAGCTCGTCTCCTACGAGGTCTCGCTCGCCCTCTCCGTGCTGGGCGTGGTCATCATGGCCGAGTCGCTCTCGCTGACCGAGATCGTCGCCGCGCAGGCCGACAGCGTCTGGTACGCCGTCCCGCAGGCCGTCGGGCTGCTCGTGTTCCTCTTCGCCGGGACGGCGGAGACGGCGCGCGCGCCGTTCGACCTCCCGGAGGCCGAGCAGGAGCTCGTCGCCGGCTACCACACCGAGTACGGCGGCATGCGCTTCGGGCTCTTCACGATGTCCGAGTACATCAACCTGGTCACGCTCTCCGGCCTCTGCGTGACGCTCTTCCTCGGCGGCTGGCACGGGCCCGGCTGGGACGGCCCGACCTGGCTCGCGCCGCTCTGGTTCGTGGCCAAGCTGGCCGTCCTGCTCTACGTCTTCATCTGGATGCGGACGACGCTCCCGCGCCTGCGCTACGACCAGCTCATGCGCTTCGGCTGGAAGGTCCTCCTGCCCGTCGCGACGCTGAACGCGGTCGTGACGGCGTTCGTGGTGGTGGCCGTCTAGATGCCGCAGCCGCTCGACTCGCTCAAGGGCTTCGCGGTCACCTTCCGGCAGCTCTTCCGGAAGCCGATCACGCAGCAGTATCCGGAGTTCAAGCGGGCCGTGTACCCGCGCTTCCGCGGCCGCCATCGCCTGCACCGGCACGAGAACGGGCTCGAGAAGTGCGTCGGCTGCTCGCTCTGCGCCGCCGCGTGCCCCGCGGACTGCATCCGCGTCGTCGCGGCCGAGAACACGCCGGACGACCGCGTCTCCGCCGGCGAGCGCTACGCGCGCATCTACGAGATCAACATGAGCCGCTGCATCTTCTGCGGCTACTGCGAGCTCGCCTGCCCGTTCGACGCGATCACGCTGGGCAACGACTTCGAGATCTCGGAGTACTCGCGCGACGACCTCATCTACACGAAGGACATGCTCTTGGCGGAGCCGATCAAGCGCGTGCCGGTGCAGGACCGCGACCTCTACGACACGCCCGAGCCGGCGTACAAGACCCGGAGTTAGGACGTGGGCAACGTGCTCGTCTGGGCCGTCTGGTTCGCCGCCTCGGGCGCCTGCCTGGGGACGGGGATCGCCGTCGTCAGCCTCCAGAATCCCTTCTTCTCGGCGCTCGCGCTGATCGGCAACCTCGCCTCGCTGGCGACGCTCTACCTGCTGCTCTCGGCCGAGTTCCTCGCCGCCGCGCAGGTGCTCGTGTACGCGGGCGCGGTGATGGTGATGTTCCTCTTCGTCATCGCCTACCTGGGCGGGAAGGCGGACGCGCCGTGGGCGGGCGGCCCGCCGCTCCTGCGGACGGCTGCGCTCGTCGCCGCCGCGGCGCTGCTCGTGGAGGTGGTCGTCGTGCTCGGCCTGGCGTGGGGCGACGACCTCACGGACGAAGCGGACGTGACCGCCGCGTTCGGCAGCCCGGCGGCGATCGGCGAGCTCTTCCTCACCGACCACCTGCTCGCGTTCGAGATCACGTCCATCGTGCTGCTGGTCGCGGCCGTGGGCGGGGTCGTGCTCGGCACGACGCGCGAGCGGGCGCACGGCTACGAGGTGGCCTCCGGGGCGGGAGACGAGCCGGCGTGAGCGGGCCCGGCGTGGGCTGGTACCTGATCGTCTCGGCGATCCTGTTCGGGACCGGCGCCATGGGCGTGATGCTCCGGCGCAGCCCGCTGATCGTGCTCCTCTCGCTCGAGATCATGCTCAACGCCGGCAACCTCGCCCTCATCGCCTTCGCCCGCCAGCACGGCTCGCTGGACGGGCAGGTCTTCGCGCTGGCGGTGATGGCCGTGGCCGCCGCGGAGGTGGCGATCGGGCTCGGACTCATCGTGGCCATGGCCCGCCGCGGCATGGCCCTCGACGTCGACCGCGCGAGCACGCTGCGAGGCTAGGACGTGACCGCCGGCGCCTGGGTCTGCCTCCTCCTCCCGCTCGGGGGGGCGCTCGCGATCGCGCTCGCCGGCGAGCGCTTCTCGCGCCGCACGGCCGGCTGGATCTCGACGCTCACGACCTTCGGGGCCTTCGCCGGCGCGCTCGTCTCCTTCTTCGTCATGTGGGCGCGCGACGCGGAGGAGCGCCAGGCGCTCTCGACGGCGTACACGTGGCTCGCGGCGGGCGACTTCGAGGTCGGGCTCGAGCTCCTCGTCGACCCGCTCTCGGCCGTGATGATGCTCGTCGTCTCCGGCGTCGGCGGGCTCATCGTCTGGTACTCGATGGGCTACATGGCCGGCGACGACGAGGAGCGCCGGTACTTCGCGTACATGTCGCTCTTCGTCTTCTCCATGCTCCTGCTGGTCGAGGCCGGGAACTTCCTGCTGCTGCTCGTCGGCTGGGGTCTCGTCGGGCTCGCCTCCTACCTGCTCATCGGGTTCTGGCACCACCGCCCGCAGGCGGTCGCGGCGGCCAAGAAGGCGTTCGTCATGAACGCGCTCGGGGACGCCACCTTCGCGCTCGCCATCGTGCTCCTCGTCTGGCAGGCGGGGACGCTCGCCCTCCCGGAGGCGCTCGAAGAGGCCGCAGGCCTCTCAGACACGACGGTGACGCTCGTCGCGCTCGGCCTGCTCGGCGGCGCGCTCGCCAAGTCGGCGCAGATCCCGCTCCACACCTGGCTCCCGGACGCGATGGAGGGCCCCACGCCGGTGTCCGCGCTCATCCACGCGGCCACGATGGTGACCGCGGGCGTGTACCTGCTCGTGCGCGCGCACCCGATCTTCGAGGCCGCCCCCGACGTCCAGCATCTCGCCGCCGGCCTCGGCGCGGCCACGCTCCTCGCCGCGGGCCTGATCGCGCTCGTGCAGTGGGACATCAAGCGGGTCATCGCGTACTCGACCATGTCCCAGATCGGGTACATGTTCCTCGCCGCCGGGATCGGGGCGTACGGGTTCGCGATCTTCCACCTGGTCACGCACGCGTTCTTCAAGGCGCTCCTCTTCCTGGCCGCGGGCGTCGTCATCCACCACCTCGCGGGCGAGCAGGACGTCCGCCGGATGGGCGGGCTCCGGGAGGAGCTGCCGCGCACGCACCTCGCCTTCCTCGTCGGCACGGCCGCCCTCGCCGGGCTGCCCCCGCTCGCGGGCTTCTGGTCGAAGGACGCGATCCTCGGCTCCGCGCTCGCGACCGGAGGGGCGCTCGGCTGGACGCTCTTCGCGGCCGGGATCGCGGGTGCGCTCCTGACGGGCGCGTACGCCTTCCGCCTCTACTTCGCGGTCTTCCACGGGCCGCGGGCGGAGCCGGCGCACGACGCGCACGCGGCGCACGGGCCGGGCGAGGGGCCGCTCTCCATGCTCGTGCCGGTCGGCGCGCTCACCGTCCTCGCCGCCGTCGGCGGCCTGCTCGTGATCCCCGGCGTCTGGCACCCGTTCTCCGACTGGCTGCACGGCGTGGCCGAGCCGCTCGTCGAGGCGAGCGTCGGCGAGGAGTACCTGGTCAGCGCGCTCGCGGTCGCGGTCGCCCTCGCCGGCGGCCTCGCGGCGCGGCGCGCCTTCGGGCGCGGGCGCCAGCTCGTGACGGGCCCGTCCGTGTGGACGCTCCTCGAGCGCAAGCTCTACTTCGACGAGCTCTACGACGCGCTCTTCTACCGCCCGGCGGCGGCGCTCGCGGTCGCGCTCCGGCGCGAGGTGGAGGAGCCGGTCGTGGAGCGCTCGCTGGACGAGCTCGGCGCGGGCGCGCTCGACGTCGGAAGCGGAGTCGCGCGCGTGCAGTCCGGGCTGCTGCGCTCGTACGCCGTCGCGCTCGCGCTCGCGGTCTTCGTCCTCGTCCTCGTGTTCGTGGCGGTGCGCTAGGTGCTGACCACCGCGCTCATCGTCCTGCCCGTTGCCGGCGCGCTCCTCGTCGCCGCGCTCCCGCTGACGCGTCTGGGAACGGCCGGGCTGGCCTTCCTGATCGCGCTGCTCGAGGTCGGCCTCTGGATCGTCGCCGCGGCCCGCTACGACTTCGACGGCAGCGGGCTGCAGCTCGGGACGAGCTACGAGTGGGTGGAGAGCCTCGGCATCTCCTACGCCGTCGGGTTCTACGGCTTCTCGCTCTGGCTGACGGGCGCAGCGGTCGTCGTCTTCGCGGCCGCAATCGGGTACGCGCTGTGGGTGGGCCGCGACCGGCCGCGCGCCTACCACGCGCTCATGCTCTTCCTCACGGGCGCCGTGGTGGCGACGTTCGCCGCGCAGGACGTGCTCCTCTTCTACGTGGCCTTCGAGGCCATGCTCATCCCGCTCTACGTGCTCGTCGGGGTGTGGGGCGGCGAGCGGCGCCTGGCGGCCACGCTGACGTTCGTCGTGTACACGATGGCGGGCTCGCTGCTCATGCTCGCGGCGGTCGTGGCGTTCGGCGTCACGCAGGGGACGTTCTCCCTCACGGAGTCCGGCACGAGCGACAACGTGTGGATCTTCGCCGGGTTCGCGATCGCGTTCGCGATCAAGGCGCCGCTCTTCCCGCTGCACGGCTGGCTGCCGCTCGCCTACCGCGAGGCCCCCGTGGAGGTGGCCGCAGTGCTCTCGGCGGTCGTCTCCAAGACCGCCGTCTACGGGTTCCTGCGCATCGGCCTGCCCAAGTTCCCGGAGCCGGCCGACGACCTGGCCGTGCTCGTCCTCGTGCTCTCCGGCGCGGCGCTCGTATACGGCTCGGTGCTCGCGTTCCGCGCGCCCGACCTGCGCGGGATCGTCGCCTACTCCTCGCTCGCGCAGATGGGGCTGATCACGCTCGGCGTGTTCGCCGTCAACGACCTGGGCCTGGACGGCGCCGTCCTGCAGTCCGTGAACCACGCCCTCATCTCCGGGAGCATGTTCCTGCTCGTGGGGATGGTGGAGCGCCGCTGCGGGACCGGCGAGCTCTCGGCGCTCGGCGGGATGGCGCGGGGGCGGCCCGTGCTGGCGACGCTCGTGCTCGTGGCGGGGATGATCGCGCTCGCCGTTCCGGGCTCGACGACGTTCGCGGGCGAGTTCCTGATCATGGCCGGGGTCTACGACGCGGGCTGGGGCTACGCCGCGATCGTCGCGCTCGGGGTCGTGCTCGCGGCCATGTACGTGCTCCGGTTGGTCTCGGCCATCCTCCACGTCAGCCCCGGGCCGGCCGTGCGCGACGAGGCGCTCGACCTGCGCCCGGGCGAGCTCGCGCTCGTGCTCCCGCTGCTCGCCTGCCTGCTCGCGCTCTCGGCCTGGCCGGCTCTCGTCAGCGAGAGCGCGTTCCCGGCGGGGGCCTGGTCTGCGTACCCGACGACCGAGGCGGACTCGGGATGATCGACACGCCCAAGGTCGACTGGCTCGCGCTCGCGCCGACGCTCGCCCTGCTCGGCGCCTCCGGCGTCGCGCTGCTCGCCGCCGTGCTCGTGCCCGAGTGGATGCGGAAGGCGTTCGCAGGCGCGACCGCGCTCGCCGGGTTCGTCGTCGCCGCCGTGCTCGCAGGGGTGGTCTTCGACCGCAGCCCGCAGGCCACCGACCTGATCGCCGAGTCCATGGCCCGCGACCGCCTGGCCGCGCTCGCACAGGTCGTCCTCGCGCTCGTCGGCGCGGCCGCGGTGCTCGTCGGCTGGGGCGAGCGCCGCGTCGCGCACCATGCCGAGTACTACGCGCTGCTCGCCGCGGCCGGCGCAGGGATGGTCTTCTTCGTCGGCGCCGAGAACCTGCTGACGCTCTTCCTCGGACTCGAGTGGTTCTCGCTCTGCCTGTACGTCCTGTGCGCGATCGACGCCGAGCGCGAGACCTCGCTCGAGGCCGGGCTGAAGTACGTCATCGTCGGCGGTCTCGGGTCGGCCGTGCTCCTGTTCGGCTCCGCGCTCGCGTACGGGGCGACCGGGGAGCTCGGATTCTCCGCCCTCGCGGGCGCGCAGGCGGGAGACGACGCGTTCCTGCTCGCCGGGCTGGCGATGATCGTGGCCGGGCTCGCCTTCAAGGTCTCGGCGGCTCCGTTCCACATGTGGACGCCCGACGTCTACCAGGGCGCACCGACCTCGATTACGGCGTTCATGTCGGCGGCCACGAAGGCGGCGGCCATGGTGGTGACGCTCCGCGTGCTCGTCACCGCCTTCCCGGAGGAGCGCGAGCTGTGGACGGTCGCGATCGCCGTGCTCGCCTGCGCGTCGCTCGCCTGGGGCAACCTCGCGGCGCTCGCGCAGCGCGACGTGAAGCGGCTGCTCGCCTACTCCTCCATCTCGCACGCCGGCTTCATGCTCATCGCCGTGGCGGCGGGGAGCGAGCGCGGCGGCGAGGCGCTCCTCTACTACCTCGTCCCGTACTCGGCCATGTCGCTGGGGGCGTTCGCGGTCGTGGCCGCGCGCGAGCGGGAGCTCGCCCGGCCCGTCACCCTGGAGGCGCTCGGCGGGCTCGGCTGGGAGCGGCCCTTCCACGGCGTCGCCCTGTGGACGTTCATGCTCGGCATGGCCGGCTTCCCGCTCACGGGCGGGCTCTTCGGCAAGCTCTTCGTCTTCTCCGCCGCCTACGACGCGGGCGACTGGTGGCTCGTCCTCGTGGGCGTGGCCGCGACGCTCGTCTCCCTCGCCTACTACCTGAACGTCGTGCGCTGGCTGTACATGCGCTCGGGGGCGGAGCTGCGCCTCGCCCCCGCTGGTGGCTCGCCCCCGTCCGACCCGGCGCTCACGGTCGCGATCGCCGCCTCGCTCGCCGTCACGGTCGGCTCGTTCGTGCTCGCGCAGCCGCTGCTCGACCTCGCCGGCGACGCGGCGTCCGCGCTGCCCTTCTGATCAGCCGGCGACGGGGCCGCGGCTCGTCCGGGCGGCGAGCGCGAAGAGGATCCCGACCGCGAGGAAGGGGATGGCCGCGAGGGCGGTCGCGGCCGCCAGCCACGGGGCGCCGGCGAGACCGGCCGCGAGCGCGGCGGCCGCCAGGAGGAGCCCGCACAGGAGCTGGCCGTTCATGAGCTCGCCCCGTTCGCCGGGCGCCGCCCGCTTCCTCCGCGGGAGTAGGCTCATGAGCATGTCCACGACACTCACCTGGCTCGGGCACTCGGCCTTCCGGGTCGAGTCCCCGGGCGGTACGCACATCTACGTCGATCCCTTTCTCCGTGGCAACCCCCGTTGCCCCGAGAGCGAGCTCGAGCCCGAGCGCTGCGACCTGATCGTCCTCACGCACGGCCACGACGACCACGTCGGCGACACCGTGGCGATCGCGCAGCGGCTCGGCTGCCCGGTGGTGGCGCAGGTCGAGCTGCGCGGCTGGCTCTCGACCCAGGGCCTCCCCCAGGACCCTGCCCTCGCGATGAACAAGGGCGGCACGGTCGCCGTCGCGGGCGTGCGGGTGACGATGACCGACGCGAACCACTCCTCGAGCACCTTCGCGGACGGTCGGTTCCTCTACCTCGGCGAGCCGGCCGGAGTCGTCCTCGAGCTGGAGGACGGCTTCCGCGCCTACTTCGCCGGCGACACGAACGTGTTCGGAGACATGTCCCTGATCGGCCGCATCTACGCGCCCGACGTCGCCGTCCTGCCGATCGGAGACCACTACACGATGGGCCCGCGCGAGGCGGCGGTCGCGCTCGAGCTGCTCGGCGTCGCGCGCTGCGTTCCTTGCCACTACGGGACTTTCCCCCTGCTCAGCGGGACGCCCGAGAAGCTGCGCGCCCTCGCGCCCGCGGGCGTCGAGATCCTCGTGCCGGAGCCCGGGGAGCCGTTGACGTTCTGATGCGCGAACGCTGGTTCGGAGCCACCGGGCGCAAGGTGCCCGAGATCGCGCTCGAGGGCACGCTCGACCTCGAGGGCGCGCTCGTGCTGGACGACCTCTCGGACCTGCGGGCGATCCACGAGGCGCACGTCCGCGGCACGCCGGTCGTGGTGCGCGCCGGGAGCGCCGAGGAGGTCGTGCGCGCGCTCTCGCTGGGCGAGGTCGCGTGCGCGCTCGTCCGCGACGAGTCGCTGCTCGAGCTCGACCTGCCCCAGCTCACCTACGGCTAGAACGGACACGTCCTGGTGTCTGACACCACTCCACGCAACCATGCGGGTTTGCGCGGCGCAGGTGTCAGACACCTGGTTGCGACGTACTCGATCTGCGCCTGCGACCTCGACGCGCAGCAGTGGGGCGTCGCGGTGGCGTCGAAGTTCCTCGCGGTCGGCTCGATCGTCCCGTGGGCGGAGCCGCTCGCCGGCGCCCTCGCCACGCAGTCCCACGCGAACCCGCGCTACGGGCCGGACGGGCTCGCGCTCCTGCGCGAGAGCGCCTCGGCCGAGGAGGTGGTCGCGCGGCTGACGGCGGCCGACGACGGTCGCGCGCAGCGGCAGCTCGGCGTCGTGGACGCCCAGGGCCGCGGCGCCACGTACACGGGAGAGGCATGCCACGAGTGGGCGGGCGGGCGGGTGGGCGCCTGCTACGCGGCGCAGGGCAACATCCTCGTCTCCGGCGAGACGGTGGACGCGCTCGCCGAGACGTTCGAGGCGACAGCCGGGAGGCAGTTCCCCGAGCGGCTGCTCGACTGCCTGGACGCCGCGCAGGCGGCCGGCGGCGACCGGCGCGGCCAGCAGTCGGCAGCGCTCCTCGTCGTGGGCGCGGGGCAGGGCTACGCCGGGCTCTCGGACGTCGTCGTCGACCTCCGCGTGGACGACCACCCGCGCCCGCTCGAGGAGCTGCGCCGGCTG
>DATLYU010000129.1:0-18917 GCA_035574435.1 Gaiellaceae bacterium | reverse complement strand
ACTGCACCCGCGCGAACGTGCCGCCCTCGACGGAGCCGGCGATCGCGCGCGCGAGGATCGTCTTCGCCGTGCCGGGCACGTCCTCGAGCAGCACGTGGCCGCCGCACAGGAGGGCCGAGAGAACGAGCTTGATCTCGGCGGCCTTCCCGAGCACGACCGTCTCCACGTTGGCGAGCAGGCGGGTCGCGAGCTCGCCGCTCGCGGTGCTCGACATGTCAGGTCCCTCCTTCTCGAAGCCGTGGGTCGCTTGGCGTCGTGCCGCTGCGGCGGGCCGTCATGCGCGCACCGCCTTGCTCGCGGTCTCCGCGTAGCAGGGTCGCGCCTGGGCGGCCGGCAGGAGCGCCCGGAGCTGCGTCCCGCGCGGCACGGCCAGCCGGAAGGTCGCCTGCGACGCGCTGACCGAGCCGGTGCTCCGCACGGAGTCGGCGAGCACCACCGTCCGCACCGTCCTCCAGGCGCCTCCCTGGCGGCGCTGCACGAGGACCGAGCGACGCCAGAGGCTCCGCTTCGACATCGCGGCGAGTAGGAAGTCGCCGCCCGCCCGGCGCCGGGCGAGCGTCAGCCAGGCCTGCTGGCGGATGGTCACGGGCGCGCTCGCGAAGCGCTTCCAGACAGCGCGGAAGGTCGCGGTCACGCCCGGCAGGACGGGCGTCGACCACCCGCCGCCCGGCAGGACGTGCGGCTCGACGAGCGTCCGGAACGAGCGGCTTCCGCACTCCCTGGCCTCGATTCGCACGACGTCGTCGGCTTGCCCTCCCCGGACCGTTCCGTAGAGGAGCGCGGCCTCGGCCCAGCGGACGACGCCCGGGCGCGCGAAGAGCGTCACGCGCGCCTGCGTTCCGGATGCGTCCGCGCCGCGGGACGGACGGGAGACGACCCCGGCAAGGGAGGCGAGAAGGGCGAGCGCTGCCAGGAGGCCGAGGGCGCGCATCAGTCGGGGAAGCAGCCGGGGGCGACGTGGAGCGACGACCTTCCGGACTCGTGCACCTGGGCGTGAACGAGCCGCTTCCCGGCCTGCGTCTGCACCGCGAGCATCGCAGAGCGCGCCGGCACGGTGGTCCGCACGAAGCCGCGGAACGTCCTGAGCGTCGAGGGCGAGGAGAGCACGGCCCGGATGCGCACGAGCACGCGGCGCCCGACCGCGCAGTCCCAGCGGTCGTCGAACACGCCGACCGGGCCGCCGCGGAGGCCGGTGGACGACAGCGCGACGCGCGCCGTGCTCGCACGGCAGAGCGTGCGGTTCACCGCCACCGTTCCCCAGCTCCGAAACGGGAAGGTGAACCCGACCGGCGTGGAGACGACGGTGGCCTCCGCGCTCGGCGGCCCCGCGGTGATCCAGGCGAGCTCGTCCTCGACGGCGGTCGCCGCGGAGCCCGACACCGTCGTGCCGAGCGAGGCCAGCGCAGGCCGTTCCCAGCCCCGGCTCTGGCGCCCCGAGCCGCGGCGTGCCCGGGCGTCGATCTGCCGGACGCCGCCGACGAGCGCGGGCGAGCACGCGAACGTGCGGTCGAGAAGGGCGGGGCGTGGCGCTGCGACGGCCGCAGGGCGGGCAGCTGGGCGCTCGGGTGTCTCGCCCCGACGGACGACCAGGCGGCCGAGCTGGCGCTGGGCCTCCGCGCGCAGAGCGGCAGAGGGCGCGGGCGTGCCGAAGTAGACGACGACCTCCACCCGTCGCCCGTTCACCGACGCGCGGATCTGGTACTGGCCGAGCGGCTCGTCGGGACGCACCTGCGTCCCGCCGTGGAGCAACGGTCCCGCGTTGCGCAGCCGCAGGGGGAGCGACGCCCGCGGGTAGTACGCGTCGATGCGCGGGCCGTCGGGCCGCGTGAAGCTCGCCACGATCACGATGCCGTCGCTCGGCAGCTCGAGCAGCGTCTGGTACGGGAGCCCCGACGGGTCGGCCGCTCCCGCGACCACGTCCTCCGACGCCAGCGGGACGTTCGCCGCCACGGCGATCGTCTGGAACAGCGTGCTCGCCTCGTCCCCCGTCTGGTACGCGAACCAGCCGGGCGCCGGGAGGAAGCCCAGGCCGACAGGGCCCTTGGCTGCCTCCCCGCTCGGCGCGACGAGCGCGCCCAGGCCGACGCCGAAGCCGGTCAGGACGAGCGCGGCGCCCACGCCCGCCAGCACGAGCCGCGCCCGGCGCGAGCGCCTGCGCAGGGCGGCGAGCGCACGAACGCGGGCCCGCTCCGTCGCGGCGCCCTCCGGCTCGGGCAGGACGTCGCGCCCGCGGCGGAGCAGGCGCTCGAGCTCAGAGGACACGGTCGCCCTCCAGCGCCAGGCGCAGCTCCTCCTTCGCCCGCGCCAGGCGCGAGGCGACGGTACCGACGGGCAGGCCGAGCACGCCAGCGACCTCCTCGAGCGGCAGGTCGAGCCAGTAGTGGAGCACGACGACCGCACGCTTGCCGGCGCCGAGCGCTGCGACCGCGTCCGTCACCGCCCAGAGCCGGAGGTCCTCGTCCGCGCTCTCCCCGAGCGCCCAGGCGTGGAAGGCTGCGTCCGCGTCGGCCCGCAGCTCGACGCGGCTGGCCCGCCGCAGGTGGTCGAGCGCGCGGTTCACGGCGATGCGCTTCAGCCACGGGGCGAACGGCCGGGTCTCGTCGAAGCGGTGCAGCGAGCCGAACGCCCGCTCGAGCGCCTCCTGGGCGGCGTCGTCGGCGAGGCCGCGGTCGGCCGTGACCGCGTAGGCCACCTTCCAGGCGAAGCGCCAGTAGCGGTCGAAGAGCGCCTCGGCGGCGACGGCCGACCCGCGCCGGGCGAGGACGATCAGCTCGGTGTCGGGACGCCGGCGCACCTCGCTCCTAGTACGCGCGGAGCGGGCGCTCGCTGTCCATGGCGGCTACGCGAGCCGCCGGTACAGCCGGTCGACGAGCTCGGGCATCTGCTCGAGCCGGTCGGTGATCACGCGGATCCGGTACTCGCGGAAGTGCTCGGGCTCCACGCCGAGCGCCGAGGCGATGCGCGCGAGCACGTCGTTCGAGGGCACCGGCCGGTTCCCGTGCACGATGTGGTTCAGGTACCCGGCGGAGAGCCCGGCCTTCTCGGCCAGGCCCCGGTAGGTCGTCCCCGTCTCCACCATCAGGCGCTCGATGGTGGGGCCGATGCCGTCCACGCTGTATCTGCGGCGTCTCGCCATCAGCGGTCTGCCCATTTCAGCACGTCTGCGACCGCGATGCGCTCGTCCTGCGCGTCCGCCCGCCTGCGCACGTCCACGGCGCCGTCCTCCAGCGACCTGCGCCCGACGGTGACACGGAGCGGGCAGCCGATCAGATCGGCGTCCGCGAACTTCTCCCCCGGCCGCTCGTCGCGGTCGTCGAGGAGCACCTCCAGGCCCGCCCGGTCGAGCGTCTCGGCCACCTCCTCGGCCTTGCCGAGCACCTCGTCGGAGCCGCCCGCGAGCGCGAGCACGTGCGCGTCGTAGGGCGCGAGCGCGGCCGGCCAGACGATGCCGCGCTCGTCGTGGCTCTGCTCCACCACCGCGGCCAGCACGCGTCCCGGCCCGATCCCGTAGCTGCCCCCGACGAGCGGCTTCTCGCGGCCGTCCTCGTCCAGGAACGTCGCCTGCAGCGGCTCCGAGTAGCGGGAGCCGAACTTGAAGATGTGGCCGACCTCGATCGCGACCTGGAAGCGGAGGGCGCCCCCGCACTCGGGACAGGCGTCCCCCTCGCGGGCCTCGCGGATGTCGGCGAAGCGCGGCTCGTAGTCGCGCCCGGCCTCGACCCCGCGCAGATGCCACCCGTCCCGGTTCGCCCCGGCCACGAACTGCCCCTCGCGCAGCGCCTCGTCCGCGATCACCTCGAGCTGCACCCCCACGGGGCCGAGCGAGCCGCCGCCGGCGCCGAAGGCGGCGCGGATCTCCTCGTCGGTCGCGGGCCGGAAGTCGCTTCCGAGGACGCCGAGCAGCTTGGGCTCGGAGAGGCGGTCGTCGCCGCGCACGAGCCCGAGCACGAGCGTGCCGTCCGCCTTCACGACCGGCATGGCCTTGGACGTGGCCGCGGCGTCGATGCCGAGGAGCTCCGCGAGCGCCTCGATCGTCGTCACGCCCGGGGTCGCGACCTCCTCGGGCGCCTCCAGGCGGGGCGGGAAGACGGGCGGGCGCGGCACGCCGCGCGCGATCTCGAGATCGGCCGCGTAGTCGCCGCGCTCGCAGGCGACGAGGACGTTCTCCCCCGCCCCGGCGGGCGCCAGGAAGTCCACCGACTCCTTGCCGCCCATGATCCCCGACTCCGCCTGCACGGCGCGGTACTCGAGCCCGCAGCGCCGGAAGATGCGGTGGTAGGCCTCCTCGTGCTTGCGGAAGGACACGTCCAGACCCGCCTCGTCCCGATCGAACGAGTAGGAGTCCTTCATGATGAACTCGCGCACGCGCAGGAGCCCGCCGCGGGGACGCGGCTCGTCGCGGTCCTTGACCGAGAAGTGGTAGAGGATCTGCGGGAGCTGCCGGTAGCTCTGCAGCTCGCGCGCGTGGAAGGTGACCGTCTCCTCGTGCGTCATGGGCAGCACGAAGCGCCGCCCGCTGCGGTCCTCGACGTGGAAGACCTCGGGGATCGAGAGCCTGCCGGTCGCCTCCCAGAGCTCCTCCGGGGTGAGCACCGGCATCAGCATCTCCTGGCCGCCGATCGCGTCCATCTCCTCCCTGACGATGCGGACCACCTTCTGGTGCACCCGCCAGCCGAGCGGCAGGAACGTCCAGATGCCGGCGCTCACCTGGCGCACGTACCCGCCGCGCACGAGCAGCTTGTGCGAGACCGCCTCCGCGTCCGCGGGCGCCTCGCGCAGGGTGGGGATGAAGAGGCGTGACTGGCGGGCGACCATGGTTGCCCGCCTAGGCTACCGTCAGCGAGGAGCCGGGGCCGGGGCGTCGTCGCGCCCCAGCCCCCGGCGGAGTCGCCGCAGGCCCCCGCCCGCCAGCCGGACGGCCCCTCCGCTGAACGCGTCTCAGCCGCGCGGCGGGGGCGCCGTGCAGGATGCCGGCCGCTCGACGGCCGAGTTGCCCTGGTCCGCGGCGTACCGGGCGCCGTACTGGTCGCCGGAGCCCGGCTGGAGGTCGAGCTGACCGTCGGTGTTCCGATTCGGGTTGCTCTCGGGAACGAGCGGTGCGTCCTTCCTCGAGCCGACGAACACCCACTCGCCGTTCCCGGTCTGGACGCAGCCTGCGTTGTGCGCGGCGGCCGGCGCGGCTGCGAGCAGCGCGAGCGCGGCGGCCGCGCCGACCAGCGTGATGATCCTGCGCATGGAGTCCTCCCCTGTGGTCGATTCCTGGGAACCGACCGCCGGCGGTCACTTTGGCAGCGTAGGTTGCGCTCCGACCCAAGAACAAGACCTGGTAACAATGCCTGCTATAACCAGTGATCATGCGCCTGGAGCCACGTCTCCGCGCCTTCGCCGCCGTCGCGCGCACGGGCTCGTTCACGCGCGCAGCGCAAGAGCTGTACGTGAGCCAGCCGGCCGTCTCCAAGCACGTCGCGGCCTTGGAGGCCGAGCTGGGAGTGGGTCTCGTCGCACGCGAGCGGCGCGGCGCCCTGCTCACCGCGGCGGGACAGGCCCTCGCCGAGTACGTCCTCCGCGCAGAGGCGCTGCTCGCGAACGGGCGCCGCGCCGTCGACGCCGCCGCCGGCGGGGAGACGGGAACGCTCGCCCTCGCCGCATCCGGCATCCCGGGGACGTACCTCGTTCCGGAGATCGTCGCCCGCTTCGCGCACGAGCACCCGGGCGTCGAGATCGCGTTCGAGCTCTCCACGTCCGCCCGCGCCCTCGAGCTGGTGCGCGCTCACCAGGTCGAGCTGGCCCTCGTCGGGGGGATGACGGTGCCGGTCGAGCTCGAGGCGGAGCGGCTCCTCGAGGACGAGGTGGTGCTCGTGGGCGCGCCCTCGCTCGCCGCCGCGCGGCTGCGCCCGCACGACCTGGAGGCGTTCACCTGGATCTCCCGGGAGGAGGGCTCGGCGACGCGGGCCGCCGTGCAGACGATGCGCTGGCAGGTCGGGCTTCATCCCCGGCGCACGCTCGAGCTCCCGTCCTGGGAGGCGGTCAAGCGCGCGGTCGCCGCGGGAGCGGGGATCGCGGCGATCAGTCGCTACGCGATCGAGCTCGAGCTCTCGCTGGGAACCCTCGTCGTGCTCGACGTTCCGCGCTGGCGGCTGCCGCGTACCATCGCGCTCGTCACCGCGCGGGACGTGCCCCTGACGCCGCCCGCGCGGCTGTTCGTGGAGCAGCTCCGTGCGGAGCTGCCCAAGCGGGCCCTCGACTGATCAGCTCTCGAGCGGGATGAGCGAGGCCTCCGCCATGGCGAGGGCAGCCGGCTTCGCCATCCTCAGCCGCTTCGGGCGCTGCATCCCCGCGGCGATCCACGCGTCGATCTCGCGGAAGAGCTCGTCCACGAGGACCTCCGCTGGCACCTTCCGGAGCACCCGCCCGTGCGCGTAGATGAAGCCGACGTCGCGGCCTCCGGCGATCCCGAAGTCGGCGTCGCCGGCCTCGCCGGGGCCGTTCACCGCGCAGCCCATGACCGCGACCTCGAACGCCTGCGGGTACGCGCGCAGCCGCTCTTCGACGACCCGCGCGAGGCTCTCCACGCCGACGTTGTCCCGCCCGCAGGAGGGGCAGGCGATCATCACCGGTCCGCGCTCGCGGAGGCCGAGCGCCTTCAGGATCTCCCAGGCGACCTCGACTTCCCGGACCGGATCGGCGGTGAGCGAGACGCGCAGCGTGTCGCCGATCCCGTCCGCGAGCAGGGAGCCGATCCCGACCGCGCTCTTGATCGCGCCCGCGAACTCGGTGCCCGCCTCGGTGACCCCCAGGTGCAGCGGGTACGGGACCTTCGCCGCGAGCATGCGGTACGCACGGATCATGGTGGGTACGTGCGTGGCCTTGACGGAGATCTTGAAGTCGCGGTAGCCGAGCCGCTCGAGCAGCTCGACCTCCTCGAGCGCCGCCGCGACGAGCGCCTCCGCCTGGTCGCGGCGCGCGAGCGGCTCCAGGTGCCTCGGGAGCGAGCCCGAGTTCGCGCCGATGCGCATCGGGATGCCGGCGCGCTTCGCGGCCTCCACCACCTGCGCGACCTTGTCCGGGCCGCCGATGTTGCCCGGGTTGATGCGCACCGCCGCCACGCCCGCCTCGATCGCCTTCAGCGCCAGAGAGGCGTTGAAGTGGATGTCCGCGATCACCGGGATGGGCGAGAGGCGGACGATCAGGGGCAGCGCGGCCGCGTCCTCGGTCTTGGGGACCGCCACCCGAACGAGCTCGCAGCCCGCCGAGGCGAGCGCCGCGATCTGCGCGGTCGTCGCCGGGACGTCGTGCGTCTTCGTGAGCGTCATGGACTGAACGACGACGGGCGCGCCGCCCCCCACGGGCACGCTCCCGACTCGGATCTGGACCTCGCTCGCCATCCCGGAGAGGGTAGCCCGCCCGCGCCGCGCGAGCCTCCTAGGAGAGGCGGCCGATGTCGTTCGAGAGCCCGATCACGAACAGGAGCAGGACGAGCGCGATCCCGACCACGGAGACGCGCTCGTACACCTCCCGGCGCACGAGCCGCCCGCGCGCGCCCTCGATGAGCGTGAACAGGATGTGCCCCCCGTCCAGGGGCAGGAGCGGGAGCAGGTTGAGCAGTGCGAGCGAGAGGGAGATGACCCCGAGCACCCACAGGTAGCTCTCGACGCCCTCCTCGACCGCGTCCGAGGAAACGCGCGTGATCCCGATCGGGCTCGCCACGTCCTCCCTGCCCTCGCCGCCCGCGAGTCGGCCCAGCGAGAAGACGATCTCCCTGGACACGATCCCCGTCACCTCGACGGCGCGCCAGGCGGCTTCCGGGAGAGGCAGGCCGACGCCCTCGCGCAGGATGCCGATGCGGTACCCGCCCTCCGTGCGGACGGGCCTGACGACGAGCGCGAGCTCCTCGCCGTCGCGGACGACGGTGAGCCGCAGCGGGCGGCCCTCGGAGGCGAGGATGCGCTCGCCGAGCTCGACCCCAGACACCGGCTCGCCGTCCACCGCCACCACCCGGTCGCCCGGCCGGAGCCCGGCCGCCGCCGCGGGCGAGCCCTCGGTGACGGCCGCGATCGTACGGCTCGGCTCGCCGCCCACCATCGTGAACAGGTAGGCGAAGACGACGACCGTGAGGACGACGTTCGCGGCGGGGCCGGCGAAGATGGCCACGAGGCGCTTCCACGTGGGGGCCTTCCAGTACGCGTCGGGCCCGTAGGCGTCGCGCAGCTCGGTCAGCCCCTTCGTCGCCGGCACCTCCGCGGCGGGCGAGAGCTCCCGCTCGCGCAGCGCCTGCTCGAGGTCGCCGAGGGCGGCGAGCGCGGCCGGCCCGTCCTCGCTCTCGACCGCGGCCCGGAGGCGCTCCGTGGGGACGCGCAGGAGCGGCGCCTCCTCCACCGCCCGGGAGAAGCGCCGCTCCACGTCGTGCGGGACGGGGCGGTGCATACCGGGGATGGAGACGAAGCCGCCGAGCGGGATCGCGCCGATCCCGTACTCGATCCCCCGGCGGCGCACCCGCACCAGGGCGGGCGGGAAGCCGATGTAGAAGCGGCGCGGGCGCAGGCCGACGGCGAGCGAGGCGAAGAAGTGGCCGGCCTCGTGCACGAGGATGAGCAGGCCGAGCCCGAGGATGGCGACGAGGAGGCTCACGCGAGCGCCGGCTTCCCTCCGGCCAGGCGGCGCGCCTCCGCGTCCGCCTCGACCAGCTCGTCCAGGTCGCGCGCGGGCGCGCCGTCCACGGCTGCGAGCGCCTCCTCCACGATGCCCGCGATCTCGGTGAAGCGGATCCGACCCGCGAGGAAGGCGGCCACCGCCACCTCGTTCGCGGCGTTGAAGGCGCAGGGGTAGGTGCCGCCTCGCTCGCCCGCCTCCCGCGCCAGGCGCAGGAGCGGGAAGCGCTCGAGGTCGGGCGCCTCGAACTCGAGCGTGAGCCCGGCCGCGAGGTCGAGCCGCGGGACGGGCGTGGCGCGGCGCTCCGGGTACGTGAGCGCGAAGGAGATGGGGACGCGCATGTCCGGGTGGCCGAGGTGCGCCAGGGCCGCGCCGTCGCGGAAGCGCACGAGCGCGTGCACGACCGAGCTCGGGTGCACGACCACCTCCACGCGGTCGTAGGGGAGGCCGAACAGGTAGTGCGCCTCGATCAGCTCGAGCCCCTTGTTCGCGAGCGTGGCCGAGTCGACCGTGATCTTCGGGCCCATCGCCCAGGTCGGGTGCGCGAGCGCCTCCCCTACGCTCACCGATTCGAGCTCCGCGCGCGAGCGGTTTCGGAACGGCCCGCCCGAGGCGGTCAGGACGACCGAGTCCACGGTCTCCGGCGCGCGCCCCTCGAGGCACTGGAAGAGGGCCGAGTGCTCGCTGTCCACGGGCAGGAGGAGCCCGCCGCCGCGCCGCCACGCGGCGAGCGCGAGGTCGCCCGCGGCGACGAGGCTCTCCTTGTTCGCGAGCGCGAGCGTCACGCCGCGCTCGAGCGCCCACAGCGTGGCCGCGACGCCCGCGAAGCCGACGACCGCGTTGAGGACGAGGTCGGGCTCGGAGGCGTCCAGCAGCTCGGTCAGGTCGCCGGCAACCTGGACGTGCTCCACGCCGAGCCGGCCGGCGAGGTCGTCGAGCTGCTGCGCCCCGGAGGCGAGCGCGCACACGGAGAGGTCGTCGTGGGCGGCGATCACCTCGAGCGCCTGCCGGCCGATCGAGCCCGTGGCGCCGAGGAGCGCGATCCGCTTCGCTGGCATCGGCGAAGGCTAACCGTCCTCGCGTTGCGCGCGGGTAGCGCTCCTACGCCGCGCCGAGCGCGAGCACGGCGTAGTAGGCAGCAGGGCCGGCCCAGAGAAGGGCGTCCAGGCGGTCGAGCATCCCCCCGTGGCCGCCCAGCAGGCGCCCGGAGTCCTTCACCTGCAGGTCGCGCTTCACCGCCGACTCGAAGAGGTCGCCGAGCACGCCGGCCACCGCGATCACCGCGCCGAGCACGACGGACTCCCAGCCGGAGAGGAACTCGTCCCGGTCCTGGTAGAGGAGCACGAAGGCCGTCGCGACGGCCACGAGCAGGCCGGCCAGGAAACCCTCCCACGACTTGCCGGGCGAGATGGCCGGCGCGAGCCTGTGCCGGCCGACCGCCCGTCCGACGAAGAACGCCGCCGTGTCCGCTGCGAAGACCGTGAACAGGACGGCCATGAGCGCCCAGAACCCGTGCTCGGGGATGTCACGCACGAGGAGCAGCGAGCCGAGCCCCGCTCCCACCCAGACCGCGCCGAGCAGGGTCACGCCGAAGGCCGCAGTCGCCGACGGCCGCACGTCGGAGAGCCCGAAGACGACGAAGCCGAAGGCGAGCGTGGACAGGAGGCCGCCGGCGAGCCAGGGCAGCCCGCCGAGCTGCGCCCCGAGCAGGCCCGCGACGAACCCGAGGTAGCCGGCGAGGACGAGCGGCCGGAGCTCCCGCGCGAGCCGGTACAGCTCGTGCAGCGCGACGAGGCCGCCGACGAGCGCCAGCCCGAGGAGCCACCACCCGCCAAGGTACGCGATGCCAACCACGGCCGGGAGCAGCACGGCCGCCACCAGCACGCGCGAGAGGAGGGCGCTCACCGGGCTCCGAAGCGCCGTGCGCGCCGCGCGTACTCCTCGAGCGCGGCCGCGAGCGCGGCGCGGTCGAAGTCGGGCCACAGCGTGTCCGTGAACACGAGCTCCGCGTACGCCGACTGCCAGAGCAGGAAGTTGGAGAGGCGCTGCTCGCCCGAGGTGCGGATCACGAGGTCGGGATCGGGCAGATCGGGCGCGTACAGGCGCGCGGCGAGCGCTTCCTCGGTCACCCCGCCCTCCCCCACGCCGTCCGCGACGAGCCGCCGGGCCGCCTCGACGAGCTCGGCGCGGCTGCCGTAGTCGAACGCGATCCAGAGCAGCAGCCGGTCGTTGCCGGCCGTGGCCTGCTCGAGCTCCGCCATCTTGGCGAGGAGCCGCTCCGGGATGCGGTCGCGCCGCCCCACGAACCGCGTCCGCACCCCCTGCCGCGCCAGGTCGGGCAGCTCGCGGTCGATCGTCTCGTCCATGAGCGCGAGGATGGACTCGACCTCCTCCTGCGGCCGGGCCCAGTTCTCGGTCGAGAACGCGTACACCGCGAGCGAGCGCACGCCCAGCTCGATGGCCGCCTCCACCGTCCTCCGGAGCGCGCGGGCGCCCTCGCGGTGGCCCTCGACCACGGGCAGGCCGCGCGCCGCCGCCCAGCGGCCGTTGCCGTCCATGATCACGGCCACGCTGCGCGCGGCGCCCGCTTCGTGGCCGGGTCGACCGGGCTCGTCCATGCCGCTCTCGGAGGATCGATCCGCCGGGCGGATCAGACCTCCATGATCTCGGCTTCCTTGACCTTGAGCAGGTCGTCGATCGACTTCGTGTGCTCGTCGGTCAGCTTCTGGACCTGCTGCTCGGCCCGGCGCTCCTCGTCGTCCCCCACCTCGCCGTTCACGACCAGGTCGCGCAGGTGGTGGAGCACGTCCCGGCGGACGTTGCGGATCGCGACCTTGCCGTCCTCGGCCACGCGGCGCACGACCTTGACCAGCTCCTTGCGCCGCTCCTCCGTGAGCGCCGGGATCGGCAGGCGGATGATCTTCCCGTCGTTGGAGGGCGTCAGCCCGAGGTCCGACTCCTGGATCGCGCGCTCGATCTGCTTGAGCGAGCCGGGGTCGAAGGGCTGGACGGTGAGGAGGCGCGGCTCCGGAGCGGCGATGGAGGCGAGGCTCTTGAGCGGCGTCGGCGTGCCGTAGTAGTCGATCGTGATGCGGTCGAGCAGGGCCGGCGAGGCGCGTCCCGTGCGGATGGCGTTGAACTCCTCCCGGGTCGCCTCGATCGACCTGTCCATCCGCCGCTTCGCGTCCGCGAGGAAGTCCTCGATCGCCGCCATGCCGCCTCCTTCGCTACGGGGTGGAGATGATCGTCCCGATCCGCTCGCCCGCCGCCACGCGGCGGATGTTCCCGTCGGCGAGCTCGAACACGTAGATCGGGAGCTTGTTGTCCATGCACAGGGAGAGCGCCGTCGTGTCCATCACGCGGAGGCCGCGCTCGATCGCCTCCAGGTGGGTCAGCTCGGGTAGGAAGCGGGCGTCCGGGTCCTCGCGCGGGTCGCCGTCGAACACCCCGGAGACGGCGTTCTTGGCCATGAGGATCGCCTCCGCGCCGATCTCGAGCGCGCGCAGCGCCGCCGCCGTGTCGGTCGTGAAGAACGGGTTGCCGGTCCCGGCCGCGAAGATGACGACTCGGCCCTTCTCCAGGTGCCGGATCGCGCGGCGACGGATGTACGGCTCCGCGACCTCGGAGACGGTGATCGCCGAGAGCACGCGGGTGTGCACGCCGAGCCGCTCGAGCGCGTCCTGCAGCGCGAGCGCGTTCAGGAGCGTGGCGAGCATGCCCGCGTAGTCGGCGGTCGCGCGGTCCATGCCCTCGGCCGCCGCCGCCACGCCGCGGTAGATGTTCCCCGCGCCGACGACGATCGCCACCTCGGTGCCGCCCTCCTCGACGGCCGCCACCTCGCGGGCGATGGCGACGACGGTCTTCGGGTCGATCCCGTACTCGCGCTCGCCGAGCAGGGCCTCGCCCGAGAGCTTGAGCAGGAGCCGGCGGAACGGGCCGGCCGCCCCGGCGGGCGCTCGGGCCGCCACCTCCTCCGCGGGCGCGCTCACCGCCCCGCGACCGAGACGCGCAGGAAGCGCACGACCGAGGCGCCCGCCTCCGCGAGCGCCTGGCCCACGGTCTTGCCCGGATCGTGGATCCAGGCCTGCTCGAGCAGGACACCGCCCGGAGTGGCGGCGAAGAAGCGCTTCGCGAGCATGCCGTCCACGATCTTCTCACGCGCGGCCTCCGGCTTCGAGCGCACCTCGTCCGAGTTCAGGAAGATCTGGCGCTCGGCGGCGACCACGTCCGGCGGGACCTCCTCGCGGCTGCGCCACTCGGGCGCCGCGAAGGCGACGTGCATCGCCACCTGGCGCGCCAGCTCGGGCGAGCCGCCCGCGAGCTCGACGAGCACGCCGATCTTGTTCGCGGGCGGGTGCGCGTAGGCGGCGAGGACGTCGCCGTCCTCCGCCGCGAAGCGGTCGCCGCCGGCGAAGACGATGTTCTCGCCCAGCTTGCCGATGAGCTCGAGCCGCTCGTCCTCGAAGCGCTGCAGCGCGGTCGGGCCCTCTTCGTGGAGCGCGCGCAGGGCTCGCTCGGCGAACGCCCGGAAGGCGTCGTTCTTGGACACGGGCTCGGACTCGCAACCCACGCCGAGGATGGAGCCCACGCCCTCCGCGACGATGAAGCCGACCAGGCCCTCGGTCGTCTCGCGGCCCGCGCGCTTCCCGGCCGAGGCCACCCCGCGCTCGCGCAGGAGCACGCGCGCGGCCTCGAGATCGCCACCCGTCTCCTCGAGCGCGCGCTTGCAGTCCATCATTCCCGCGCCGGTGAGCTCGCGGAGCTGCTTGACGAGGCTCGCGGGGATCTCGCTCACGCCTCGTCTCCCCCCTCCGCGACCGCGGCGGGCTCCGGCTCGGCCGCGGCTGCCTCCGGCGCGGGCACCTCCTCCTCGGGCGCAGCCGCCGCCTCCTGCTCGGAAGGCTCCTCGGGCTGCTGCTCGCGCACGAGCTCGGCGGGCGCGACCTTCTGCCGGCCGGCCTCGAGACCGTCCGCGACCACCCGCGTCACGAGGTTGCAGGAGCGGATGGCGTCGTCGTTGCCCGGGATGACGAGGTCGGCCTCGTCCGGGTCCGCATTCGTGTCCACGAGCCCGACGATGGGGATGCCGAGCCGCCGCGCCTCGCGCACGGCGAGCGCCTCCTTCTTCAAGTCGATGACGAAGACCGCGTCCGGCTGGCGCTTCATGTCCGCGACCCCGCCCAGGTTGGCCTCGAGCTTCTCGAGCTCCGCCTCCATGGCGATGCGCTCCTTGGGCGGGAGCAGGTCGAGCTGGCCCTCGGTCTTCAGGCGCCGCAGGTCGTGCAGGTAGGCGATCCGCTCGGAGATCGTCCGCCAGTTCGTGAGCAGACCGCCCAGCCAGCGGTGGTTGACATACGGCATCCCGACCCGGCTGGCGTGCTCGGCGACCGCGTCCTGCGCCTGCTTCTTCGTGCCGACGAAGAGCATCGTGCCTCCGCGCTCGGCGAGGTTGCGCGCGAACGCATGCGCCTCCTCGAGCAGCTCGAGGGTCTTGGTCAGGTCGATGATGTAGATGCCGCTGCGCTCGCCGAAGATGTAGCGGCGCATCTTGGGGTTCCAGCGGCGCGTCTGGTGGCCGAAGTGGACGCCGGCTTCCAGCAGCTCCCGCATCGTGACGATCGACACGCTGGGGTCCTTTCTCGGGTGGTTGGCGATTCGGTTCGCCGGCGGGCCGGGACGGAACCGCGCTCAGGGCGGCGGCACCCCCGCCACGGCTGGTCGCCGGGTCGTGGGACGAAGCAGGCGGACAGTCTAGCCGCCCGGGCCTCCCGGCCGCTCGCTCCGCCGCCCGCGCGCTCGTTCGAGCGCCGCCTCCAGGTCGGGCGGGAGCGGCGAGGACACGTCCACCTCCGCGCCCGTCAGCGGGTGGCGGAAACGCAGGCGATGCGCATGCAGGAACTGCCGCGCGAGCCCAAGGTCGCCCCGGACGCCGTACTGGGCGTCGCCCGCGACCGGCAGGTCGATGGCGGCGAGGTGCACGCGGATCTGGTGCGTCCGCCCCGTCTCCAGGCGGACCTCGAGGAGGGCGTGCTCGGGGAGCAGCTCGAGCGCCTCGAAGTGGGTGACGGCCTCACGCGGCTCGTCGGTGTCGAGCGAGCGCCGCGTCGGGTCGCGCCGGTCTCTGCCGATCGCGGCGTCGATCCTGCCCGTGCGCGAGCGCGGCCGGCCGCGCACGAGCGCGAGGTAGCGCCGCTCCACCTCGCGCTTGCGGATGGCGTCCGCGAGCGCGGCGTACGCCTCCTGGGAGCGCGCGACGACGAGGAGGCCGGAGGTGTCGCGGTCGAGCCGGTGCACGATTCCCGGCCGGGCGGGGTCGTCGCCGCCCGCCGCCCCGAGCGCGAGGAGCTGCCCCGCCAGCGTGCCGCGCCGCTCGCCCGCTCCGGGATGGACGCTCAGCCCGGCCGGCTTGTCCACGACCAGGAGGTGCTCGTCCTCCCACGCCACCGGCACGGTGACCGCCTCGGGCGCCAGCGGGGCGTCCTCCTCCGGGAGCTCCAGCTCGACGAGCGCGCCCGCCTCCACGCGGTGGCTCTTCGGGCGGGGGGTGCCCTCCACGCGCACCGCGCCAACCGCGAGCAGCCGCTCGGCCAGCGCCCGGGAGCCGATCTCCGCCCGGCCTGCGAGGACGCGGTCGAGACGCGCTCCCGCGTCGGCCTCAGAGACGCGAAAGCGAAGCGTCCCCATCGCGCCGGCCGTGCATCCGCCGCGGGCGGTCGGCGAGCACGAGCGCGGCGAAGAGCACGGCCACCCCGACCACGATGAAGGTGTCCGCCAGGTTGAACGCCGGCCAGGCGTCGAGGTCGAGGAAGTCGGTGACGTGCCCGAGCCGGATGCGGTCGACGAGGTTCGCGACGCTGCCGCCGAGCACCAGGCCGAGCGCGACGGGGAGCACCGGATGCCGGCGCCCCGCACGCCAGAAGAACCACACCATCCAGGCAACGGCGACGGCCGTGACCGCGATCACGATCGTCGTACGGCTCGCGAAGAGCCCGAACGCGATCCCCGAGTTCTCGACGTGGTGGATGGAGAACGGCCCCACGAGGTCCACGCTCTCCCCCACGGCCAGCGTGCGGGCGACCACCTGCTTCGTGAGCTGGTCCGCGAAGACGGCGGCGACGGCCACGGCCAGGAGCGCGACCCACTGCAGCGGACCGGCGCCGAGCGAGCGCTCGGCGGAGGAGATCGGCTGGAGCGCGTTCGCGGTCGAGCCGACGCGCACGTCCACGGGCGTGACCTCGCGGGCGGGCTCGCTCACCGCCGCGCTTTCCGCTCGGTCATCCCTGCTCCTGCGCGCGCTTGTCCTCCAGGCACAGACGCGCGTAGGGAACGGCCTCCAGGCGCTCGGGCGCGATCGGGCGCCCGCAGGCTTCGCAACGGCCGAACGAGCCCTCCTCGATCCTCCGGAGCGCCGCCTCGACCTCCTCCAGCAGGTGCTCTGCGTTCTCCTCGAGCCCGACGTCGAGCTCGCGGATGAACGTGTCGGTAGCCGTGTCGGCCAGGTGGTCGCCCGGGCCGCTGGCGAGATCACCGGCCTCCTCGACCTGGGAGCGGTCGTGATTGACGGCCTCGAGCGCGCCGAGCAGGCGCGCGCGCTCGCGCTCGAGGGTCAGCCGGAAGCGCTCGAGGTCGAGGCTCACCGGGCGCTCGCCTCCGTTGCGGCCGCGAGCCTGGCCTCCACCTCGTGCTCGGCCAACCCGTGCACGGCGACGACCTTCTCGCGCGCCGCGGGCCCGGCGACGATCTCCAGGCGCCGGCGTGGGACGTCGAGGGCGCGGGCGAGGACGTCGAGCACGGCGGCGTTGGCCTTCCCGCTCTCGGGCGGAGCGGAAACACGGACGCGCCAGGCGCCCGCGTGGAAGCCGCCGACGCCCGTTCGGGAAGAGCGCGGGCTGACACGGAGCCGCAGACGTGTCGTCGGGCCGGCCACGGCCCAAGGATATCCGTGCTCGCCGGGGCTACCCGACGACCTTGCGGATGCCGCCTCCCTCGGTCCGTTCCTCGGCGGGGACCTCCGGGGGCGGGGCGGCCTGCGTGCGCTCGCCCGGCCAGCCTTCGCCGTCGAGCGTCTCGAGCGCGGTCCGCAGGAGCGCGCGGATCCGGCGCATCTCGTCCTCGAGCCGGCGCTTCTCGGCCGCGGCCTCGCGGGTGATGCGCCGCGCCTCCGCGTGGGCCTCCTGGACGACGAGGTCCGACTCGCGCCGGGCCTGCTCGCGCAGCTCCTGGGCGGCCCGCTCCGCGGAAACGAGCGTCGAGCGGAGCAGGTCCTCGAGCTCGCGGTGCTTGGCCGCCTCCGCCTCCAGCTCCTCGACGCGGTCCGCGAGGTCGGCGCGCTCGCGCCAGACGTCCTCGAAGCTGTCGGCGATGTCGGTGAGCAGCCGGTCCACGACGCTCCGCCGGTAGCCGCGCAGCCAGGCCCGGCGAAGGTCGACGTGTCTGATCTCGACTGGGGTGAGCGGCATGGGACCTCCTTACAGGAGCGCCTCGATCAGGCCGTTGACGAGCCGGGCCGCGAGGAAGAGGACCAGCACCGCGACGAGCGGCGACAGGTCGAGCGGCCCGAAGGTCGGCAGGACGCGGCGAAAGACGTTGAGGTACGGACGGCAGACGTCGTCCAGGAACTGTTGCACGGCGCTCGCCGTGCGGGAATAGGGCAGCCGGACCCAGGAGAGGATCACGTAGGCGAAGATGAGCAGCGCGTAGATCGCCGCGAACACGGAGACGAAGCTCTGCAGCGACGACGCGGCGTCTGCGAGCAGGCCGATCCAGGCGGGCGCGCCCATCGCACGCGTGTTCGGCGCCGGCGCGCCTGTTCCTACGGCGTCCGTGCGCCTGGTTCGAACATGTCCAGGGGTCTGTCCCCGGGGCATGCCGGGTCCGGACATGTGCGGGCGCGTGTTTGTGGGGTCTGTCGCCGCGGGCAGGTCTCGTCTGGACGTGTCTGGGGGTCTGTCCCCAGGACAGGTCGAGAACGGGCGCGCCCGGGGGGCCGGCGGTCTACGCCTGATTGAAGAAGCCGCCCCGCTCGAGGGCGCGGGCGCGCTCCTCGGCGGAAAGCTCGACGTTCCGCGGCGTGAGCAGGAAGACCTTGTCGGCGACGCGCTGCATGCTCCCGTCGAGCGCGTACGTGAGCCCGCTCGCGAAATCGATCAGCCGTTTCGAAAGGTCGGTGTCGGCGCTCTGCAGATTGAGGATGACCGGGATCTGCGCCTTGAAGCGGTCGGCGATCTGCTGCGCGTCGTTGAAGCTCCGCGGCACGACGAGGTGCACCTTCGCCGGCGGCCCGGGATCGATGCTGCGCAGCCGCTGCGGCGGACGGCGCGGGCGCTCGGCGCTCGCCGTCCACTCGTCCGGCTCGGGCACGCTCGGCAGGCGGCGGACATTCTGGCGGTCGCGACGGCGGTAGCTCTCCTCGAGCTGCTCGTTCGTCACGTAGCCGTCCTCGTCCCACTCCTCGTCCTCGGCGATGCCGAAGTACACGAGCGTGCGGTTCCAGAGGTCGGAGAGGCTCATGCCGAGGCGATTCTAGTCCCGCGAGCGGCCCGTCCCGCTCACCCCGGGGGGGCGAACAGGGCGGCGCCGACGCGCACGTACGTCGCCCCCTCCTCGACCGCCACGCGGTAGTCCTGGGACGTCCCCATGCTCAGCTCGGCCAGGCCGTGCTCCGCTGCGAGCTCGCGCAGGCGCCGGAAGTACGGCCGCGAGGCCTCCGGGTCGTGAGTCAGCGGCGGCATGGTCATGAGCCCGCGCACGAGCGGGTAGCGCTCGACGTAGGCCGCGATCTCCCCCGGAGCGACGCCGGACTTCGACGCCTCGCCCGAGAGGTTCACCTCGAGCAGCGCCGGCACCTGCAGGCGCCGGGCGGCGGAGTCGGAGGAGAGCGAGTGTACGAGCTCGCAGATCCGGTTCACGACCTTGACCTTGTTCGACTGCAGATGGCCGATGAAGTGCCAGCGGAACGCGTCGCCGTACGTAGCGTGCTTGCGCTCCAGATCCTGCGCGCGGTTCTCGCCCACGACCTCCACGCCGGCCTGCACGAGCACCTCGAGCTCGGGGAGCGGGACGTACTTCGTCGCGACCACGACCGTCACGCGCGGGCCGACCTCCTCGCGGAGCGCGCGGTAGCGCGCGGCCACGACGCTCGCGGGCGCGACGCTCATGCCTGCGCCGCGATCAGCTCGCGCGCGGCCTCGAGCTCCGACTCCCGCCCGTCCAGCTCGCCGTTCAGCTTGCGCCGGCGCAGCTCGGCGAGGACCTCCCCTACCCGCGGA